>DATBDF010000155.1:0-4199 GCA_036270075.1 Nocardioides sp.
CGACGCCCTCGTTCACGTCGAGCTCCGCCATCCGTTCCGGGGTGTCGGCCAGGTTGCGGAGGATGGGGGCCAGCCACTTCTTGAGGAAGACCCCGTCGCTGTAGTCGCCGCAGTGGTTGATCGGACCCTTGGCCTGCGGACCGGTGCCGTCGAAGTCGAGCACCAGTCGCTCGCCGCCCGGGTCGTCGGGAGCCGTGCGGGTCAGGGTGATCCGCTGGGTGTGGAGGTGCGGCGCGTCGACGCCGTCGTGCTCGGCGTAGTCCTCCCACACCCAGGAGCCCACCGGGATCTTGGCCAGGATCTCGCGGCGGTAGGTCTCGGTCGTGCGCTCGAGGATGGCGTCGAAGCAGGCCTCGACCTCGGCGACGCCGTACCGCTCGAAGAGCTCACCGAGACGGCGCGCGCCCATCAGGCAGGCCGAGCACTCCGCGTCGAGGTCGGCCGCGAGCGACTCGGGCATCCGGGAGTTGCGGGTCATGATCGACAGCGCCGCGCGGTTGGGGACGCCGGCGTCCCACAGCCGGATCGGCGGCACCATCAGCCCTTCTTCGAACACCGTGGTCGCCGCGCTCGGCATCGATCCCGGGACGGCGCCACCGATGTCGTCGTGGTGGCCGAAGGCTTGGACGTAGGCCACCACGCGGCTGTCGGCGAACACCGGGACGGTCACGCACAGGTCCGGGAGGTGGCCGATCCCGCCCTCGGAGCGGTACACGTCGTTGTGGAAGAACACGTCGCCCTCCCGCATCTGCTCGACCGGGAAGTCGCGCGCCACCGGGTGGACGAGGGCGGAGTAGGAGCGGCCGGTGAGCTTGCGGAGGAGCCGGTCGTGGATGCCGGCCCGGAAGTCGTGCGCGTCGCGGATCATCGGGCTGCGGCTGGTGCGCGCGATGGCCGTCTCGACCTCGGCCTCGACGCTGGCCAACGAGCCCTGGACGATCTCGACGAGAACCGGGTCGGCGCCGGCCCCGGCATCGGCCGTCAGGTGGCCGTAGGGGAACTGGGTCGGGATGCGGCGGCTCATGCTCGGACCTCCTCGGTACGGCGGACCAGCAGGTTGCCGAAGTCGTCGACCGACGCGGAGAAGCCGGGATGCAGGGGCACGGTCGAGCCGTACTCCTCGATCACCGCCGGCCCGGCGACGATCGCCCCCGGTGCGAGGTCGGTCCGCCGCAGCACCGCGGTGTCGACGTACCCCTGCTCGGCGTGGAAGCAGACGGCCCGCACCTTCGGGTCGTCCGCCTGAGAGGAACCCCTACTGACCTGTGGGGCGGACGACCCTGTGACACGACGGATCTCGGGGCGGGTGATCGGGCCGATGCCGGACACCCGCAGGTTGACCCACTCGACCTGCTGGCTCGAGTCGCCCGCGAAGTCGTAACCGTAGAGCCCCCGGTGCTCGGCGTGGAACGCCGCAGCGACCCGGCCGAGCGCCGCCCGGTCGAGGTCGCCGTCCGGCACGGGCACCCGCACCTCGAAGGCCTGGCCGAAGTAGCGGAGGTCGGCGGTGCGCTGGAACACGTGGTCGGTCTCGGCGAAGCCCTCACGCAGCAGCGCGTCCTGCGCACGCGTCGTCAGTCCGTCGTACGCCGCCCGCAGCCCGTGGACGTCGAGCGCCGCGTCGAGCGACACGTGGGTCTGCACGTAGTCGTTCTTGACGTCGACGGTCAGCAGCCCGAACGCCGACACGTTCCCCGGATCGGGCGGCACCAGCACCGTCGGGATACCGAGGATGTCCATCAATCGGCACAGCAGCAGCGACCCGGAGCCGCCGAACGTCGTCAACGTGAAGTCGCGGACGTCCAGCCCGCGCTTGACCGTGACCTGCCGCAGGGCGTTGGCCTGGTTCCACGCCGAGATCTCCAGGACGCCGACCGACGCGGCCTCGACCGAGAGCCCCAGCTTCGCGGCGAGGTCCTCGACACCGCGACGCGCGGCGTCGACGTCGAGCGGGATCTCGCCCCCGAGCAGGTGCGGCGGGATCCGGCCGAGGACGACGTGCGCGTCGGTGATGGTCACGTCGCTGCCGCCCTTGGCGTAGCACAGTGGTCCGGGGTCGGCGCCCGCCGACTGTGGGCCCACCTTCAGCGCACCCTCCGGCGATAGCCAGGCGATCGAGCCTCCTCCGGCGCCGACGGTGACCACGTCGATCATCGGGATCTTGCTCGGGAAGGCACCGACGGTGCCCTCCGTCGTCAGCGTCGGCTCGCCGTCGACCACGACGGTGACGTCGGTCGACGTACCGCCTCCGTCACAGGTGAGGACGCGGTCGAAGCCGGCCACCTTCGCGATCAGGGCGGCGCCGAGCGCACCCGCGGCAGGGCCGCTCAGCACCGTGGTGATCGGCTGGTGCACGACCTCGTCGGCACTGAGCACGCCACCGTTGGACTTCATCACGTAGAACGGGACGGTGCGCGCACCGGCGTCGCCGCCGACGTACCCGGCGAGACGGGCGCTGATGTTCGCGACGTACGCCGACAGCCGCGGCTTCACGGCGGCGTCCACGAGGGTCGTCATCGCGCGCTCGTACTCGCGGTACTCCCGCAGCACCTCGCTGCTCAGGCTGACCACGGCGCCGGGGTGCTCCTCGGCCAGGATCGCCCGCATCCGCTCCTCGTGCTCGGGGTTGGCGTAGGCATGCAGGAAGCAGACGCCGAGCGTGTCGATGCCGCGGTCGCGGAACCACCGGGCGACGACGCGCGCCGCAGGCTCGTCGAAGGGCCGCACCTCCGCGCCCATGAAGTCGAGCCGTCCTCCGACCGACCGCACGAGGTCACGGGGCACGATGCGCGGCGGCTTCACCCAGAAGTAGGAGTTGCCGTAGCCGTCGGGCACGGACTGACGCGCGATCTCGAGCATCGCGTCGTACCCCTCGGTGGTGATGAAGCCGAGCTGGTCCACCTTGCCCTCGAGGAGCTGGTTGGTCGCCACCGTGGTGCCGTGGCTGACCGCCGAGATGTCCTCTCCGTCGGCGCCCTCGAGCAGCCCGAGCACCTTCTCGATGCCGGCCAGGAAGCCGTCCGCGGGGTTGGCCGGTGTCGACGGGGTCTTGGTCGTGACCAGCTCTCCGGAGCCCTCGTCGAGGGCGACCACGTCGGTGAAGGTGCCACCGGTGTCGATCCCCACCCTGATCCGACGCCTCGGGACCGCTGCCATGTCCTGATTCAAGCAGGACCCGAAGGCGCGGGTTTCAGGCGTCGGGCGCCCGGTCGTTGTAGATCCCGGCCTCCTCCTGGCCGGTGAGCTCCTGGATGGCCGCCATGACCCGGTCGGTGATCTCCCGACGTGCCCTGCCCGGCGGTACGCCGTCGTACGCGCCGCGGACGTCGATGGGCTCCCCGAACCTCACGGTGACCCGCACGAGCCGCGGCCGGTTTGAGCCGACCGGCTGCAGCCGGTCGGTGTCGAGGAGTCCGATCGGGACGATCGGGGCACCTGAGGTGAGCGCGAGCTGGGCGACCCCCGTGCGGCCGCGGTACAGCCGCCCGTCACGCGACCGGGTGCCCTCGGGGTAGATGCCGAAGGCGCCTCCCTCGCCCAGCACGGCCAAGGCGGTGTCCAGGCTTGCCAGGGCCGCCTTGGAGTCCTCGCGGTCGACGGGCATGGCGCCGAAGATCACGAACCACTCCTTGACCAGACGGCCCTTGACGCCGCGGCCCTCGAAGTAGTCGGACTTGGCCAGGAAGTTCACCGGGCGCGGGGTGACTGCCGGGATGACGACGCTGTCGATGAAGCTCTGATGGTTGCTGGCGAGGATCAGCGGGCCCGTGCGCGGCACCTGCTCCAGGCCCTCGACATGCGGCCTCCAGATCGCCTTGAGCAGCGGCGGAACGATCCGATGGAGGACGCCGTACAGCACCCGCTCATCTTGCCGCACCGCCGAGCAGCAGCGTGACCGGAATCAGCGGTGCCAGACGTACGGCGTCGACGTGGTCACCGCCACCAGACCGGAGCGCTCGAGGATGGGCCGCGACATGTCGGTGCAGTCGCTGTGGATGTAGCGCACGCCCTGGCCGAGCGCCTCGCGTGCGCGCGCCGCCGTGAGCGCTCGGTAGATGCCCTTGCCCCGCCATTCCGGGAGCGTCGACCCACCCCAGATGCCTGCGAACTCGGTGTCCGGGACGAAGGCGATGCGACCGGAGCAGACGACGTGGCTCCCCTCGTCCGTGACGGCTTCGGCGACCCAGAACTGCTCCCGG
>DATBDF010000156.1:0-7443 GCA_036270075.1 Nocardioides sp.
CACGTGCGCGGCGGACGTGTGGTGCTCGATGCGTCGGGGTCCAGCCAGTTCGTGTCGGCGCTCCTGCTCGCCGGAGCGCGCTTCGACGAGGGCCTGGACCTGCTGCATGACGGCAAGGCCGTGCCGTCGCAGCCGCACGTCGAGATGACGGTCGCGATGCTGCGGAGTCACGGCGTGCACGTCGACGACGGCGAGCCGGACCGTTGGCGCGTCGCCCCCGGGCCGATCCGGGCGGTGGACCACACGATCGAGCCTGACCTGTCCAACGCGGCGCCGTTCCTGGCGCTGGCCGCGACGACCGGCGGTTCCGTGACCGTCCGCGACTGGCCCGAGCCGACCACCCAGGCCGGAGACCTGATCCGGGACCTCCTGAAGCGGATGGGGTGCGACGTGGTCCGCCACGCGGGTGGACTCACGGTCACGGGTGGAGCGGGCATCGCCGGCATCGACGTCGACCTCCACGACGCCGGCGAGCTCACTCCCGTCGTGGCCGCCCTGAGCGCACTGGCGGACGGTCCGTCGTACCTGCGCGGCATCGCCCACATCCGCGGCCACGAGACCGACCGGATCGCCGCCCTGGTGACCGAGCTGCGCGGCCTCGGGGCGGACGTCACGGAGCTTCCCGACGGGCTGGAGCTCCGTCCGGCGACCCTGCACGGCGGCCTGTTCCACAGCTACGCCGACCACCGGATGGCCCATGCGGGCGCCGTGCTGGGCTCGGCGGTGGCCGGGGTCACCGTCGACGACGTGGGGACGACGAGCAAGACCTTCCCGGACTTCCCCGGGGTGTGGTCGGGGCTGCTGGACACGTGATGGGCGCGGGGCAGCCGTGAGCGGCCGGTACGACGAGCACGACCACGAGCACTACGAGCGTCCGCGACGGCACACCCGGCCCCGGACCAAGGAGCGTCCGCGCTACGACGACGCCGTCGACGGCGTGGTCACCACCGTCGACCGCGGCCGGTTCACGCTCGAGGTGGACGGCGTGACGGTCTGGGCGGTCAAGGCCCGGCCCCTGGGACGCAAGGGGGTCGTCGTGGGCGACCGGGTGAGGGTCGTCGGCGACGTCTCGGGCCACGAGGGAGCCCTGGCGAGGATCGTCGAGGTGCAGGAGCGCCGGACCGTGCTCCGGCGAACTGCCGACGACGACGACCCGGTGGAGCGAGTCGTCGTGGCGAACGCCGACCAGCTGGTCGTGGTGACGTCGCTGGCCGACCCCGAGCCGCGTCCGCGCCTGATCGACCGGGCCCTGGTGGCGGCGTACGACGCGAAGATGAGGCCGCTGCTGTGCCTGACCAAGGCCGATCTGGCCGACCCGGAGACGTTGCTCGCGACGTACCGCTCGCTGGGCGTCCCGTGGGTGGTGACCCAGCGCGGTGCGGACCTCGCCGAGGTGCGCGCCTGCCTCGCCGGCCGCACGAGCGTCCTGATCGGCCACAGCGGTGTCGGGAAGTCGACGCTGGTCAACGCCCTCGTGCCGGACGCGGGCCGCGACGTCGGCCGGGTGAACGCCGTGACCGGTCGCGGCCGCCACACCTCGACGTCGGCGATCATGCTCGCGCTCCCCTCTCAGGACGGCGGGCCGGGCGGGTGGATCGTCGACACGCCGGGCATCCGGTCCTTCGGGCTCGCCCACGTGCGGCCCGAGGACCTGATCGAGGCCTTCCCGGACCTCGACGAGATGACCGAGGACTGCCCACGCGGCTGCACCCACGGCGCCGACGAGCCGGAGTGCGGGCTCGACGAGGCCGTCGCCCGCGGCGAGGCCGACCCCGAGCGGGTGGAGTCTTTCCGGCGGCTGCTCGAGGCGAGGTCCGGCCCGGCGTACTAGCCCCAGACGCTCCGCGCGCCCGCGTCGCCGGTCAGGAAGCACGACACGAGCACCGCGACCGCACCGGCCACCAGCAGGACCTGGACGGCCACCGCCAGCACTCCCGTGCGGCCCTGTCGCGCTCCGGCGCCCGACACCAACGCCGACGGCCCCCCGAGCAACCACGCGGCCAGGGCGACCGGGACCAGGAAGGCCAGCAGGATCCAGCGCAGGATACGGCCCCGATGTGCGTGCACGGCGAGCTCGGGCAGGGACTGGAGGTGTCGCTGCGTCTCGAGCTGCATCCCCGACTGGACCGCGATCACACCGGCTCCGGCGGCGATCACCGCCGTGGCGACGAGTGGCCAGCGCAGCCACCAGCGCCACCGCGGCACGACGGCGTACAGGACGCCGCCGAGGGCCGCGAGCGGCGCGAAGACGACCACCACGTGCACGATCAGCGGGTGGAGGGGCAGACCGTTGAACTCCATGGCCCAGGACATGGCGAACGTCTCCATGGCATAGGTATACGACACCTCGCGCGCTCGGGTTCAAAGGCGCCAGGCCGCCCGGGCATAGCCTGTGCCCATGCCGCCCGCAGGTCCGTCCGGGACCGACTACACCGACGACCTCCGCCTGGCTCACGTGCTGGCCGACGACGCGGACTCCATCACCACCTCACGGTTCAAGGCCCTCGACCTGCACGTGATGAGCAAGCCGGACCTGACCCCGGTCACCGACGCCGACGAGGCCGTCGAGGAGTCCATCCGGCGCACCCTGTCGCGGGTCCGCTCACGCGACGCGATCACGGGCGAGGAGCAGGGCAGCTCCGGGCACAGCCAGCGACGGTGGGTGATCGACCCCATCGACGGGACCAAGAACTTCGTCCGGGGCGTCCCCGTCTGGGCCACACTGGTCGCCCTCGTGGTGGACGACCAGGTCGTGCTCGCGGTGGTGTCGGCCCCGCAGCTCCAGCGACGATGGTGGGCATCCTCGGGGAACGGCACCTGGACCGGCCGGTCCCTGCTGAAGGCCACGCGCTGCACGGTCTCGGACGTACGCCGACTCGAGGACGCCTCGATGGCCTACTCGTCCCTCCACGGCTGGGAGGAGCGCGACCGGCTCGAGGACTTCTTGTCGTTGATGAGACGTTGCTGGCGCAGTCGGGCGTACGGCGACTTCTGGTCCTACATGCTGCTCGCCGAGGGGGCGGTCGACATCGCCACCGAGCCCGAGCTCCAGCTCTACGACATGGCGGCCCTCGACGTCATCGTGCGCGAGGCCGGCGGCCGGTTCACCTCGCTGGACGGCAGCGACGGCCCCTTCGGCGGCAACGCGCTGGCCACCAACGGCCATCTCCACGACGCTGCGCTCTCGTTCCTCGGCTCGCTGCCCGACGGCGACCACGACCCCGACTCACCACCGCGCGGGCCCGGTTCGGTCAGTGATCTCCTCTCGCGGCGCACCCGCGGGGAGGACTAGCCTCAGGGAGAACCGAGCCGACGCCTCAGCCAGCGCCTCAGGAGTGGTCATGCGTATCAGCGACGTTCTTTCGAGCAAGTCCAACGAACAGGTCGTCACGATCCCGCCGGACTCCACCGTGCGGGACCTCCTCGGGCTCCTGGCCCGCCACAACGTCGGTGCGGTCGTCGTCAGCGCCGACGGCCGGTCGGTGGACGGGATCGTCAGCGAGCGCGACGTCGTGCGACGCCTGCACGAGGACGAGTCGGTCCTCGGCGGCGCCGTGAGCGCGATCATGACCAGCGAGGTGGCGACCACCGAGCCGCACACCCCCGTCGACGACCTGCGGGTGCTGATGACCGAGCGGCGCATCCGGCACGTCCCGGTCGTCACCGACGGGAACCTCGTCGGGATCATCAGCATCGGCGACGTCGTGAAGTCGTCGATCGACCAGCTGCAGTTCGAGCGGGACCAGCTCGACAGCTACGTCCACCAGACCTGAGGCCGGTCAGGCCCAGCGGACCCACATCTCGTCGCGCGCCGCGGGCTCGCACGAGTCGCACCGGCAGCGGGACTCCGCCTGGAGCTCGTCCTCGTCGCGCTCGCTGTCGGAGCCGGCAGGGTCGCACGGACCCGTCTCCGGCGCCTGGATCGGCACCTCCTCGATCATCAGCGGCATACCTCCGAGGCTAGGGGCGACCACCGACAGTCCTGGCGTGAGACATCCGCCTGATCACCCGTAAGGTCAACGTATGGACAAGCCCGAAATCGACTTTCCGGACGGACCACCTCCCAGCGATCTCGAGATCACCGACGAGGTCGTGGGTGACGGACCCGAGGCGACCGCCGGCACCACGGTGCGGGTCCACTATGTGGGCGTCGCGCACTCGACCGGCGAGGAGTTCGACGCCTCGTACAACCGCGGGGCCCCGCTGGAGTTCCGGCTCGGGGTCGGCCAGGTCATCTCGGGCTGGGACACCGGGGTGCAGGGCATGAAGGTCGGAGGCCGCCGCCGGCTGGTGATCCCCCCTCAGCTCGCCTACGGCGACCGTGGTGCGGGTGGCGTGATCCAGCCCGGCGAGACGCTGATCTTCGTGTGCGACCTCGTCTCCGTCGACTGACCGGCCCTTGACCTTGGAGTCGACTCCAAGGTCTACGGTCGGGACGTGAGCACGACGTACACGGTCTCCCAGCTGGCCGCCGCGGTGGGGAGCAGCCCCGACACACTCCGCTACTACGAGAAGGTCGGCCTGCTCCCGGCGCCGGAGCGCACGCCGTCGGGCTACCGGCAGTACGACGACGGCGCGCGCGAGCGGCTGGCCTTCATCCGCAGCGCCCAGCGGATGGGGCTGACCCTGTCCGACGTCCGCGACCTCCTCGCCGTCCGCGACACCGGTGACTGCCCGTGCGAACCCGCCGAGCAGCACCTGTCCCGGCGTCTGGCCGAGGTCGACGCCGAGATCACCCGGCTCGAGGCCCTCCGCGACCAGATGACGGCGATGCTGGCCGGCATCGCGGCCGGCACGTGCCCCGACCCGGGTCCCGACACCACGTGGTGCGCTTGCGGGAAGGGGGTGAACGGCATGGCCGACGAGGTCCACGACTGCCCCTGCGGTCCCGACTGTCAGTGCACGCCAGGCTGCGGCTGCGGTGCCGCTGAACCCGGTGCGACCGGCTTCCCGAGGGCCCCGGGGAGCCGTTCAGCCCACCTGCACCCGCCGCCCGGCACACTCCACGACGTCCCCGACCGCCAGCTGGCGGCCACGACGCGTCTCGACCTCGCCGTTCACCCGCACCAGACCCCGCGCCAGCAGCCCCTTCGCGTCGGCGCCGGTGTCGACGAGGTCGGACAGCTTCAGGAACTGGCCGAGCTTGATCGACTCGTCGTGCAACCGCACGACGCGGGTGTCACCACCGGTCTCGCTCATCAGTGCACCACCACCGTCACCGCATGGATCACCAGTCCCACCAGCCCTCCCACGATCGTGCCGTTGATCCGGATGAACTGCAGGTCGCGTCCGACGTGCAGCTCGATCCTCCGCGCCGCCTCGCGACCGTCCCACCGCTCCACCGTCTGGGTGATCACGGCGGTGAGCTCGGCGCCGTAGCGCTCGACGAAGAAGACTGACAGGTCGGAGGCGGTCGAGTCGATCCGGGCCCGGAGGGCGGTGTCCTCGCGCAACCTCGCCCCGAACTCGGTCAGCTCGGCGGCCATCCGAGCACGGACGGCGCCCTCGGGGTCGAGGAGCGAGCCCTGGAGGGCCCGGCGCAGAGCGTTCCACAGGGTGATCCCGGACTCGACGATCTGCGGGTGGTCGAGCAGTCGCTCCTTGAGCCGCTCCGTCCGTTCCTGCGTGTCGGGGTCGTGCTGCAGGTCGTCGGCGAGCTGGGCGAGCAAGGAGTCGAACGCCAGCCGGGCGCGGTGACCGGGGTCGGCCCGGATCTCGGCGATCCAGGTGACCAGCTCGGCCGTCACCCGCCGCGTCACGGCGTCGTTGAGCCGCGGCGGCGCCCACCAGGGAGCGCGCTGCTCCAGCACCTCGGCGACGGTGTCCGGGTGCTCGAGCAGCCAGCCGTGCAGCTCGTCCAGGGCGAGGTCGAGCAGGGTGTGGTGAGCCCCGTCACGGAGCGCCTCGGCCAGGAACCCGCCGGCCAGGGGTGCCACCGGCTCCTCCCGGAAGCGCGGGATCAGGGCGCCCGTGACCAGGTCGCTGACGTGCTCGTCGCGGACCTTGCCGAGCCCGATGGACGCGACCTCCGAGACCTCCTCGACGACGCGGCGTACGTGCTCGGGCTCGGCCAGCCAGACCCCCACCCGCTCGGCGATCGCCGCCGACGCCACCCGCTCGCGGATGATCCGCTCCTGGAGGAAGTTCTCACCGACGAACTCCTCGAGGCTGCGGCCGATCTCGTCCTTGCGCCGAGGGATCAGAGCGGTGTGCGGGATCGGCAGGCCGAGGGGGTACTTGAACAGGGCCGTGACCGCGAACCAGTCGGCGATCGCACCCACCATGGACGCCTCGGCCCCGGCGTTGACGAAGCCGAGCACGCCGTCCTGCCCGATGGTCGCGAGGTAGACGGCGGCCGCCGCCAGCAACAGGGAGACGGCCAAGGTGCGCATCCGGCGCAGCCCGCGCCGGCGCCGGGCATCCGCGGCTGGATCGGCGGTGATCATGGCGATCGGCTCCGCCGAGGTCGTGGTGGTGGTCATCGGGGTCGATTCTCCCCGATCGGGTGATGTCACAATGCGCCGCATGCCGCGCACCGTGATCACCTTCGGCACCTTCGACGTGTTCCATCTCGGACACCTGCGCGTCCTCGAGCGAGCAGCCGCCCTCGGGGACCGCTTGGTGGTCGGCGTGTCCGCGGACGCGCTCAACCTGCGCAAGAAGGGCCGCGAGCCGGTGTTCACCGAGGCCGAGCGCCTCGAGATCGTGGCCGCCCTGCGCATGGTCGACGAGGTCTTCGTCGAGGAGAGCCTGGAGCAGAAGCGTGAGTACATCGAGCGGTACGACGCCGACGTCCTGGTGATGGGCGACGACTGGCGTGGCAAGTTCGACGAGTTCGGCGACATCTGCGAGCTCGTCTACCTCCCGCGGACGCCGGCGATCTCCACGACGGCACTGATCGAGAAGATCTCGTCGTCGGGATGAGCGCGAGGTGAGCGGTCAAAGACCCACTTCGTGACAATTCCGAGATCGGGCTGTGACCGTTTCTTGATCCGTGACCGTCCTGTGATCTTCCTGAGAATTTCCAGGGCGATATCCATTTGTTATCACCTCGATACTACTTGGCGATTATCGGCTGGTTCTCTTGGTCGGAAGGCTCGGAAGCGCTACCGCGCGTCCGGACCCTGGTGCACCGCTCGGCGAGTCGTCGTCGGGCCGAATCGTGATCGAAAGGCGCGTACATGAGACTCAAGACTCCATTGGTCGCCATCTCCGCGGTGGGGCTGTTGGCCCTGGCCGCGTGCGGTGGCACCGGCTCGGACACCGGCGCAGGGGACACCCCCTCGTCCTTCCACCCCGGCGACACCGGGAACGGCAAGGACGCCACCGCGCAGGGTCCGGTGACGATCCCCGGGGCGACCAAGGGCGGCACCGTCACGGTGATGACCCTGACCGGTCTCACCACGACGATGGACCCGAGCGAGATCTACTACACCGACACGT
>DATBDF010000157.1:0-3498 GCA_036270075.1 Nocardioides sp.
GCATGCTGTTGCGGAACGCCGACGAGGCCATGTCCGCCGCACCGCCGACGACGAGCATGAGCACCGACACGAGCAGCATCAGCTCGCGCGCCTCCGGGGCCAGGCCGACGGCCCCTCCGAAGCCGGCCATCGCCAGTCCCCAGACCATGATCGCGCCGATCACGGCGCGGCCCTGGCGCCGTACCCGTGAGACCCAGCCACTGAGGATCCCACCCAGCACGGCTCCGGCCGGGATGCCGGCGTAGAGGAGCGCGAAGGCCAGACCGCCCCCGGCAGGTCCGGCGAAGCTCTCGTGGGCCACCTGGGGGAACAGGGCACGCGGCATGCCGAAGACCATCGCGATGATGTCGACCACGAAGCTCATCAGCAGCACCTGGTGGCCACGCAGGTAGCTGAAGCCGTCCAGGACGGCTCGCAGCCCGGGAGTGCCTGCTGGAGCCCCGTCGATCGGGAGGGCGGGCAGCCGGATCACGGCCCACAAGGTGGCGAACAGGGTGCACGTGTCGACGGCGTACAGCACCGAGAACCCGAGCACGGGGATCAACGCCCCACCCACGAGTGGCCCGGCGATGGCGCCCGCCTGCATCACGGTCATGTTCAAGGCGTTGGCCGCCGGCAGCTGTCCGGGCGGCAGCAGTCGGGGCAGGACGGCGCTTCGGGTGGGTTGGTTGATCGCGAAGAAGGCCTGCTGCACGGCGAACACCGACAGCAGGAGCCAGACGTTCTCCAGGCCTGCGGCGGCCTGCGCCCAGAAGACGCCGCTGGTGCCGATCAGCCCGATCGTGGTGACGCGCAGGATCGAGCGCCGGTCCAGGACGTCGGCCAGGGCGCCACCCCAGAGACCGAAGACGACGAGAGGAACCAGCCCGAAGACGCCGGTGAGCCCGACGTACGCCGACGACCGCGTGATCGCGTAGATCTGCGCGGGGACGGCGACCACCGTGAGCTGCGCACCGACGACGGTGATGATGTTCGCCGACCACAGCCGGCGGAACGCGGGGGTTGACAGCGGCGTGGTGTCCGCCAGCAGTGCTCTGACCCCCACTCGCGCGACCCTACGACCTCGACCTGAGCCGGGATGCGGGGCGGTAGGTGCTCACGGTGGGTTCGTCCGGGAGGTAGAAGCGCCAGGGACGGTCCGCCGCGTCACGCAGCCCGACCCGAGGTCCCGTGCGCACGGCCCGGGGCGGTGCGGACGCCGGCTCGAGGGTCAGCGGGACTGAGGTGAGGTCGTGGCCGTTCTGGTCGCGACCGATCGCCAAGGCCTGGCAGAGCCGTGCTGGACCACGGGCCAGGTCGCGGTCGGTCCGCGCCGCCGTACGGCGGGCGCGGGCGGTCTCGTGCCCCTCGACGATCTCGCCGGCCCGTAGCAGGACAGCACTGGCGACCCCCTCGACGCCGCAGACGACGTTCGCGCACCAGTGCATGCCGTAGGTGAAGTACACGTAGAGATGCCCGGCCGGGCCGAACATCACCGCGTTGCGCGGGGTGGGGCCGCGATAGGCGTGCGAGCCGGGGTCGTGCGCGCCGTCGTACGCCTCCACCTCGGTGAGCCGGCAGGCGACATCGCCGTGGCGCAGCACCGCGCCGAGCAGGCGCGGTGCCACCTCGAGAACCGGTCGCTCGAGCAGCGATCGCAGATCAGCCGAACGCGTCACGAGCGCTCTCGGAGCGGGCGACGAGCTCGGCCAGCTGCTCGCGGACCCGGACGGGTGCCGTGCCGCCTCGTCCGTCACGAGACGCCAGGGAGCCCTCGACGCTGAGCACGGTGCGCACCTCCGGCGTCAGGTACGTCGACACCGCGGCGAGCTCGTGATCGTCGAGGTCGGGCAGGTCGCAGCCCAGCTCCTCGCACCGGCGTACTGCGGCTCCGGCGATCTCGTGGGCCTCGCGGAACGGCACGCCCCGGCGCACCAGCCACTCCGCCACGTCGGTCGCCAGCGAGAAGCCCTGCGGTGCGAGCCCCTCGAGGCGCTCCCGGTCGAAGCGCAGCGTGGCCACCATCCCCGTCACGGCGGGCAGCACGACGAGCAGGGTGTCGACCGAGTCGAAGACCGGCTCCTTGTCCTCCTGGAGGTCGCGATTGTAGGCGAGCGGCAGGCCCTTCAGTGTGGCGAGCAGCCCGGCCAGGTTGCCGATCAGCCGACCGGACTTGCCCCGGGTGAGCTCCGCGATGTCGGGGTTCTTCTTCTGCGGCATGATGCTCGACCCGGTCGCGTACCCGTCGTCCAGCGTCGCGAACCCGAACTCACTGGTCGTCCAGATCACGACCTCCTCCGAGAGGCGGCTCAGGTCGATGCCGGCCATCGCGGTCACGAAGCAGAACTCCGCGACGAAGTCGCGAGCCGCAGTCCCGTCGATGGAGTTGGCACTCGAGTCGCGGAAGCCGAGCTCGACGGCGACTGCGCGCGGGTCCAGCCCGAGACTCGAGCCGGCGAGCGCGCCCGAGCCGTACGGCGAGTCGCCGGCGACGCGGGCATCCCAGTCCCGGAGCCGGTCGACGTCGCGCAGCAGCGGCCAGGCGTGAGCGAGCAGGTGGTGCGACAGGAGCACCGGCTGAGCATGCTGGAGGTGGGTCCGACCCGGCATCGCGACGTCGAGGTGCTCGCGCGCCTGCCCCGCGAGCGCGTCGACGAGGTCGAGCAGCAGGCCCGAGATCGTGCGTGCGTGGTCGCGCAGGTAGATCTTGAACAGGGTCGCCACCTGGTCGTTGCGGCTGCGTCCGGCGCGGAGGCGGCCCCCGGCGTCAGCGCCAACGCGCTCGATCAGCAGTCGCTCCAGGGCGCCGTGCACGTCCTCGTCGGCCGGGCTCGGCTGCAGCGACCCTGCGTCGTACTCCTGACCCAGGGCGGCGAGCCCCTCGAGCAACACCCGGTGGTCGGCGTCGGTGAGGAGCCCGGCCGCGTGCAGGGCGTTGGCGTGGGCGACCGAGCCTGCGAGGTCGTAGGGGACCAGCCGCCAGTCGAAATGGGTGGAGCGCGAGAGCGCCTCGAGCTCCGGCGAGGGGCCGCCGGCGAACCTCCCGCCCCAGAGCTTCCCCTCGTTCGTCGTCATCGCGCCGCTCCGAGGACGACCCCGACAGCGGTCTCCATGATCGCGGGCATGTCCTCCGACACGCCGGTGCCGTCGCGGGCGAGGTCGGCCGGAGTCCACCAGGCAGCGGCGACCACGTTGCCGACCTCGGCCTCCTCGAGGTGGTCGAACGAGACCTCCACGCCACGGTCGAGCAGGAGGCCGAAGAACGTCGAGTCGCTGCGGTACGCCGTACCGCCCCAGGTGAAGTCGTACGTCGAGCGCAGGAAGGGCTCGGTCAGCGCGTCCGGGGCGACCTCGATGCCGGTCTCCTCGCGGAGCTCACGCAGCGCCGCCTCGACCAGCGACTCCCCGTCGTCGACCGCACCGCCGATGCTCCCCCATCGCAGGACACCCGGACGGGCGGGGTCCTGGTCCTGGAGCAGCAGCACCTCTCCCCCAGCGTTCACGGGGAGGACGCGGGTC
>DATBDF010000158.1:0-1804 GCA_036270075.1 Nocardioides sp.
CCCCGATCCGCCAAACCAGGCGGGCCGCTCAGTCAACAAGACCGCGCCGACGCCTAGACTAGATAGACCTGCCGCACGGCAGACCTGGCCACCGCAGCCGCAGTGGCGGGTCCGCAGCACGCGATCAGGACGGCTGACCACGCCGAGCTTCTGGATTCCGCCCACGAGCACGATCTCGACACCGTCACGAGCGCCGAGAGCCTCGACCACCTTCGGCGCATCACCGAGGCCCCAGCCATGCCCGGGACCGCAGTGCGCTCGCTCCGTTCGTGGGCCTCCCGGAGGACAAGGGACTGTCCGTAGAACGGTGTAACTGGCGTTGAACGGTCAGTTGGTGGTTGACGGGACGATACGTCCGGCGAAGGTGATCGAGAAGGCGTTCAACGCCGGCTTCCAGCGGACGGCCCAACGGGCGCGGCCCTTGCCGGTCGGGTCGAGCGAGCGGGTCACCAGGTAGAGACACTTGAGCGCGGCCTGCTCGGTCGGGAAGTGCCCGCGCGCCTTGACCGCGCGCCGGTAGCGGGCGTTGAGGCTCTCGATGGCATTCGTGCTGCAGATGACCTTGCGGATCTCCACGTCGTAGTCGAGGAACGGGACGAACTCCGACCAGGCCCGCTGCCAGAGCGCCAGGATCGCCGGGTAGCGCGGCCCCCAGATCTCGGCGAACTCGGTGAAGCGCTCGGTAGCGGCGGCCTCGCTGGGCGCGGTGTAGACCGGGCGCAGGTCGCGGGCCATCTGCTCCCAGTACTGGCGCGCCGCGTAGCGGAAGGTGTTCCGGATCAGGTGCAGCACACACGCCTGCACCAGCGTCTGGGGCCACACGGTGGTGATCGCCTCGGGGAGGCCTTTGAGCCCGTCGCAGACCGCGATACACACATCAGCCACGCCGCGGTTCTTGAGCTCGGTGAGCACCGCCAGCCAGTACTTCGCGCCTTCGGCGCCGTCGCCGGCCCAGACCCCCAGGATGTCGCGGTGGCCGTCCACGCTGACCCCGATGACCACGTAGAAGGGCCGGTTGGCGACCTGGCCGTCGCGGACCTTGACGTGAATGGCGTCGATGAAGATCACCGGGTAGACGCTGTCGAGCGGACGCTGGGCCCACTCGGTCATCTCCTCGAGCACCTTGTCGGTGATCTTCGAGATGGTGTCCTTGGAAACCTTGGCGCCGTAGACCTCGTCGAAGTGCGCGGCGATCTCTCCGGTGGTCAGGCCGCGGGCCGAGAGCGAGAGCACGATCTCGTCGATACCCGACAGGCGTCGCTGGCGCTTGCGCACCAGCTGCGGATCGAACGAGCCGTCCCGGTCGCGGGGCACCTCGATCTGCACCGGCCCGATCTCGGTGAGCACCGTCTTCGGCCGCGTCCCGTTCCGCGAGTTGCCGCCGTCGCGGCCCTCGACGGCGTGCTTGTCGTACCCGAGGTGCTCGTCAAGCTCGGCCTCCAGCGCGGTCTCGAGCACCGTCTTGGTCAGCCCGGTCAACAAGCCACCAGGTCCAACGAGCTCCACCCCGTCCTGCCGGGCGGAGTCGACGAGCTGCTGGGCAAGCTGCTGCTGGTCGATGCGAGCAGGCATGGACCCGATCGTGTCGGTCATGACTGGTCCTTCCCCCGGGACACGCCCGGAGCGTCAGAGCCAGTTACACCGTTCCTCGGACAGACCCACGCGCCGCTCCGGGTCTCGACGTGCTCGAGGGCTGGGCGAGACGCCCGCGGCGGAAGACGTCGCCGATGTGGTCCTCGGCGTCATCGATCACATGGGCGGGCCGCGCCGATCGCGGTCGAACGGCGGGGCCGGCGGTACGCCG
>DATBDF010000159.1:0-1888 GCA_036270075.1 Nocardioides sp.
TGGCGGAACAGATCGAGGTACTCACCCTTGCGTCCGCGGACCACGGGGGCCAGCACCTGGAAGCGGGTGCCCTCGTCGAGCTCCAGCACGCGGTCGACGATCTGCTGCGGGGTCTGCCGCGCGATCGGCTCACCACACTCCGGGCAGTGCGGCCGGCCGGCGCGAGCGAACAGCAGCCGGAGGTAGTCGTACACCTCGGTGATCGTGCCGACGGTCGACCGCGGGTTGCGCGAGGTGGACTTCTGGTCGATCGAGACCGCCGGTGACAGGCCCTCGATGAAGTCGACGTCGGGCTTGTCCATCTGACCCAGGAACTGCCGGGCGTACGCCGACAGCGACTCGACGTAGCGCCGCTGGCCCTCGGCGAAGATCGTGTCGAAGGCCAGGCTGGACTTCCCGGACCCGGACAGGCCGGTGAAGACGATGAGGGAGTCGCGAGGCAGGTCGAGCGAGACGTCCTTGAGGTTGTGCTCCCGGGCGCCCCGGATGATGAGCTGGTCGGCCACTGGCTTCCTCGGGCTGGGTCGTCGGTCGGGCGTTCGAACACATGTTCGCCAACACCTGCTGCCGGCGCAAGCCTGACACGGCCCACCGACACTCCCGATCCTAGGAGGTCACGCCACCCTGCACCTCACCCGTCGCGCTCGGTCCGGAGGGTGGACGGTGGTGTTGGATGGACGCATGCCAGACCGGGACGCCGACCGTGAGCTCGCCGCGGCATCGCTCGGCTCGGCCTCGGGGCGGGTCGTGCGCACCGTCGACGGCTTCCGGGGCGGCGACTGGGACGGGCCGTCCCTGCTCCCCGAGTGGACGCGGGCACACGTCGTCGCGCATCTCGCGCTGAACGCCGAGGGCATGGCGCGCGCCCTGCACGGCGTGGTGGCGCCCGAGGACGACGACGAGCCGCGCACGATGTACGACTCCGACGACCAGCGGGCACGCGACATCGTCGAGCTCGCCGGCAGCACCGCGAGCGAGATCCGGGACCGTCTCCTCGGCGGCGTCACCATCCTCCAGGAGGCCCTCGACCGCGTGCCGGGCGACCAGTGGGAGACGCGCGTCGAGCGCACGCCGGGCGGGCGCGCGATCCGGGTGGCCGCGTTCCCCGGCATGCGCTGGCGTGAGCTCGAGATCCACCACGTCGACCTCGACGCCGGCTACGACTGCGCCCAGTGGAGCCTGCCGTTCGCCGAGCACCTGCTCGACGCGATGACCAAGCGGCTCACCCCCGAGCAGGCGTTCGAGGTCAAGCCGCTGGACTCCACGCGGACCTGGGTGCTCGGCGACGGGCCGGCGGAGTACCCGGTGCCGATCGTGACCGGGCCTGCCGCGGACCTGGCCTGGTGGCTCACCGGGCGGCAGCAGCCCGACACGTTGTCCTGCTCGCGCGGCGAGCTCCCCTCCATCGAAGGTTGGTGACCGGTGACGGATCAGCAAGGCCACAGCGACTACACGGGCGAGGTCTCGCCCGGCGGTCCGGCCCAACGGCGTGCGGCGGGATCCCTCGAGATCACCAAGGTCGCCGTCGACCCGCAGATGTCGAACAACTGCTACCTGCTGCGTTGCCGGGACACCGGTGAGCAGGTGCTGATCGACGCCGCGGACGACGCGCCTCGTCTGCTCGAGCTCATCGCCGACGGCGGACTCACGGCCGTCGTCACGACGCACCAGCACTGGGACCACCACCGCGCCCTGGCCGAGGTGGTCCAGGCCACCGGCGCCACCGTGATCGCCGGGGAGCCGGACGCGGACGCCATCACCGAGCAGACCGGCGTCACCGTCGACCAGCGGGTGGGCGAGGGTGACCGCATCCCGGTGGGCACCTGCTCGCTGGCGGTGATCCCGGTCGCCGGCCACACCCCGGGTTCCATCTGCCTCGTCCACGACG
>DATBDF010000160.1:0-1611 GCA_036270075.1 Nocardioides sp.
GCGCCGCGCAGATCGGCCAGCTTCCTGATCGGCCTGCCCGGGGCGACAGCGAGCCTGGTGCTCGAAGGGTCGTTCTGCCGGGCCAGGATGATCGGCACGTCGTCACCGGCGACCAGGGCCTGGATCGGAGGCGTGTCACCGACGCTGGCCACGTCGGCGGCTCCGGCCCGGAAGGCCTCGAGCACGGCGGGGCCGCCGGTGAAGTTCGCGAACTCGACGTGGAAGGGCAGCCGGCCGAGCTCACCGGACGCTCGCAGCGCGACCTGTTGTGCCTCCATCTGGTCGGCGACCACCAGCGTCGTCCCTGGCGGGATGTCGCTCGGCAGGGGCGCGTCGGCCGCCAGGCCGGTCCCGGCGGAGGGCCCACCACATGCGGCGGCGAGCAGCCCCACGGCCGCGACGGCAGGGGCGAACAGGCGCCGCCGTCCGGGCCAGGGGGTTGACGGAGGGGGTGTTCGGGGAGTGGGGATACGGGGACTTCGGGAGGTCGTCACGGGTGTCGTCTCTTCGCGCGATGTCGGCGTGGCCAGTGCGGCTCAGTCGACGATCACGGCGTGGTCGGCGGTGAACGGACGCCCCGCGACGAGCTCGGACTCCCTGCCGTCGGGGCCCACCGGCCGCTCCCCGATGAGGGTGACGCGGTGCAGGGTGCGCCTGACGTCCAGATGGTCGAGGTCGGCGGGGGCGAGATGGGCGGTTGCCCTGTTGTCCCAGAAGGCCACGCTGCTCGGCTCCCATCGGAAGCGGACGGTGTACTCGGGCCGGGTCAGCTCGGCGTAGAGCAGGTCGAGGATCGCGCGGCTCTCCCTCGGCTCCACGTCGACGATGTGGCTGGTGAAGCCGGGGTTGACGAACAGCGCCCGCTCACCGGTGACCGGGTGGACCCGCACCACCGGATGCGTCGCGACCAGCAGGTTGTCGTTCACCCGGCGCGCGTAGGGCGAGTCGCCGGTGGGCTGCTGGCTCCCGCCGTAGCGGTGCTCGGCACGCAGTGTGTCGACGAATGCCCTGACGGGTGCGGACAGGCCTTGGTAGGCGGCGACCAGGTTGGTCCAGGTGGTGTCGCCTCCGACGTCGGGGACCACCTCGGCACGCAGGATCGACCCGGCGGGCGGGTTCACCGCGGCGGTGACGTCGGTGTGCCAGCCGGCGACATAGCTGTACCTGCGCCGCCTGGTCGCGGCCGGGTCGTTGCCGTAGCGCTGGGCGTAGCGCTCCGGGTCGACGGTGTAGATCTCCGGGTGCCCCTGCGGCGGGGCTTCGTCGTGCGGGTGGGCGTAGGTGAGCTCACCGAAGTAGCGGCCGAACCGGATCTGCCCGGCATGGTCGAGCTCCTGGCCGCGGAAGAAGATCACCTTGTACCGGTGCAGCGCCTCGGTGAGGCGGGCGACGGTGGCGTCGTCGAGCGGTGCGGACAGGTCGACACCGGAGATGTCGGCGCCGATATGACCGGCGACGGGGCGGACGGTGAGAGCGGTGCGTTCGGGTGCGACGGTCATGGGGGTCCTTCCGTGAAGGTGCGGCGGGCAGCCGGGAACACCCGGCCGGGAAGGATCCGCACATGCAGACGCCAGCCGGGAAATGGTGCGACGAAAAGGTCCTCGGAACTCA
>DATBDF010000161.1:0-13102 GCA_036270075.1 Nocardioides sp.
CATCACGGCCAGCTGTTCCAGGGTGCCCGCCTCACGCTCGCGGACCAGGCCGATGCTGGTGATGATGGTGCCGATGAAGGTCAGGATCAGCCCGATGATCGCCGGCACCATCACCCAGGACGTCTTCAGGTCGGGGTTGTAGAGGACCTCGACCCGGATCTGGTCCCCGAGCTGGTTCAGCACCCCGACCGACGACTGGGCGGCGAACAGGTTCGACCCGTCGAGCAGCGCCAGCGGTGTGCTCGCCCCGGTCACGATGACCACGTCGACCTTGTTGTCCTGGAGCATCTGCTCCGCGTCGGACCGGGTGTCCGACGGCTCGACGGTGGTCACCTCGAAGTAGTCCGGGAGCTGGTCGGCGACCTGCTCGGCCTGCGGTCCGACCACCGCGGTCTCCACCGAGTCGACGTAGAAGTTGGCGGCGTAGCCGAAGATCACGAGGAGCAGCAGGGGGAGCACCACCAACATCGCCACCGTCCGGCGATCTCGCACCAGCTCGCGGAACTCCTTGACGATCATGGCTCGCACCTGCGTCTCCCTTCGCCAGGAACGAGGGCCACGGGGTCGGCGGAACGAAGCGTGTCGTCCGACCGCCTACGCCGGACCGACCCCTCCGTTGCGACCGCGTGCTGCCCCTGCCCCGCCTCCGCCCGACTCCACGGGCTCGACCACGAGTCTTGAACTCAACAAGTGGTGAAGTCAACGATCGGCGAACGATTACCCTCAGCCCCATGGCCGGGCAGGGAAAGCGGACCCCGAAGCGGGGCGAGCCTCCAGCGAGGTCCCGGACCGCGCGGAGGACCGGACGTCGGCCAGGCACGAACCCGACGCGGGAGCAGATCATCGACGCCGCCCGCGAGACCTTCGCCGCCCACGGCTTCCGGGGCGCGACCATCCGGGCGATCGCCCACGCCGCCGAGGTCGACCCGGCCCTGATCCACCACTACTTCACGTCCAAGGAGAACCTCTTCGCGGTCACCCTGCAGTTCCCCGAGCACGCAGCGCCACGCGTCCTGGCGGCTCTGCGCGGTGACCCGGCGACCTTCGGGGAGCGGCTCAGCCGGGCCTACCTGGGGCTGTGGGAGGACCCGCAGACGCGCAGGCAGATGGCCATCATCACGAAGTCGGCCCTGACCAGCGCCGATGCCATGGCCCGCGTCCGGCCGGCGGTGATGGACGTCCTCGGCCAGATCGGGACGACCGATCTCGGCGGACCCGACCGCGAGGTCAGGTTCCAGGTGGCGATGGGCCACCTCCTCGGAGTCGCGTGCGTCCGCCACCTCGCCCAGGCTCCACCCCTGAGCGACCTGTCCTTCGACGAGCTCGTCGCCCGGGTCGCGCCGGCCGTGCAGCTCCACCTCACCCCGGGCTGACGATCGCGGCGGGACGGGTCACTCAGCCGGCGCGGCTACGCACTCGCGTAGCGCTGCCGACCGCTCGCACCGCCACCGACCCAGTGGCCGATGTCGAAGATGAAGCCGAGGACGACGAACGCCCAGCCCCACCCGTTCACCCCGCCGACGGGGCCGTAGGCAAGGACGTAGAACAAGGTCGCGTACGGGAAGAAGATCAGTCCGAGTAAGGGGATCAGGAAGCCGCTGAAGGCGCGGTCCACCAGGTTCGAGAAGATCCAGAGCAGCACGAGAACGACTCGTGGCGCGAACCCGGCGAGCAGTGCGAGCAGACACCCCATCGGCGTACCCAGCTTTCTGGCCCACGTCGTGGGCCTGTCGACACGCCATTCTGGAAGCGGCTCGCCGGGCCGGCCTCATCCGCTGCGGGTGAACTCCACGGCGTCGGACTCTCGAGCCGTGGGAGCCCACGCCAGGAAGTCGTTGATCAGCGAACCGCACGTGCCCGGCTGCTCCAGGATGAGTTGATGGCCCACACCCGGGACCTCCAGCAGTGACCCGACCGCGCCGAGCCTCGACCGGATCTGGCGGGCCATCGCGTCGTCGATGTTGCCGCGCCCGGCACGGACCCACCTCGTCGGGACGGCCGGTGGACGGAGGAAGTCCTCAGCCACCTCGGGTCGGCCGAAGACCCTCGGGTCGAACGCCCGCTGCCAGCGTGCCCCCACCCGCCGGTGGGAACGCAGGCCGATCTCGACCAGCAGGTCCTCGTCGATGAACGACGCCGCCGGGTGGCGCCGCACGAACTCGGCGACAGCGCCGTCCACGCTCTCGTAGGTCCTCGCGGGGCGCCCGGCCGTGCGCCGTCGACTCGCCAGCACGGCCTCATCCGTGCGACGCAGGACCGTGTCGAGGGCCATCGCCGCCCCGATCGCGTCCGGGTCGCTCTGCGCCGCGTGGACCGCGATGAGCCCGCCCACGCTGTGTCCGACGAGGTAGGGGCGTGGCGCACAGCAACGTCGCGCCACCTCGGTGACCTCCGCGGCCCAGTCGTCCAGGGTGTACGTCGCGCGAGTCTCACTGTCGCCGTGGCCCCACAGGTCGATCGTGATCACACGTGCGCCACTGATCATCGGAACGATGTGGGACCACCAGTGCCGGTTGGCCGCTGCGCCGTGCACCAGGATGACGTCCGCGCTCGCGCCGCTGCCTCCCGGCGGCTCCCAGACGGAGCAGGCGCAGGTGGCGCCCTCGATCCGCAGGCTGCGGTCGAGGCGCTGATGCGCTGTCTCGCTCGGCATGGGGGAGCTCTCGTGGGGGTGGCGCCGGCCAGGGCCCGTGAATGCCGACGAACGTCGGTTCGTCTGTCGGGATTATAGGGTCCGGCGCCGCGCCGGCAGGCGCCGAGATGTCCTCACCTGACGCACTTCGGAAGCTCTCGTCGCGTCGGGGTCGCGAGCTGCCGACGCGCTGCGACAGCCAGGTCCATGGTGCCGACAACAGTCCGGTTCGTGCCGAGCGCTGTTGGTCGTGCGGCGTTCTCGTGCCGTTCGGTTCTCGTTGGCGGACCGTTGTGACTGGGTGGCCAGTGTGCGGCGTGGTCCTCGGGTGTCTCCGGACGAAAGAAGCCTCCTGTGCGGAATCTCCGTCGCTCCCTGTCTGCCACTGTGACCGCGTCGTTGGTCGCCCTGGCTCTCGGCTCGTTCGTGCCGGCCGCTCACGCGGACCCGGGTGGGGCGATCCGGATCACCGAGTTCGCCTACGGCGGCAAGGCCGCCGGTGTCGGGGGCGGTGACGGCGAGTACGTGGAGCTGACCAACGTCGGTGACGCACCGCAGGACCTCACGGGGTGGACGTACGACAACAGCACGGCGACCGCGGCAACAGGGCTGTCGCTCTCCGGTCTGGGGACCGTCGCGGCCGGTGAGTCCGTGATCGTGACCGACCTCTCGGCCGCGGAGTTCCGCGCCGAGTGGGGCCTGAAGTCGTCGGTGAAGGTCCTGAGCAACGGCAAGACCCACACGCTGAACAGCGGCCCGAACTCCATCCACGTCTACGACAAGGAGGGCCTCGATGTCGACTCGGTCTCCTACGCGTCCGGCGTCGAGGCGGCCAAGGGCCTCTCCGCCTGGGTGGACGCGGCGCACGTGGGCGCCAAGTCGGACACGACCGGGTGGACGATCTCCACAGCCGGTGACGCCCAGGGCAGCTGGGCCAGCGCCCACGGCAGCGTCGGCTCGCCGGGTGCCTCGACCCTCGGCGCGCAGACGCCGTCCGACGTACGCGCGACGGGTGACATCAAGATCACCGAGCTCGCCTACGGAGGCCTGATCGCGGGCGGCGCCGGAGACGGCGAGTACGTCGAGCTGACCAACGTCGGCGAGGGTCCGCAGGACATGACCGGCTGGTCGTACGACAACGTGAACGCCCATGCGGGCGCCGTGTCCCTGTCCGGGTTCGGGACGGTGGCACCGGGCGAGTCGGTGATCGTCACCGACGCCGACGCGACCGCCTTCCGCACGGACTGGGGCCTCGAGGACACCGTCAAGATCGTCAACGACGGCGCGGAGACCCTGAACAAGGGACCGAACGCGGTCCACATCTACGACAGCGCCAGTGCCGAGGTCGACTCCGTGACGTACGCCAGCGGGTTCTTCCCCGCCAAGGGCGTCTCAGCATGGGTGGACACCGCTCATCTCGGCGCCAAGTCCGGCACCCTCGGGTGGACCATCTCGACAACCGGTGACGCCGAGAGCTCGTGGAAGAGCACAGCCGGCTCGGTGGGCTCGCCGGGTGCCTCGACCCACGGCACGCTCACGCCCGCGGACGTCCGGACGAGCGGTGGCGGAGGGACCGGGACGCCGCCGACCGACCCGAACTACGCCGACATCGCCATCAACGAGATCACCTCGGACAACAGCGACAACGGGTTCCCACCGCTGGCCGCCGACGACCTCATCGAGCTGCACAACACCGGCACCCACGACGTGAGCCTGGCCGGCTGGAGGCAGACCGACAGCAACGCGGCCGGATTCGGCTCGGCGACCGACTTCTCGGGCGGGCTGTACGTCGGCGGCGCGCTCTCCACCGTCATCCCGGCGGGCGGGTACGGCGTGTTCTCCTCCGGTCCCGGCCTGAGCAGCGGTGGGGACGCCGTCAGCGTCTATACGCCGGACGGGATCCTGGTGGACTCGCTGACCTACACCGCGGGTCAGGCGGGCGTGGACGAGACCATCAACACCGACCACACCTACCACGCACTGGCCGCCTGCCCCGACGGATCGAACTCGTTCCTCGAGGTGCCGACTGCGAGCTTCGGCGGGTCCAACGCGACCGCGTGCCAGAGCGGCGTGCCGCCCCTGACCGGCGACGGAGGCGGCCCCGAGGCTCCGTGCCAGACCGAGGACTCGGGCGATGCGCCGGGCACGATCCCGGCGGACGCGCTCGCCTGGCCGGGCGATCAGTCCCCGGCCACGATCGACGCTCCATGCTCCTGGGTGACGTCGCAGTCCGGCCAGGACCTCAGCGGCCTCGCCTTCGACCCGATGGACGCCGACGTGATGTACGCCGTGAAGAACAAGAGTCACGTCTACCGGCTGGTCAGGTCCGGTGGTACCTGGGTCAAGGACACCGCGGACGGCTGGGCCGACGGCAAGGAGCTCCGGTTCCCCGGAGACACCGGCCTTCCGGACTCGGAGGGCCTCACCGTGGGTCCCGACGGGTCGCTCTACGTCACCACCGAGCGTGACAACGCCGCCTCGGGCGTCCCCCTGGACACGATCCTCGAGTTCGACCCGACGTCGACGGCCGACCCTCTGGTCGCCAGCGACCAGTGGGTGCTGACGCCCGACCTCGGCTTCACCGCCGCCGACGCCAACCTCGGCTTCGAGGGTGTCACCTACGTGCCCGACAGCTTCCTGACCCGGGCCGGCTTCCGGAACGACGACGGGACGCCGTACGACCCGGCGGCGTACCCGGGCAAGGCGCTTCCCGGCCTGTTCTTCGCCGCGGTGGAGAAGACCGGGCACCTGCGGGCGTACGAGCTCAACACCGACCACACCTACACCCGGGTGGCGGACATCGACACGGGCATGGCCGGGGTCATGGACGTCTCCTACGACGCGGACCTGGGCCGGATCTGGGCCCACTGCGACAACACCTGCGGCAACGCGACCGCGCTGCTCGGGGTGGGCCACGACGGCCACTTCGCCGTCTTGCGCGGCTACAACCCCCCGACGAACCTGCCCAACTACAACCTCGAGGGCTTCGCAGTCGCTCCCGTCTCGACAGCTGCGAACGGGAGCCGCGAGGTGCTCTGGACCGACGACGGCAACCGGTTCGGCCACTCCCTGTGGAGCGGCACGATCGACGTCGACCTCGGCCTCGCCCAGTCCGCGACACCGACCCCGACGATCGGAGGTACGCCGTTCCCCGGCGGACACCTCACCGCGAACGTCGGAACGTGGGATCCCGGAGTGACCACCCACTACCAGTGGAAGGACGGCGGCGCCGTTCTCGCCGGCGACCAGGCGTTGACGGTCGACCCGTCGCTGCTCGGCAGGACGATCACGCTCGCGGTCACCGGTTCCAAGCCCGGGTTCGCCGATGCCACCACGACTGCGACCCTGACCATCACCGCGGCGGTCTGGGGCTCGACCAACGTGTACGACACCGGCGACTTCGTGTCGTACCAGGGCACGTTCTGGAAGGCACTCTGGTACACGCGCAACGAGGCTCCGGGCTCCAAGAAGAACGGTGCGTGGCAGGAGTGGGTGACCGCGGACGACGGCAACGCCGTCTGGACGGCGACTCGTGTCTTCGATGCCGGTGACGAGGCTTGGTACCAGGGGAGGCTGTACCTCGCCCAGTGGTACTCGCGCGGCGACGTGCCGGGGGCGAAGAAGAACACACCCTGGAAGCTCGCCTGAGCCGACGTGCGTGGCCAGGGGACAGCGTGACTCCTGGCCCGCACCGTCCGGGCCCGCATCGTCTGGGCCCGCACCGTCTGGGCCTGCCCGGGTCGGTCTGACGTTGTTGCCCGAGGTGTCACCAGCTCCTGGGGGCACGAGCAGCAGCGTCCGAGCGCCACGCCGGATGGCGCGGCCGCCGCCCGCGATGCCCCGGCATCACGGGGAGCCGGGGCATCGCTGGCTTCCCATCCGGTCACGGGGTTACGGGTGGGTCGCCTCCGTCGGCGGGGGGCCGGATTCGGAGACAACGGAGCGGTAGACCGGCGTGGGCATCCCAGGACTGCCCGGGGTCACCGTGAGATGAGCACGATGGAAGAGCTCGACTGCCGCACGCTCGCCGTCCAGCTCACGGGAGCCAGCGGCCGAGCCCGCAGCATCCAACAGACGCTCCGGCCGGGGGCGCGACGTGAGGGCGCCGCGTAGCCTCCTCCGGCGAAGACCGGCTGCCTCGACGACCCTTCGCACCATGCCCATCTCACTTATTCAGCGTCAGACGTCCGAAAGATGTCACGCGACGGGGAGGGCGTGCGCCCGGCACCGGCCGGCCTCGCGGTGGGGGACGCCCTCCTGAGCGCGAGTCCGTCGCCCTGAGATCGTCGCACCGCTCCCCACATGACCGGCAGCATGCGTGGTCGTCTCCGACTCGTCGGGCACTCAGGCGGCCGGTCGTAGCCTCCTGTCGTGGAGACTGACGCCGGGGCCGTGTGCGGCGTTCTCGTCCTGTCGGGTCCTCCTTGCTCCGGCAAGTCCACTGTGGGACGAGTCCTCGCGGCCGGCGCATCCTCGTCGCGACCCCGGCGGCTCCACATCGAGGTCGACTCCCTCTTCGATCTGCTGCTTCCTCGATCGGATCGCAACCGCGACGACCGGATGCTCGCCTACGACTCGGCGCACCTGCTCGCTCGCATGTTCCTGGAGCGCGGCACCACCGCCGTGCTCGAGTGCACCTACGCCCGCATCGAGCAACGACTCAGCCTCGTGGACGCGCTCGCGGGAGTACCGGCAGCACCCTTGTGGGTCGTGGAGTGCTTCGTCTCCCCGGAGGAGGCCGTCCGTCGTTTCCGACGACGCAGCGACGCGACCGATCTCGACGAATCCCTGCTCCGGGAGCGCGTCCAAGGCTTCCGGTACTCCGAGCAGGCGTTGCGGCTGATCTCCTCACGCAGCACGCCGGAGGCACTGGCGGAGCAGGTGACCAGCTGGATGCACCCTTCCACTGCGGTCCAGCGCCGGGTGTGGGCAGAGTCGGGCAGGGGCTGGAGCTGAGGTGCTGCGTCCCTCGAGGAGGAGACGTCGTAGCCCGCTCGGCCGGATCACATCTGGGACTTCAGGACGTCGATCTCGAAGCCCGGCAAAGCTGGGTCGAAGCCGTGCTCGACCAGCCAGCGGATCGCCGTCAGGCTGCGAAGCGACCACCAGCCGCGGACCGCGTCGAGGTCGACCTCCGCGGCGTAGCCGGCGACGACGTCGTCGAGGTGCTCCCGGTGTCCGAGCGTCAGGCTGGCGAGGTCGTACATCGCATCGCCTCGGCCCGCCTCGGACCAGTCGATCACGCCGGTGACCTCGTCACCGTCCACGAACACGTGGGCGACCTGCAGGTCGCCGTGCATGAACACCGGTGTGTACGGCCGGAGCGCAGCCTCGGCGACCTGGCGGTTGCGGGTGACCAGCCGAGCAGGAAGGACGTCGTTCCTGAGGAGCCACGCGCATTCGCGGTCGAGGCTCGACGCCTTCTCCTCGAGACTCCGACCGGGCCACGACGGTAGCGGCGCCTCGTGCAACAGCCGTACGGCGGTACCCGCGGCCGCCCATGCCGCTGCCGACGCGGTCGACGGCTCGCCGAGGCGGCCCAGTGCTGACCCCGGGAGAGCCGCGAGCGCGAGCACCGGCGGCCTGCGCCACAGGACGTCTGGAGTCGGGACCGGCGCCATCGCCATCACGTCGACCTCGACATCGGTGCGCGTCTGGTCGGCGTCGATCTTCAGGAAGATCTCGCCGACACGGAGGGTCGCGCGCTCCTGATGGGCGACGACGACCTCGACCTCCTCCACGCGGTCATTGTCGCGGGAGCAGGTCGGTCTCCCCAGCGGGTTTCGGTGGGGACACGGTCGTCGACCGACCATCTCGCCGCGCGCTCCGAGACTCGGAGCGGACGCCGCAACACCGGTGCGGGGAGGCACGGGACCGTCTGAACGTGAGGGAAACCTTCGATGACCTCTTCATCCGCATCGACCCGCGGGTTCCGCGGCCTGGGATCATGCCCTCATGAGCATCGGGGGAGTCTTCGCCAACGCCAGGGAGCAACGTGAGGTCGCCGCAGGCGACAGGGTCTTCGCCGAGGGCGACACGGGGCGAGACATGTTCGGGCTGATCTCGGGCGCCATCGCGCTGAGCAAGGGCGATCGCACCGTGCGGACCCTGGAGCCCGGCGACACGTTCGGCGAGATGTCGATCGTGAGCGATGCGCCCCGCAGCCTCACCGCCGTCGCGACCGAGCCGACCGTCCTCGCCGTGATCGACGAGCGATCCTTCCTCTTCCTCGTGCACGAGACCCCGATGTTCGCCATCCAGGTCATGCGCTCCCTGGCCGAGCGGATCCGAGAGCTCGACGCGCTGGGGTAGCGCCGAGCGCTCTACCAGCAACCGAGAAGGCGGCCCGCCGCTGAGCAGGGGCGGGCGGGCTAGGGTCGCGGCCAGACGACTCTGGACTTGAGAGGAGGCCACGGCATGGCCAAGCTCTCGATGCACGAGCCCCTCCCGTACGACGAGGCGACCACGCCGGCGGTGGTCTCGACCGGGGATCTGCCCGCCCCCGAGCAGGTGCGGGAGTACATCACGGACGCCTATGAGCGGTACCGCTCGGAGCGCAGCGGCTCGGTCGCGGACTACATCCCAGTGCTGGCGCAGGCCTCCCCGGACCACTTCGGGATCTGCGTCGTCGGGGTTCGAGGCGCATCGATGGAGGTCGGCGACGCCGGGGCCGCGTTCTCGATCCAGAGCGTGTCCAAGCCGTTCGTCTTCGCGCTCGTGTGCGACGCGATCGGCTACGAAGCGGCCCGGGATCGGCTGGGAGTCAACAGCACCGGGTTCCCGTTCAACTCCTTGATGGCGGTCGAGCTGAACCAGGCTCGCACGATGAACCCGCTGGTCAACGCCGGAGCCATCGCGACGACGAGCGTGATCCCCGGGGACACGGCCGAGCAGAAGTGGGAGCGCATCCTGGACGGGCTGTCCCGGTTCGCCGGCCGCACGCTGTCGGTGGACCGCGAGGTCTACGAGTCGGAGTCGGCCTCGAACCTGCGCAACCAGGGCATCGCCCACCTGCTCCGGAGCTACCAGCGGCTGTACTTCGACCCGGACGAGGCCACCGACATCTACACCCGACAGTGCTCGGTGAGCGTGACGGCCCACGACCTGGCGGTGATGGCGGCAACGCTCGCCAACGGAGGCGTGAACCCGGTGAGCGGCGTCCGGGTCATCGGGCCCGGCGTCTGTCGCCGGGTCTTGGCCGTCATGGCCACGGCCGGGCTGTACGAGCTGTCCGGCGACTGGCTGTACGAGATCGGCATGCCGGGCAAGAGCGGGGTCAGCGGCGGCATCGTGACCGTGTCACCCGGCAAGGGTGGGCTGGCGACCTACTCCCCGCCGCTGGACGACGCGGGAAACAGCGTGCGGGGCCAGCTGGTCACCAAGTTCTTGTCGGAACGCCTCGGCCTGAACCTCTTCGCCTCCGAGCCGTACGCCGGCGAGGGGTGACAGCCCCGGTCCTGCGTGTGCGCTGACTACCGGTGGCGGAGGAGCGGCCGATCGCGGATGGCTTCCTCCCCACGCCCTGGGTCATCCTGGGCCGTTGAGCTTCCTGCACACCGAGGAGAGCTTCCACGCATTCTCGGGCCAGCACTATCTGCTCCTGAAATCACTGCGGCGGGCCTGGCGGCGGTGATCTGGTGGGGCCGCAGCCGCCGCGGCGCTCCCGGCGAGGTCACGGCGCGGCGGGGGTTCGCCACCGTGAGCCTGCTGGTCACCCTGGCGATGCAGGTGTACTGGCTGACGCCGGACGTCAGGGACGTGCGGAACTCCTGGCCGTTGCAGCTCTCGGACGTGGCGGACTACACGGCGGCGTACGCGCTGTGGACCCGAGGGCCGCGTTCGTCCGCCTTCACCTACTACGTCGGGCTCACGCTGACCCTGATGGCGGTCGTCACGCCCGCCCTGGGCGAACCCTTCCCGGACCCGCGCTGGTTCGGCTTCTGGATCCGTCACATCTTCGTCGTGTGGGCGGCGGTCTACCTGGTCTGGGGGCTCGGCATCCGGCCCACGTGGCGGCTCTACCGGTCCACCGTCGTGGCGGTGCTGCTGTCGATGTGGGCGGTGGTGCTCACGCTGCCGAGACGCCGGGCGGCATCCGGACCGGGCGACGCGCGGGTGGCGGCCTGATCGCCGCCCCGGTCGACCGCGCCGATCGGGTCTGCCTCGCCGTCGTGCACGTGGCCGAGCATCCGGGCGCCACTGCGTTCGGCGCCGATGCCGGCCGCCACCACCAGGCACACACCCAGGACCGCGATCGGCCCGGGCGCTTGATGGAGAGCGACGAATCCGATGATGAGCGCGAAGCCCGGTTCCAGTGCCATCAGGGTGCCGAAGGAGCCGGTCGTCAGGCGACGCAGCGCCAGCAGCTCCAACGTGAACGGCACGATCGGCAGCAGGATGGCGAGCCCGATCCCGGCGACGAGCAGCTCGGGCGTGAGACGCCCGACCACCGACGGGCCGGCCACGATGGTCGCGACCGCGGCCGCCACGGGCATCGAGATCGAGAGCCCGGCGATGCCACTCACGGCGTCGCCGACCTTCTGGGTGAGCAGGATGTACGCCGCCCAGCACACCGCGGCCGCGAGCGCGAAGGCCACGCCGACCGGGTCGGCGGACCCGGTCCAGGGCTGGGTCAGGCAGAGCACACCGCCCGCCGCGACGAGCGCCCAGGCCCGAGCCACGCCACGGCTCCGGGTCACCGCCACCCCGAGCGGGCCGAGGAACTCCAGCGCGCTGGCCGTCCCCAGGGGAAGGCGCGCCACGGCTGCCATGAAGAGCAGCGTCACGCCTGCGGTCACCACGCCGAGGGCGACGCCCGCGCGCAGCGCCTCGCGCGAGAACGCCGAGGGGCGGGGCCGCACGAGGACCAGGAAGAACACGCCCGCCCAGAACAGCCGCAGCCAGGCCGCACCCTCGGTACCGACCTCGCCGATCAGGCCCACCGAGGCCGCCAGGCCGAGCTGCACGCACAGCATGGACGCGACAGCCATCGAGGCACCGGTACGGGCCGCGGAGCGGGACATGCGTCCAGTGAAGCCCACCCGGTCCGTTCACGTCCACGTGACTTTGATGGACATATTGTTCATGAACTCGACACAATGATGGCCGTGGACGTACGTCGGCTCCGGCTGCTGCTCGAGCTCTCGCGACTCGGCTCCATGCACGAGGTCGCCGCCGCGCTCGGGACCACGACGTCCGGCGTCTCGCAGGGCATCGCCGCACTGGCACGTGACGTCGGCACCGAGCTGGTCGAGCCCGACGGTCGACGCGTGCGCCTGACCCCGGCCGGGCACCGGCTCGCCCGGCACGCGGTCAACGTCCTCGCGGCGGTCGAGGCAGCGCGCCTCGACCTCGATCCCACGGCCGAGCCGGCCGGCGTGCTGCGCGTCGCCGGCTTTGCCACCGCCATCCGGCGGTCGCTGCTCCCGGCCATCGACGAGCTGGCGGGGTCCCATCCCGGCATCGAGGTGCGCGTCCGCGAGCACGAGCCACTGGAGGCCTTCGACCTCCTCGCGCGGGACGACATCGATCTCGCCCTCACCTACGACTACAACCTCGCCCCCGCCTCGTGGCGCAGCGATCTCGACGTCACCTCGCTGTGGGAGGCCGACTGGGGACTCGGCGTGCCCTCGCGAGAACGGCGGGGTCCACTCGCCGACTACGCCGATCGCGACTGGATCGTCAACTCCCGTCACACCGCCGACGAGGAGGTCCTGCGCACCCTCGCGTCCATGGCCGGGTTCACGCCCAAGGTCGTCCATCGCATCGACGCCCTCGAGCTCGTCGAGGAGCTCGTCGTCGCCGGGCTGGGGGTGGCGCTGCTCCCGCGCGCTCGCCCGCCGCGCCGCGGCGTGAAGGTCCTGCCGCTGACCGATCCCCCCGTCCGGCTGCGCAGCTACGCGGTGACCCGCCGCGGTCGCGACCGCTGGCCCCCGCTCCGGGCCGTGCTCGAGCACCTCACCCGCGGGTGACCCGACCCTGGCCCGGTCGTACGTCGTCGGCCGTCGTCGGTCAGGGCCGAGAAGCCCAGCAAGAGGCACGCGCGGCGCGACTCACTCGCCGGGCCTGGTCAGCCAGGCCTTCGCCTCGTCGATCTCGTCGTCGTCGAACATCTTGATCTCCCCGGGCATCATCCAGCCGAAGGCCTTGATGCTGTTCTCGAGCCAGTCGGCATCCGAGACGACGGCGAGCCGGTCCCATCCCGTCAGGTGCCTGACCCCGAACTTGGCATCGGCGAACAGCGCGCCGCCGGAGAACTTCGTGTGCTCGTGGAGGACGTAGAGGAGGCGGACCCCGCCCCGCTCGAGGGCGGTGGTCAGCACCGGGACCATCACGTCCCGGTAGTCGTCTGCCGTGACCTCGCCGCTGGCCTCCAACCCGATGACGCCGTCCGGCAGATGCTCGAGCTGCTTGATCATCACGCCCTCCTCGTGTCGTCGGTCGGGATCGGACGCTACCGGCGCGACCGCA
>DATBDF010000162.1:0-4213 GCA_036270075.1 Nocardioides sp.
ATCGCCAGGATCTTGTCGAAGATCGCGTTCGCCTCGGCCTCGATCTGGTCGGTGAGCGCCTCGACGTACCACGAGCCGCCGAGCGGGTCGGCGACGTTCACGACGCCGGTCTCCTCCATGATCACCTGCTGGGTGCGCAGGGCGATCTCCGCCGCCTGCTCGCTGGGCAGCGCCAGCGTCTCGTCCAGCGCGTTGGTGTGCAGCGAGTTGGTGCCGCCGAGCACAGCCGAGAGCGCCTCGATCCCGGTGCGGACGACGTTGTTGTAGGGCTGCTGCGCCGTCAGGGAGACGCCCGCGGTCTGGGTGTGGAAACGCAGCCACTGGGCCTTCTCGGTCTTCGCGCCGTACACGTCGCGCATCCAACGCGCCCAGATGCGCCGAGCCGCCCGGAACTTCGCGATCTCCTCGAAGAAGTCGACGTGGGCGTCGAAGAAGAACGACAGGCCCGGGGCGAACACGTCGACATCGAGACCGCGGCTGAGCCCGAGCTCGACATACCCGAAGCCGTCGGCGAGCGTGAACGCCAGCTCCTGCGCGGCCGTCGAGCCGGCCTCGCGGATGTGGTAGCCCGAGACCGACAAGGGCTTGTACGCCGGGATCTTCTCGGCGCAGTACTCCATCAGGTCGCCGATCAGGCGCAGGTGCGGCTCGGGCGGGAACAGCCACTCCTTCTGCGCGATGTACTCCTTGAAGATGTCGGTCTGGAGGGTGCCGTTGAGCGCCGTCAGGTCGGCGCCCTGTCGCTCGGCGGCGACCAGCATCATGCAGAACACCGGGACCGCGGGGCCGCTGATCGTCATCGAGGTGGTGACGTCCTCGAGCGGGATCGCGTCGAAGAGGATGTCCATGTCCGCGGCCGAGTCGATCGCCACACCGCAGTGGCCGACCTCCCCGAGCGACTGCGCGTCGTCGGAGTCGCGCCCCATCAGGGTCGGCATGTCGAAGGCGACCGACAGCCCGCCGCCACCGCGGCCGAGGATCATCCGATAGCGCTCGTTGGTCTGCTGGGCGTTGCCGAAGCCGGCGAACTGCCGGATCGTCCAGGTGCGCCCGCGATAGCCGGTCGGGTACAGGCCGCGCGTGAAGGGGAACCCGCCCGGCCACTCCGCGTCCGTCCCGTCCGCCGGGCCGTACGCCGGCTGCACCTCCATGCCGGACAGCGTGGTGAAGTCCGCGTCGCGGACCCGCGACCTGTCGTAGCGGTCCTGCCAGCGCGAGCGAGCGTCGTCCATGCCTCAAATAGTAGGACGTCCTACTAATTTCGCCTAACCGCGGAGCTCCGCGAGGAGCGCCGCCTTGGTCTTGCGCGAGTATCCCGTGATGCCACGTCGGCGAGCCTCGGCACGGAGCGCCGTGACGGTCCAGGAGTCGTCCGGGTCGCCGGAGGGAACGGAGCCGGCAGAAACACTGGCGGAGGAAGTGGCGGGCGAGGTGGCAGCGGCCGGTCCTGACGGCGCGGCGCCGACCGGTGCCCTCTTCCGCGCGCGGTCGCGCCACTTGGTCACGGACAGCTCGGACTTCTCGAGCCGACGGCGTACGGCGGCGAGCTCGGCCTTGACGCCGGCGGTGACGGACCTGCCCTCCTTCGCCCGCGCCTTCCACTTCTCCGCGGACTTCTCCGCCGCGGCTAGCTGCCCCTGGAGCTTCTTCACCGCGGCCCTCAGCTGCTTCTCGGCAGCAGCGGTCGCTGACTTCTGCTTCTTCGCCATCCCCGCATCCTGCCGAACCAAGGTGAACAGCGGCTACCGGTGCGACCCCGTGGCAGGCTGCCGTCCATGGCGGAGATGTACTGCTTCAGGTGTCTGACCCGCGACAACGAGCACGTCGCGGCGGTCACGGCCTTCGTGGGGACGATGTTGTGCGAGCGGTGTGCCGGGGACGAGGAACATCTGCGGCGACAGATGATCTCGGAAGTGGCGTCCAGCTTCCGGCTCTGACACCGGGTCGTCAGCGACGCCAGCGGTAGAGCTGGCCGTCGCGGACCTCGACGTCGGTGGGCGGCTTCGGGGTGGGGTGAGCCTCGAGGTGGTCGAGCACCTGGTTGCGTCCCCGGAGCGACACGACGCCGTCGTCGAAGTGCAGGTAGGGATGCAGCAGCGGGCGTACGTCGTGCCACTGCTGCCTCTCGACCAGGTCCCAGGTCTGCGCGGCGGGTGCCGGCAGGTCGGGCAGGTCGTGGAGCATCCTGGGCGTGCACATCCGCCAGGCGTCGACCACCAGCTCGCGCATCTCCTGCTGGTCCAGCCGGTCGAGATGGGCGCACACCCACTGGTACCTCATGTCGGCCGGGCCGGGGAGGTAGAACGTCCCCGGGTCGGAGGCAACGAGCCCCTCGCGCTCGGCCTTGGGGAAGCCGAAGCCCATGTCGCGCTCGTCGCGCGAGAAGGCAACGAAGACGATCTGCTTGACCTTCAGCTTCCACCGGCCGCGCACCTCGCGCTCGTACACCCGAGGCAGGGCGAGCCCCACCCGGCGTACGGCGTCGGCGTCGGTCACTCGTAGTCACCGGCGGCGCGGCGGACCGGCCGGAGGAGGGCCGAGAGCTCGCCGAGCTCCTCGTCGGTCAGCGAGCCGAGGGCGAAGTCGGCCCCCACCAGGTCGGCCGTCGCGACCTCGACCAGGTCGCGGCCGGCGTCCGTGATCTCGGCGAGGATCGCGCGGCCGTCCTCCGGGTGGGGCCGTCGCGTGATCAGGCCGTCGGCCTCGAGCCGCTGCACGATCGAGGTGATGGACGTCGGATGCACCTGGAGCCGCTCCCCCATCTTCCCCAGCGGGAGCGACCCGCGGGACGAGAAGCAGAGCAGCACCAGGGCCTCGTAGCGGGCGAAGGTCAGGCCGTGCGGCTTGAGGATGGCGTCGAGCCGCCCGAGCACCAGTTGCTGCACTCGCATCAACGAGGTCACGGCATGCATCGCGGGCACGGCGTCCCACCGCTTGCCCCACTGGCGTGCGGCCTCGTCGATCGGGTCGAAGGGCAGCCGGGGCATGGGCGGAGCCTAATCAAGGTGACCGACACCGGCGCCGTGTGCTGCGATGGCGGACGATGAGCAGTGACGCCGCCGACCTTCCTCCGCACCTCCGCCCGTTCGTCCTGCCGCACGAACCCGTGGAGCCCGAGCCGTCGGGTGGGCTCGACCTCTACCTGCCCGGCTCGACACCGGCACCCGCGGTGCTGATGGTGCACGGTGGCCCGGTCCCGCCCGACCGTCCCGTGCGCCCACCGCAGTGGCCGGCCTTCCGCGCGTACGGCGCGCTGCTCGCGCAGGCGGGCCTCGTCGGCGCGATGTTCGAGCACGGGTTCGTGGACGACGACGCACTGCCCGGCTCCCTCGAGGACGTCCGGGTCGCGCTGCGGGCCCTTCGGGACGATCCTCGGGTCGATGCCGAGCGCGTCGGGCTCTGGTTCTTCTCGGCCGGGGGGTTCCTGTTGGGCTCGTTCCTCGACCCGGTCCCCGAGGGCGTGCTGGCGGTCGCCGGCACGTACGCCGCTGTCGGTCATCCGGAGCTCGCCGGCCTCGGACTGGTCGACGCACTCGACGCCGCCCCGCGCTCACGGGTGCCGCTCCTGCTCGTCCGCCCCGAGCACGACTTCGACTGGATCGCCCCGTTCACCGATGACCTGCTGGCTCGCTGCCGCGGCACGGACCGCGTCGTCGACGTCCTGGACGTCCCGGGTGGCCACCACGGGTTCGAGACGGTCGACGACACCGAGGCCGCCCGCGACGCGATCCGGCGTTCCATCGCCTGGTGGGTCCACGCCCTGCGCTGAGTCAGTGCCAGTGCCGCGGGCCGCGGATGCCGGAGCGCTGGACCACGCGTTGGATCGACAGGTCACGCTCGTCGGGGCGCGCGACGTACCTGATGTCGCGCAGTCCCTGGTCCTGGGCCGCCGACTCGAACACGAAGTGCCCGAACCCCAGTACGCGGCCGTGGAGCGGCTTCGCCACGGTGATGTCGAGGATCCGGCTCAGCGGCATGGTGGCGAGCTTCTCCGACAGCACGCCGTTGACGCGGAAGACCCGCATGTTGGTGACCACGAAGCGGTCGCGGTGCGACCCGAGGGCCTTCCACGAGGCATGGAGCCAGATCAGCAGGGCGAGCAGGAACGGCACCCAGCCGAGATCGAGGTCCACGTAGCCGACCGCGACCAGCAGCAGGAGGCCGAGAGCGCCCTCCAGCACCGGCACCACGTACACGATCCAGTGGTGGTGCA
>DATBDF010000163.1:0-3177 GCA_036270075.1 Nocardioides sp.
TCGCGGATCTGGACCCGGGTCACGATCGCGTTGCGTCCGGCGCGCAGCACCCGTGCGTCCAGCGCGAGCGGTCCGCGGTGCGGCCCGGGTGCCGTGCGCACCATGAGGTTCGTCGACACCACCCAGCCCGGCAGCGCCGCGAGCCCCGCGCACATGCCGCCCACCGTGTCGGCCATCGTCAGCAGCGCGCCGGCCCGGACGCTGCCCGACGGTCCGCGGAGGTGGTCGAGGTCGACGACCTCACCGACGACGTGGGTGTCGCCCGGGGGCGCCGGATGGTCGACCTCGCGCAGGGACACCCCCGTCACCCGGTTGACCTCGCGCCCGGTGTCCTGGTCGGAGAAGCTCGTCACGGCCGGGTCGCGACCACGCGCGCGACCGTGGTCAGCCGGTTGCCGGCGCCGGTGTCCACGATCTCGACGTGCGCGCTCCCGAAGGTCTCCGAGGCCGAGAGCACCGCCGAACGGGTCCGGATGGGCCCGACCTTCGCCAGCGCGAGGTAGGTGATCTGGAGGTCGACGCTCTCGACCGGGCCACCGACCGCGTGGCCGATCGCGGCGACTGCGGCGGCGTCCGCGGCCGCGGCGACCATCCCGCCCTGGACCGCGCCCATGCTGTTGAGGATGTAATCGGTGCGAGGGAGCTCGATCGCGCCGGTGGCCGCGTCGACGACGGCGAGCTGCACGCGCTCGTGGAACGCGTCGCGCAGGCCCGAGCCGTTCGTCGCCATGGTCATCCGGTTCACGCGCTCCACCTGGTCGATCGACAGGTTCTCGGCGCGGTGGGGCAGGACCGCGAAGCTCATCGTGGCGAGACCCAGCGACGCCCCGTCGCTCGTGCCGAGCGCGACCTCGACGACGACCGTGGTGCGGCCCAGCCGGACCACGCGTCCGCGCGCCTCGACCTCGCCGGTCACGACGCTGGGGATCAGGTGGAGCGTGAGGTCGGCGGTGGCGATCCAGTCGGGGCGCACCGCGACCGCCGCCAGCCCGCCGCCGACGACGTCGACGAGGATCGCGAGCACGCCCGCCCGGGGCGAACCCGACGGGTTGCAGACGTGGGGCGTCACCGGGATCCACGCCGTGCTCGTGCCGTCCGGCCGGTGCTCGACGCTCAGCCGGAGGTCACGCAGGATGTGCTCGGGCGGCGGATACTGCTCGGTCGGGGCCTGGGTCACCGATTGTCTTCCAAGGTGGACGCGTAGTCGGGGACGTGCGCGTAGATGTCCTGGGGTGGGCGGACGTAGCCCTGGTCCGGCTGGCGCGGCGGCAGGTGGAGCACCGGAGGCGTGCGGTCCTCGTACGGGATCTGACTCAGCACGTGGTGGATGCAGTTCAGCCGCGCGGCCCGCTTGTTGTCGCCTTCGACCACGAACCAACGCGCCTCGGGGATGTCGGTGTAGACGAACATCTCGTCCTTCGCGCGGGAGAACTCGACCCAGTGCTCGCGCGACGCCAGGTCCATCCCGCTGAGCTTCCACCGGCGCATGGGGTCGTCGGTGCGGGACTCGAAGCGACGCTCCTGCTCCTCGTCGCTCACCGAGAACCAGTACTTGAGCAGGATGATCCCGTCCTCGACGAGCATGCGCTCGAAGATCGGGGTCTGGCGGAGGAACCGCGCGTGCTCCTCGGCGGTGCAGAACCCCATCACCGACTCGACGCCGGCGCGGTTGTACCAGCTGCGGTCGAACATCACGATCTCGCCCGCCGCAGGGAGGTGCGAGATGTAGCGCTGGAAGTACCACTCCGTCTGCTCGCGCTCGGTCGGCTTGGGCAGCGCGGCGACGCGGCAGCTGCGCGGGTTCAGGTACTCCTGGATGCGCCGGATCGATCCGCCCTTGCCGGCGGCGTCCCGGCCCTCGAAGACGATCGCTACCCGGGCGCCCTCGTCCTTGACCCAGTACTGCATCTTCACGAGCTCGGCCTGCAATCGGCTCAGCTCTCCTTCGTACACTTTCTTGTGTGGAGTGCTCATGCCCGGAACCTACCTATGGATGAGTCGGTCCGGGGGCGGCTGCTGGTCGCGACGCCGGACCTGCACGACCCGAACTTCTCCCGCACCGTCGTCCTGATGCTCGAGCACGGCGACGAGGGGGCGTTGGGCGTGGTGCTCAACCGGCCGATCGAGCTGTCGGTGGCCGAGGTCCTCCCGGGGTGGGCCGAGCTGAGCTCCGCGCCCGCGTGCCTGTTCGTCGGCGGCCCGGTGGCCCCGACCGCGGTGATCGGGCTCGGCCGGGGCGACGGCCCGGTGTTCCAGCCGCTCTTCGACGGCCTCGGCACGCTCGACCTCGACCTCGACCCGTCGGAGTACGAGGCCACGATGGCCGGCCTGCGGGTGTTCGTCGGGTACTCGGGCTGGTCGCCGGGTCAGCTGGAGCAGGAGCTCGGGGCGGGGGGCTGGCTGGTCGTCGACCTCTCGCCGGAGGACCCGTTCTCGACCGATCCGAGCACGCTCTGGCGGACGGTCCTGCGCCGCCAGGGCGGCCGGGCCGCGATGTTCGCCTCGGCCCCGGAGGACCCGTCGACGAACTGACGGCGCCCCGCCCGTGGGCGGGACTCGACGGGACCAAATGCGCAGCGGAGCGTGTTGTCCAGCGTGTGTTCCGATTCCTCAAGGGAGAGAAGCGACAGAAGATGGTTGACGCGACGCGCGCACTGCCGGGCCGGGGCGAGACGATGCCGGTGCAGGAGCGACATTTCGTCAACGGCCACGCCCTCGCGCCGCCGTACCCGGAGGGCCTCGAGCAGGCTGGGTTCGGGATGGGGTGCTTCTGGGGCGCGGAGCGGAAGCTCTGGGAGGCCGAGGGCGTGTGGACGACCGCGGTGGGCTACGCGGCCGGGATCACGCCGAACCCGACCTACCGGGAGGTCTGCAGCGGCCGGACCGGTCACGGCGAGGTCGTGCTCGTGGTCTTCGATCCGAAGGTGATCAGCTACGCGGAGCTCCTGAAGATCTTCTGGGAGAGCCACGACCCGACCCAGGGGATGCGCCAGGGCAACGACATCGGGACCCAGTACCGCTCCGGCATCTACACCTACGGAGACGAGCAGCTCGCCGCGGCCGAGCAGTCCCGGGTCGAGTACCAGAAGGTGCTGTCCGAGGCCGGCTACGGGCAGATCTCGACCGAGATCGCACCTGCCGGGCCGTTCTACTACGCGGAGCCGTATCACCAGCAGT
>DATBDF010000164.1:0-20396 GCA_036270075.1 Nocardioides sp.
CTCGGCGTGCCCACGCCAGTACGTGGCCAGGTTGTCGACGGTGTGCGCGCGGAGCACGTCGTCGTCGGTCCAGATGCCGAGCGTCTCCACCGGTGGCCCGGCCACGGTGACGCCGTGCCGCGCCAGCTCGTGCCAGCTCACGGGGTCGTAGGCGTCACGCACCGCGAACTCGTGCTGCTGCACCGCCGGCGCATCGGGACACTCTGCCGGCGACCTGGTCAGGTCGTCGGCCGGCAGGTGTGCACCGTCGAAGAACGGGGAGTCGGCGTACGCCGCGGCCACGGTCGCGTGAGCCGCCCGCAACGTCGCCAGGTCCTCGTCGCACGGACGCCGACTCAGGGTCGCGGTGAAGTCGACGTCACTCTTGCCCGGCACCCACTCGCCGAACGCGATTCCCCCACGCAGGTAGAGCCCCGTCACCAGGCCGTCGGGCACGGCGTCGAGGAACGTCGTGCAGACCGCCTCGACGGGCCCCGGCAGTGGGCTCACGTCCTCATGCGGACAGCGACATCGGCCCGTACACCTCGCGGTCGTGCTCGAAGAGCGTCACCGCGTCGACCCCCGCGGCGGACAGCTCGGCCCACACCTCGCCCACCCACGACTCCGCATCGGCCTGGGAGGCGAACCGCTGGTGCGCGTACTCCTCGGGGACCCGCGCCTCCTCGCCCGCACCGTCGAGGAGCTTCCACCACCACGGCCGCTCGGCGGGCGTGGGCGGGCGGAAGGTGGCCGGCTGCTCGGGAAGGTTCATGCCTCGCGCACCGAGGTGTCGACGAACGGTGGCTTCGTGGAGGCGAAGATCTCGCGCCGCGTGCGGATCTGGACGCCGAGCTCGGCCTCCGGGTCGACGAACGTCGGCACCAGCGCCATCCCGATCCCCTTCTTCAGCGTCGGTGAGAACGTCCCCGACGTGATCTCGCACAGCGGTACGTCGGGCACCAGGCTCACGATCATTCCCGGGCGCGGGATGCCGCGCTCGAGGGCGAGGAGACCACGCAGCTTGCGCTTCGGCCCCTCCGCCTTCTCCCTCGCCAGCGCGTCCCGGCCCCAGAAGGCGGCCTTCCTCCAGCCCACGGCCCAGCCGAGGCCGGCCTGGTTGGGCGTCACCTCGATCGTGATGTCCTGCCCGTGCAAGGGGTAGCCCATCTCCGTGCGCAACGTGTCGCGCGCCCCCAGGCCGCAGGGCAGCATCCCGAACGCCGCGCCCGCGTCGAGCAGCCGATCCCACAGCACGCCTGCGACCTCGTTGCGAGCGATCAGCTCGTAGCCGCGCTCGCCGGTGTAGCCGGTCCGGCAGACCACGACGCCGGTGTCCTCGAACTCCGTCTCGGCGAACGACATGTACTCGTGCCCGGTCGGGATGCCGATCGCGTCGAGCACCTCGTCGGACCTCGTGCCCTGTACGGCCAGCACGGCGTACTGCCGGTGATGGTCGAGCACCTTCACGCCGTCGGGCGCCTCGGTCGAGAGCCGGCGAGCGACCTCCGCGGAGTTCGCCGCATTGGGGACCAGCAGGACGTGCTCGTCGTCGTGGAAGTAGGCGATCAGGTCGTCGACGATGCCGCCGGTCTCGGCATCGCAGCACAGCGTGTACTGGGCCTTGCCGTGACCGATCTTGTCCAGGTCGTTGCTGAGCGTCGCATTGACGTACGACGCGGCGCCCGGGCCGGTCACCATGAGCTTTCCGAGATGGCTGACGTCGAAGACCCCGACCGACTCGCGAACCGCGGTGTGCTCCTTCACCACGCCGGACGGGTACTCCAGCGGCATCGACCAACCACCGAACTCCGCGAACTTCGCGCCCAGCGCGACGTGGCGGTCGTGCAACGGGGACTGCAGGAGCGGCGTCCCCGCGGCGCTGGCACCCGTGGCGGCGTCCGCGGTCTCGTCGGCCATGCCCGCGAACCTACACCGGGCAGGACGTGGAGATCGGGAGCCGTGCGCCGCGGATCGCGCGGCCCTCAGGTCGCCCGCAGACGTGGCTAGGGTGACCCGGTGACCAGCTACCACCTGCGGGGCGCGAGCCCGGCGAAGACTCGGGCCGACGCCGTGGTCGTCGGGGCCTGGAAGAACGCCCGCGGTGCGACCCTGGCCGACGGCTCCGAGGACGTCACGTCGGCGTTCGGCCGTTCGCTGCGCCCGTTGCTGAGCACGCTGGGCTTCACCGGGAAGGCGGGAGAGGTGGCTCGGGTGCCCACCGGCGGCAGCATCTCCTCTCCGCTGCTCGTGCTGGTCGGGATGGGGGACAAGCCCGCCGATCGCGCGGCCCAGGTCCTCGCCGTACGCCGTGCGGCCGGGGTGGCTGCCCGGTCCACCGCGAATGCCGCGTCGGTCGCGCTCGCCCTGCCCGCCGACGACGCCGGTCTCGTGCGGAACGTCCTCGAGGGGTACCTGCTCGGCGGGTACGCGTTCTCCCGCTACCGGACCAAGACCCCGGACACGCGCGCCGGCACCGTCACCGTGCTGAGTCCCGTCGCCCGGCGGCAGGAGGCCTCGGCAGCGTTCGAGGAGGCGCAGGTGGTCGGCCCCGCCGTGAACGCGGTGCGCGACTGGGTGAACACCCCGGCCGGCGACCTCACCCCACCGGCATTCGCCGACCAGATCACGAAGGCGGCCAAGGGGACCAAGGTCGAGGTGACGGTGCTCGACGAGGCCGAGCTCGCCGAGCTCGGCTGTGGCGGTCTGCTCGGTGTCGGTGGCGGCTCGAGTGCGCCCCCGCGACTGGTCGAGCTGCGCTACTCCCCCGCTGACCCGGTCGCCCACCTCGCGCTCGTGGGCAAGGGCATCACCTTCGACTCCGGCGGCCTCAGCATCAAGACGGCCACCGGCATGGAGACCATGAAGTGCGACATGGCGGGAGCGGCGACCGTCAGCCAGGCGACGCTGGCCATCGCGCGGCTCGGCCTCCCCGTGCGGGTCACGGCGTACGCCTGCCTGGCCGAGAACATGGTCTCGGGCAGCTCGATGCGCCCCGGCGACGTGCTCACCATCTACGGCGGGAAGACGGTGGAGGTGCTGAACACCGACGCCGAAGGCCGGCTGGTCCTAGCCGACGGCCTGGTCCGAGCGACTGAGCAGGACCCCGACGTGATCGTCGACGTCGCGACCCTGACGGGCCACATGATGCAGGCCCTGGGCAACCGGGTGGGCGCCGTCTTCGGCAGCGAGGACGTCGTCGGCTCGCTCGTCGTGGCGGGACGGGCGAGCGGTGAGAAGCACTGGCCCATGCCGATCCCCCAGGACGTCGTCGACCGTGTGCGCGGCAGCAAGATCGCCGACCTGGCCCAGCACGACTGGACCCGCTGGGGCGGCGGGCTGTTCGCGGCGGCCTTCCTGCGGGAGTTCACCGACGACCGCCGGTGGGCGCACCTCGACATCGCCGGCCCGGGGTACAACAACGGGACGGCGGCCGGCCACTGGCCCCCGGGTGGCACGGGTTTCGCCCTCACCACGCTCGTCGACTACGCGCGAGCGCTGAGCAGCGAGGGGTAGCGAGGGCTACGATCCGCCCCGCTCCTTCTGCCGGCTGATGTACTCACGCATCCGCTGCGGGATGCCGACCACGCCGGCTTCGTACGCCGAGATCCCCCGACGCTGGCAGAACGAGTAGGCCCACTCGGCCGACCGGACCCGGCGTCGCGTGTACTCGCCGTCCCACGCGACCAGCAGCAGGGTCACGTCGCTGACGGCCGTCCGTGGCTCGACGAACCCCTCGACGCCCTCGCGCGTCGCCGCGAACTGCTCGAGGTGCTGCTCGTCGTCGTTCGTCGACGCCGGCACGCGCGTCGACCCCGTGCGCTCCGTGTCGCCGCTCGGGCGGCGGAACCGCTGGCCGCGACCGCGTCCGAAGAGTCTCATGAGGAACATGATGCCGGGAGATCCCAGGCGGCGCCCGCCTCCTCGCCGACCTGCGGGACCGTTTCCAGGCGGCGTCCGGGCCCTTTCCGGAGCTGTCACCAAGAGTGCAAGGATGGCCGCGTGACCGACGGCGAGTTCGACGTACTCATCCTCGGGGCAGGATCCGGCGGCTACGCATGTGCTCTCCGGGCCGCCCAGCTGGGCCTCTCGGTGGGCCTGGTCGAGAAGGGCAACCTGGGCGGAACCTGCCTCCACGTCGGCTGCATCCCGACCAAGGCGCTGCTCCACGCCGCCGAGATCGCGGACCAGACCCGCGAGTCGCACCAGTTCGGTGTGACCGCCACCCTCGAGGGCGTCGACATGGCCGCCGTGACGGCCTACCAGGAGAAGGTCGTCTCCCGGCTCTTCAAGGGCCTGACGGGGCTGATCAAGGGCCGCGGGATCACCGTGATCGAGGGTGAGGGCCGGATGACCGGGCCGCGCCACGTGACGGTCGGCGACACGACGTACACCGGACGACACCTCGTGCTCGCCTCCGGTTCCTACAGCCGCACCCTGCCGGGCATCGACATCGACGGCGAGCGCGTGCTCACCTCGGAGCACGCCCTGAGGCTCGATCGGGTGCCGAAGTCGGTCGTCGTGCTCGGCGGCGGCGTGATCGGCTGCGAGTTCGCCAGCGTCTGGGCGAGCTTCGGGTCCGAGGTCACCATCGTCGAGGCGCTGCCTCGCCTGGTGCCGGTGGAGGACGAGGCGTCGTCCAAGGCGCTCGAGCGCGCCTTCCGCAAGCGCAAGATCCAGCTGCGCACCGGCACTCCGTTCCAGAGCGTCAAGGTCACCGACGAGGGCGTCGCCGTCACCGTCGAGGGCGGCGACGTGATCGAGGCCGAGCTGCTGCTGGTCGCGGTCGGCCGGGGGCCGGCGTCCGACGGGCTCGGGTACGACGAGCAGGGCGTCGCCATGGACCGCGGGTTCGTGCTGGCCGACGAGCGATGCCGCACCAACCTCGAGGGGGTGTACGCCGTGGGCGACATCGTCCCGGGACTCCAGCTCGCGCACCGCGGCTTCCAGCAGGGCATCTTCGTGGCCGAGGACATCGCCGGGCTCGGCCCCACCCCGATCGACGAGGCCGGCATTCCGCGGGTCACCTACAGCCATCCCGAGGTTGCCTCCGTCGGGCTGGACGAGGGCACGGCCCGCGCGACGTACGGCGACGAAGCCGTGGAGACCCTCACCTACGACCTCGGCGGGAACGGCAAGAGCCAGATCCTGATGACGCAGGGCTTCGTCAAGCTCGTGCGTCAGAAGGACGGGCCCGTGGTCGGCGTCCACATGGTCGGCGACCGCGTCGGCGAGCTCATCGGCGAGGCGCAGCTGATCTACAACTGGCAGGCGTACGCCGAGGACGTCGCTCCTCTCGTGCACGCCCACCCCACGCAGACCGAGGCCCTCGGCGAGGCGCACATGGCGCTTGCCGGCAAGCCCTTGCACGCCCATTCGTGAGCACCTGACCCGACCGTCAGCCGAACCCGAGACAGGAAGCGATCCCCACTCCCATGGCCACCGAAGTCAATCTCCCCGAGCTCGGCGAATCCGTCACCGAAGGCACGGTCACCCGATGGCTGAAGCAGGTCGGCGACCAGGTGTCGGTCGACGAGCCGCTGCTGGAGGTCTCGACCGACAAGGTCGACACCGAGATCCCTTCGCCGGTCGCCGGCACGCTGCTGGAGATCAAGGCGAGCGAGGACGAGACCGTCGAGGTCGGAGCCGTCCTCGCGGTGGTCGGCGCGGCGGACGAGTCGTCCGGCGGAGGTGAGGCCGGTGGCGGCGATGGCGACCAGGCGCAGGCCGAGCAGGCAGAGGCCGAGCAGCCGTCCGAGCAGCCAGCCGACGAGCAGGCCTCGCAGCCTGCCGAGACCCCCCTGGACGACGAGCGCGTCGAGCGCGAGGAGGCCCACGCCCAGGCCGAGCAGGCGGACACGCCCGGCGCGCCGCCCGCACCCTCCGAGGAGCCGGCGGCGCAGAAGGACGAGGCGCCTCGCGACGAGGTCGCCGCCGTCACGGCGTCCGCCGCCCAGTCGTCGGGCGAGCAGACCGTGGTGCGGCTGCCGGAGCTGGGCGAGTCCGTCACCGAGGGCACCGTGACCCGCTGGCTCAAGCAGGTCGGCGACCAGGTGGCGGAGGACGAGTCGCTGCTCGAGGTCTCCACCGACAAGGTGGACACCGAGATCCCCTCTCCTGCGGCCGGCACCCTGCTGGAGATCAAGGTCAACGAGGACGAGACCGTCGAGGTCGGCAGCGAGCTCGCGGTCATCGGTTCCGGAGAGGCCGCTCAGGCAGCGCCGGCCTCCGAGGCCCCGGCACCCGAGGCCGCTGCCCCGGAGCCGGCCGCACAGCCGGAGCAACCGGAGCAGCAGGAAGAGCCGGAGCAGCCGGCGGCCCAGGAGCAGCCCGCCGCCCAGGAGGCTGCCGTCGCAGCGGCACCGGCACCTGCCCAGCCTGCGGCAGCGGCCGAGCCGGCCCCCGCAGGTGGCCGCGACGCGTCGGCGTACGTGACGCCCCTGGTGCGCAAGATGGCCGCCCAGCACGGCGTCGACCTGGCCGGCATCGTCGGCACCGGTGTGGGGGGCCGGATCCGCAAGCAGGACGTGCTCGACGCCGCGCAGAAGCAGGGCACGGACACCACACCCAGCCAGCCCGCGGCCGCCGCAGCGGCGGCGGCTCAACCGGCACCCGCTGCCGCGCCACGGGCCACGACCCCCGGAGCGCCGGTCCCCTCACCGTTGCGTGGGAAGACCGAGCCGATGTCGCGTCTGCGCAAGGTGATCGCGCAGCGCATGGTCGAGTCGCTGCGCGTCAGCGCCCAGCTCACCACCGTCGTCGAGGTCGACGTCACCTCGATCTCGCGTCTGCGCGACTCCGTCAAGGCGGACTTCGCGTCGCGCGAGGGCGTGAAGCTGTCGTTCATGCCGTTCTTCGCCAAGGCGGCCATCGACGCGCTCAAGGCGCACCCGAGCCTGAACGCCGCCATCGACACCGACAAGGGCGAGGTGACCTACTTCGACGTCGAGAACCTCGCGATCGCGGTCGACACCGAGCGCGGCCTGCTGACACCGGTGATCAAGGAGGCCGGTGACCTGTCGATCGCCGGACTGGCCAGGAAGATCGCGGATGTCGCCGAGCGCACGCGCACGAACAAGATCACCCCGGACGAGCTCTCGGGGGGCACGTTCACGCTGACCAACACCGGCAGCCGTGGCGCGCTGTTCGACACGCCGATCATCAACCAGCCGCAGGTCGCGATCCTCGGGACCGGCGCGGTCGTGAAGCGGCCGGTCGTCATCGACGACCCGAACCTCGGCGAGACCATCGCGGTGCGGCAGATGGTCTACCTCGCGCTCACCTACGACCACCGCCTGGTCGACGGCGCCGACGCGGCGCGGTTCCTCGGCGAGGTGAAGGCGCGGCTCGAGGCCGGCCAGTTCGAGGTCTGAGTGCTTCGTCCGAGCTGGTGGAGGGGGAGGATCCCGTGCACGTCGTCGTAGCAGGCGGTTCCGGCTTCCTCGGGAGACACCTCACCGAAGCCCTCCGAGCCCGTGGCCACACGACGACGTCGCTGACGCGGAGCGAGCCGTCCACCGACAGCGAGTCGCAGTGGGACCCCGTCTCCGGACAGGTCGACGCCCAGGTGATCGAGGACGCGGACGTCGTCGTCAATGCGGCCGGGAGCCCGACCATCGGCAACCCGCACTCCCAGCGCTGGGCTCGCAACCTCCGCGAGTCGCGGGTCACGACGACCCGCACGCTGGCCGACGCGATCGCCGTGTCCACGAAGAAGCCGGCGTTCCTGGCGGGCAACGCGGTGGCGGTCTACGGCGACCACGGCGACCAGGAGGTCACCGAGGCCGGTGACAGCCGAGGGCACACGTTGATGGGCGAGGTCACCCGGGCCTGGGAGGCCGCGGCGGCCCCGGCCATCGATGCGGGCGCTCGTGTCTGCGTGCTCCGGACCGCCCCGGTGATGGACCGCGAGTCGGAACCGCTGCGCACCCTGCGTCGCGTGTTCTGGCTGGGTCTCGGCGGGAAGGTCGGCAACGGACGCCAGTACTTCCCGATGGTGTCGCTGCGTGACTGGCTGGCGGCCACTGTCCATCTCGCCGAGCATCCCGATGCGCACGGCCGGTTCAACCTCTGCTGCCCGCAGACGCCGACGTTCGGCGAGTTCACCGTCGCCCTCGCCCGCGCGGTCGGTCGGCCCGCGTTCGTGCCGGTGCCGGCGATGGCGATCCGGGTCGGCGCGGGCCCGCTCGCCCCCGAGCTGCTCGGCTCGGTCAACCTCGTCCCGCAGGCCCTGCTGGACTCCGGTTTCGAGTTCCGCGATCGTGACGTCGTCGACGTCCTCTCCTCGGGTCTGGCCGGGCGTCGCTGACCGGTCCCTGACTCCTGGTTGATCCCGCGGGAAACCGCGGACGAAACCGCCGCGACGCCCGGGTTTATGGCCGTCTCGTCCGCGGTTTCCACCGCCGACAGCCCCCAGATATTCAGAGGCGCACGTCGGCGGCCCCACGTACCTTCGAAGGGCCGTGACCACCACTGATCTCGCCCCCACTGCCGCACGACCGACGACGACATCGCCGCCGGCGCTGCCGCCTGGCCGGGTGCCGGTCGACTGGCGCCGGATGCGTACGCCGTTCTCCGGCGTCGCGATCACGTGCTCGTTCCTGAGCGCGATCGGGATGTCCCTCGGCACGGTCGTGGCCGGCCGGCTCGCCCAGGACCCCAGCGACGCGCTCGTGCGCATGCTGGCCCTGTGCGTGGTCGGTGCAGCCCTGCTCGACACCTTCGGACGCACGCTGTGGGCCGGTCTCGTCGACCGGGCCGAGGGGCGCCTCCGCGCCGACCTGCTCGACGCCGCGATGGCCCAGCCCCTGTCCGAGCTGACCGAGCAGGCCGTCGGCGAGGTGCTCGACCGCGTGGACGACGACACCCACGAGGTCGGCACGCTGCTCCGGCAGAACATCTGGATGGCCGTGCGCACCACCATGGCGGCGGGTCCCCTGTGGCTGGTTGCCGGGTTCACCTGGTGGCCGGCGTTCTTCCTGTTCCCGGTCGCCGGCGCGGCCGCGCTGCTCGTCGTCCGGCGCATGCTGCCGCTGGTGTCCCAGCTCAAGGTGTTCGAGGAGATGGCGTGGACCGACCACGCCGCGGCCATGGAAGAGGGCGTCGCGGCACGTGACGACCTGCGCACGAGCCTCGGACAGTCCTACGTGCTGCGCCGCTGCACCGAGCTGGCCGGCGAGATCCATCGCCGGTTCGCCGACGTCGTCCGGGTCGAGGCCGGCATCGGGCGACGCACCGGCGTGCTGCTGCACGGCGTCCTCGCCGCCACGGCCCTGATCGGCGTCGCGCTCGTCGTCGACGACCGGCTCTCGATCGCGTCGCTGGTGACCTTGTTCCTGGTGACCACGATGTTCGTCGGCCAGATCGACCAGCTGGCCCGCCATCTGCCCGACCTCCAGGAGGGCTTCGGCGCGGTGATCCGACTGCGGGGCCTGATGGCGTCCCCGCCCGAGCCCGAGGGTGGCCGGGCGCTGCCCGACGGCCCGCTGACGGTCCGCTTCGCCGACCTCCACTTCGCCTACCCCCACGGCGCGTTCGCGCTCTCGGGCGTCGACCTCATGGTCCCCGCCGGTACGACGTGCGCTCTCGTCGGCCGCACCGGGTCGGGGAAGTCGACCCTCGCCTCACTGCTCTCCCGGGCCGTCGAGCCCGAGCCCGGCTCGTTGCTGCTCGGCGGCGTCGACGTCGGCCACCTCGACCTCCAGGAGCTCCGGGCCGCGGTCGGCGTCGTCACCCAGCGCACGGAGATCCTGGCGGGCACCCTCTCCGAGAACATCACCCTGTTCGCGGACCTGCCCCGCACCACCGTCGAGGCGGCCATCGACGAGCTCAGCCTCACGGCCTGGGTCGAAGGGCTTCCGCAGGGGCTCGACACCCTGCTCGGTCCCGGCGGCACCAGCCTGTCGGCGGGCGAGGAGCAGCTGGTCGCGTTCGCGCGGCTGCTGGTCCGAGACGTGCGGGTCGTGGTGCTCGACGAGGCCACGGCCCGGATGGACCCGCTCACCGAGGCGCGCGTGGTCCGGGCGGCCGACCGGCTCCTCTCGGGTCGCACCGGCATCCTGGTCGCCCACCGGCTCTCCACCACCGAGCGCGCCGAGCAGGTCGCCGTCCTCGACGGTGGCCGCGTCATCCAGCACGGCGGCCGTGACCAGCTGGCCCATGAGTCCGGCCCGTTCCGCGACCTGCTCGCGGCGTCCGCCGGCGAGTCCTCGCTGCGCGGTGTCGACGAAGACCTGGAGATCGGTGCGGTCGGCACCCAACGGCGTACCGGAACACCTCCGCCGGCGCCGACCCTGCGGCACATCCCGTCGTTGGCCCGGGCCACGAAGAACGCCCTGTTCATCGAGCCCCAGTGGGGTCTGTTCGGGATGGGGCTCTTCCTGATCTGCGCCCTGACCGGTGCCTTCGGCGCCATCACAGGCTGGCTCTGGGGCCACATCGTCTCCGACCTCCAGGCCGGCGAGACGCCGTTCAGCCTGACGGCCCTGCTCGTGGTGTCGCTCGTCGGGTCACCGGTCCTGCTCGCGGTGGCCATCCGTCGTTACCCGCAGTGGTGGGTCGCGGTCATGCTGCGGGCCCGGACCCGCGTGCTGCACGGTCAGACGAGCGCCCACCGGCTCGAGCGCACTCCCCCGGGCGAGGTGGTCGCCCGCACCATGGACGCCGACCGGATGGCTCGGTACGCCGACCGGTGGGTCGACTTCGTCAACGGTCTGGCCATCGCGGTCGTCACGGCCCTCGTCGCCCGGAGCCTCCTGGCCGGCGCGGTCCTGCTCGGGGTGATGACGGCGTCGGCCGTCGCCTCGTCGTTCGGGCGGCATGTCGCCGGCCGGTCGGCTGCGGCCTCCTCTGCTGCGCGGGCACGGTTCGGTCGCTCCCTGGTCTCCTCGCTCGACTCCATCCGGACGGTGAAGCTCGCCGCCGCGTCGACCGACGTGCACCGGCACCTCCGCGGGGTCGACCGAGGTCGGGTCGAGGCCGCCGTACGTGAGCACCGCGTGCAGGCGCTCCTGGACGGCGTCCCGATCGTGATGGTGCAGGTCGGCGTCGTCGCGGCGTGGGCGATCCTGGTCGCCGGATGGTGGAGCCTGGCGACGGCGATCATGGTCGCCGGCGCCGTCAACGGGTTCGACTGGTTCGGTCGTGTCGCCGGCTCCGTGATCACCGAGGCTCCGGGCACCCGCGCCTGGATGCGCGCGACGAGCAGGTTGGCCGGCGGTGGCGACCTCATGCACCTGCCCGACGGCGTGAACCTCGTGCAGGGGCAGGCGCCGGCCCCGGCTCCCGAGCCGCGTGATCCTCTGCACGAGCTACGTGTCAGCGGGCTGACGGCCGTCCACGACGACGGCACCATCGGGGTCAGTGACGTCGACCTCGCCGTGACCCCCGGCGAGCTCGTGCTGCTCCTCGGTCAGGTCGGCTCCGGGAAGTCGAGCCTGCTGGGTGCCCTGGCCGGGCTCGTCACCAGCACCGGTGAGATCCGCTGGAACGACCAGCTCCTGGCCGACCACCAGGCCGACCTGCGTCCGGGCCGCGTCGCCCACGTCGCGCAGGTCCCCCGCGTGCTGTCCGGGACCTTCCGCGGCAACGTCGCGCTCGACTACCCCGCGCGAGAGGTCATGCCGGCGGTCGACACGGCCCGGATGCGCCGCGACGTCGACGACGCGGGCGGGCCCGACGCGCTGGTCGGTCACCGCGGGGTCCGGCTGTCCGGTGGTCAGGTGCAGCGGCTCGCGCTGGCCCGGGCTCTGGCCTGCGACGCCGAGCTGCTGCTCGCCGACGACGTGTCGTCGGCCCTCGACGCCACCACCGAGGTCGAGCTGTGGACCGCGCTCCGCGAGCGTGGGGCGACGGTGATCGGGGCGACGTCCAAGGCCGCCGCCCTGGCGCAGGCCGACCGCGTCGTCGTCCTCGTCGAGGGTCGGGTGGCCGACACCGGGCCGTGGGACAGGCTCGCCACGCGCTGGGGTCACCTGGCCGGCTGATCGACCACTCGGGAGATCAGCCACCGGCCGTGACTGCGCTCGAGCCGGATCACGTGCTGCGCCCAGGCGCTGACCGGCAGAGCGGTACGTCGATGACGGCCGACCGCGATCCCGTCGACGGTCCGCTCGGTGACGGCGAGCACCAGCCGGTCGGACGTCTCGGCCCGCACCTCGACGCACGCCAGCTGCTGCCGCAGCCCCACGACATGCAGACCGCGGCCGTGCCAGCGATCGAGGTCCCGAACGTCGCCGCGACCCGTGCGGGAACGCGGTGTGTACAGGCGCGACAACGCGTCGCGATCGGCCCTCGCCCAGGCCGCCGCTCGGTCTCGGTCCCAGGCTCGGAGCACGGCCGAGGCGCGGACCACCGAGGTCGGCACAGGCGCCACGTCGTCGTGGACGAGCCGAGCCGGAGCCGCACCGCTACCCGCAACCGCCGCCGCTATCGCCGCCCCGACCGTCGCGACCGTGAGCGCCGTGGCGAGCAACAGGAGCGTCCGAGTGCGCATCTCACCACTGTGACGCGACCCCGCGGCAGCTCGCCGAGTCTCTCCACAGGGTCCTACCGTGACCGCATGCCCCTGACCCGGCGCACGCTGCTGCTCGGCGCGGCCGGTGCGGTGGGGGCGGTCGCGGCGGTCGGTCTCGCCGTCGACGAGGGATGGCTCCCGGGCGAGTACCGGCTGCGGAGAGCCCTCGGCCGGACCGGGCCGGCCGGACACATCCCCGACGTGACGCCGGGCACGGTCGTCAGCGGCTCCTTCGTGTCTCGCGACCGGCTGGGGACCGAGGTCGGCTGGTCGGTCGTCTACCCCGGCCCGCGGCCCGAGCCGCTGCCGGTCATGGTGTCGCTGCACGGGCTCGGCTGCGACCACACGACCGCGATCACGGACCTGGGCATGGACCGCTTCCTGCCGGCCGCCGTCGAGGCGGGTGTCCCGCCCTTCGCCATCGCCACCGTCGACGGGGGTACGACGTACTGGCACCCGCGTCCGAACGGCGAGGACGCCGGCGCCATGGTGGTCGACGATCTCCTTCCCCGCCTGGCCGACCAGGGTCTCGACACCGACAAGCTCGCGTTCCAGGGCTGGTCGATGGGCGGGTACGGCGCCCTGCGCCTGGCCGGGCTGGTCGGCAGGCCGATGGTGCGAGCGGTCGCCGCCCTGAGTGCGGCGCTGTGGACGAACGCCGACGACGCGTCGACGTCCGGCTTCGCGGACGCCGCGGAGTACCGGCGCTACTCGGTGATGGACCGCCGGCACGACCTCGAGGGCATCGCGGTCCGCGTGGACTGCGGCCGCGAGGACCCGTTCTACGGGGCGGACCGTGCCTACGTCGACGGCTTCGACCGGGAGGTGACCGCGACCTTCGAGGACGGCGCCCACGACGCGGCGTACTGGACCCGGATGGTGCCGGCGCAGCTCGCGTTCGTCGGTCGGCGGTTACAGTCGACAGCGTGAGCGACCTGGAGTTCCGCGAGGGCGGGTTCGGAGACGACGCCGTGGACTACCTCTCCGCGTGGGACACCCAGCGCACGCTCCACCAGGAGGTGGCGACGGGCGCCCGCCCGGACACCGTGTGGCTGCTGGAGCACCCGCCGGTCTTCACCGCCGGCAAGCGGACGGCTCCCGGCGACCGCCCGGCCGACCCCGGCGGCGCGCCGGTGATCGACGTCGACCGCGGCGGGATGATCACGTTCCACGGACCCGGCCAGCTGGTCGGCTACCCGATCGTGCGGCTGCCCGACCACGTCAAGGTCGTCGACTACGTGCGCCGCGTCGAGGAGGCGCTGATCGCGGTCTGCCGCGATCTCGGCCTCGAGACCGCCCGCGTGCCCGGTCGCAGCGGCGTCTGGCTGCGGGCCGGCGCGGCGCGGCCCGAGCGCAAGATCGCCGCCCTCGGCATCCGAGTCAGCCAGGGCGTGACCATGCACGGCTTCGCCCTCAACTGCGACGTGGACCTGTCGTGGTACGACCGGTTCGTCCCCTGTGGCATCGCCGACGCCGGCGTGACGTCGCTGTCCGCCGAGCTCGGGCGCGACGTGACGGTGCACGACGTCCTGCCGAGCGTGCGTCGGCACCTGAGCGACCTCCTGGCCTGGGCGCCGTACCAGCCGACGGCCGACTACGAGAGGCGTCCGGAGCCGGGACGCGCGCGGCTGATCGAGCTCGTCACTCCGTAGCGTCGCGCTCGGCGCGGTAGTGGTCGGCCATCGCCGGGTAGTAGTCGCGCTCGAAGTCCGCGGTGGCCGGGTCGCCGCCGGTCTCGGCGAGGACGAGCCGGTCGAGGTAGTACTCCCACCCGGGTCCCACGCTCGGCACGTCGTCGGGGCCGACGTCCGGTTGGCTGAAGGAGAGGGTGGTCACGCCGTCGCTCTCCGACAGGTCGGCGTCGAGGTGCCACGCCTGGTCTCCCAGGTACGTCGTGACGGCAAGGCGACGCGGCGGCCGGCACTCGCGGATCTCCAGCTCGTGCTCCTCGGCACCGTCCTCGAACCCCATCCGCCAGAGAACGTGACCCTCGGTCGGATCACCCCGCCACGTGCCGAGCCACCGGGCCAGCCGCTCGGGCTCGGTGATGGCGGCCCAGACGTCCTCGATCGGAGCCTCGAAGGTGCGGTCGATGTGCAGGGTCAGCCGGTCCGCCATACGGACCACCCGGCCGTTCGGGATGGGGCTCATGCGGTCTCCTGTCGGGTGCGGCCTGTGGTACGCCGGTCGCGAACGGCGCGGCGTACCTCGGTGTCGAGAGCGTCCAGGGCCCGCCCGGTGACCGGCGTCCCACCCAGGGCCAGCTCCTCCAGGAAGGCCGCGACCGGGTGGAGAGCACCGGGCACGATCGCGTAGAGACGTTCGCGCCCGTGATCGTGCGCGGCCACCAGCCCGGCGTCCCTGAGCACGCGCAGGTGCTTGCTCACCGCCGGCCGGGAGACGGGCTGCCTCGCCGCCAGGTCGACCACACGACTCGGCCCGCCCGCCGCCACCTCCTGGAGCAGGGCGCGGCGGACGGGGTCGGCGATCGCCGAGAAGACGTCCACCCAAGAAAGGTAACCAGTTGGTTACCAGTTCTCAAGAGGACCGCTGCACCGCCGCCGCGAAGAGGTCCAGGCCGCCTGCCTGCCAACCGCTCCGGATACCGTCGAGCTGCGGCAGCAGGTCGTCGCCGTGACGCTCGAGGTGCTGGTGCTGCAGCACCACTCGCGTGGAGGTCGGACCCTCGGCCGTGAACGTCACCTCGACCTCGCTGCACAGGGCGGGGTCCGTCTCGATGGCCCACTGACCGTTGATGTCCCAGCTGAACACCACGCGGTGCGGGCGGTCGTAGACGAGGACCCGGGACCACCGGCACTCGCTGCCGTCGGTGCCGACGTCGTAGACGTTCCCGCCGACGAACGGCTCGAAGACCATGTGGCTCAACGGCGCCTCGATGATGTGGTGGTCGGCATTCCACCAGGCCCCGATCTCCTCGGTGAAGAAGCGGAACGCCTCGTCGATCGGCACGTCCACCGTGGTCGTCGCGGTGATGGAGACCGGCTGGATGTCGGTGGTCATGGGTTCTCCTGTCGGGTGTGGGTGTGCTCCTCGGCGGCCCGGGCGAACGCCCTCAGCGAGCGCTGCCAGAAGCCGTCCAGGTAGTCGCGGAGCCCGGCGAGACCCTGCGGATCGAGGGCGTAGATCCGCCGCGTCCCGTCGGGCCGTGCCGTCACCAGGCCGGCGTCGCTGAGCACCTTGAGGTGCTGCGAGACGGCCGGACGACTCACCGGCAGCTCCTCGGCGAGCTCCCCCACCGCGTGCGGTCGCGCCGCGACGCGCTCGAAGATCTCGCGGCGCGTCGGGTCCGCGAGGGCGGTGAACGCCTGGGCCAGAGCCATTTGGTCAGTCATGACTTACCGTAAGTTACTACTTACCAACCCCTGCGGCAAGCCCCTCCCTCGGTCGGGAGTGACGTGGGTCGCCGCGTAGCATGGGTGGGTGACCCAGGCCCCCTCGCGCAACGTCACCTCGGACGGTCGCAAGCTCCTCCGGCTCGAGGTCCGCAACGCGCAGACGCCGATCGAGCGCAAGCCGGAGTGGATCAAGACCCGGGCGAAGATGGGCCCGGCGTACTCCGAGCTCCACGGGCTGGTGAAGTCCGAAGGCCTGCACACCGTCTGCCAGGAGGCCGGCTGTCCCAACATCTTCGAGTGCTGGGAGGACCGCGAGGCGACCTTCCTCATCGGCGGTGACCAGTGCACGCGGCGCTGCGACTTCTGCCAGATCGACACCGGCAAGCCGGAGCCGCTGGACCGGGACGAGCCGCGGCGCGTGGCCGAGAGCGTGCAGAAGATGGGCCTCAAGTACGCCACGATCACCGGCGTCGCGCGAGACGACCTCCCTGACGGCGGGGCCTGGCTGTACGCCGAGACGGTGCGCGCGATCCACGCGCTGAACCCCGACACCGGCGTCGAGAACCTGATCCCCGACTTCAACGGCCGGGCCGACCTGCTCGCCGAGGTCTTCGAGAGCCGGCCCGAGGTGCTGGCCCACAACGTCGAGACGGTGCCGCGCATCTTCAAGCGCATCCGACCGGCGTTCCGCTACGACCGCTCGCTCGCGGTGTTGACCGCCGCCCGCGAGTTCGGCCTGGTGACCAAGTCCAACCTGATCCTCGGCATGGGCGAGACCCGCGACGAGGTCAGCCAGGCCCTGCACGACCTGCACGAGGCGGGCTGCGAGCTGGTCACGATCACCCAGTACCTCCGGCCCTCGCTGCGCCATCACCCCGTCGAGCGGTGGGTCAAGCCCGAGGAGTTCGTGGAGCTGGCCGCCGAGGCCGAGGAGATCGGGTTCTCGGGGGTCATGTCGGGACCCCTCGTGCGTTCGTCGTACCGGGCCGGACGGTTGTACCGTCAGGCGATGTCGGCGCGCACGCCGGCCTGACCTCTGCCAGGACCACCCGGAACACGGAGCAACCACCCGCATGGCCAAGACCCCCACGCCGAAGCCGGCGGAGCAGCCCAAGCTGAGCCGCCGCCAGCAGTTCCTCCAGACCTACCAGATGGCCAAGTCGAGCGACCGGGCCCTCGGACGCTGGATCGCCGGAGCGGCCCTGCTCGGACTGGTCGTGGGCTTCGGGGTGTTCTGGCTGGTCGTCGGACGCAGCAGCACGCTCGGCCTGGTCCTGTCGATCGTGGGCGCGATCATGGTCGGTGTCCTCTGTGGGCTGATCGTCTTCTCGCGCCGGGCGCAGCGCGCGGTCTACGGCCAGATGGAGGGCCAGGTCGGCGCCGCCGCCGGGGCTCTCGGGCTGCTCAAGCGCGGCTGGCACGTCGACAACGCGATCGCCTTCACCAAGCAGCAGGACGTCGTCCACCGCGTGATCGGGCCCCCGGGCATCATCCTGGTGGGCGAGGGCAACCCGGGTCGGCTGAAGGCGCTGATGACCTCGGAGCGCAGGCGTCACGAGCGGGTCGCCGTGGACACGCCCGTGCACGAGATCGTGGTCGGCAACGACGAGGGCCAGGTGCCGCTCGCCAAGCTCTCCCGGCACGTCCAGAAGATGAAGCGGGAGGTCCAGCCCGCCGAGATCACCGACATCCTGGCGCGGCTCAAGGCCATCGACGCCTCCCGCCCCGTGGTCCCGATGCCCAAGGGCCCGGTTCCGACCTCGATGAAGGGCATGCGCGGCCAGATGCGCGGCCGCTGAGCGCCACCGGCGCCCTCTCCGGGCGATCCTGAGCATCGGCCAAGAATTCGAAACGACCCCCTTCCCTGTCCACGCGGTGTGGGTGTTGGATTCCGATCGGAGTACATCGGAAACCTCTCAACCCAACTGAAGACAGGAGATGTGTTCGGGTCGGCACGGGACGCTCGGGCACGAACACGAGTGAACACATCACACATCCGGAAGCTTGCTGCCATCGCGACAGCGGGCTTCGTCTCCCTGGGGGTCGCCCAGGTGGCCGCACCGGCTCATGCGACCTCCCGGGCACATCCCGGCTCGACCAGCCGGTCGTCCTCGCCTCGCCCGAACGGGCGCGGCTCCTGGACCGAGCACGCGACGCGCGTCGCGAGCACCAAGCCGTCCACGAGCCTCCATCTCGCGGTGTGGCTGGGTCAGCGCAACAGCCGGGACCTGGCGAAGCGGGCCCGGGCCATCTACACGCCCGGGAGCTCGCGCTACCACCAGTGGCTCAGCCCACGCATGGTGCAGCGCTCCTACGCGCCGACGTCGCACCAGGTGGCGGTCGTCAAGCACTTCCTCCGGCAGCAAGGCATGCACATCGAGTCGGTCGCGAGCAACCGCGCGTACGTCAACGTCTCCGCCACCGCGCGGCAGGCGGAGCGGGCGTTCGGCGTCGCCCTCGATCAGTACCGCTACCAGGGCCACCGCTTCCGGGGCACGACAGCACCCCGCCTCGGGTCGATCGCGGGCGGGTACATCGACAGTGTGAGCGGGCTGGACACCGCTTCGGCGTACCGGCCCTCCGTCGCGACGCAGGGCGCTGGACACGCCGCGAAGGGCGGTACGAAGACCCAGCCGCAGAGCGCCACGACGCCGTGGGACGGCCTGTGCGGCGACTTCTCCACGACGAAGACCGAGCACTTCATCAACCCGACGGACACGCGCACGCTGACCGGGTTCGTCCCGTGTGACGGCTACACCGGGGCCCAGCTCCAGAAGGCGTACGGCGTCGACCAGCTCGGCCCGAACGCCGGCGCCGGCCAGACCGTCGCCATCGTGGACGCCTACGGCAGCCCGACGATCCTGCAGGACGCCAACAAGTTCTCCGAGGTCGCAGGTCTCCCGGCTCTCGACAGCAGCAACTTCCAGGTCCGCATGCCGTCGGGCATCGGGAACAAGAAGGAGTCCAAGGCTCAGGACCCGATCGGCTGGCAGGCCGAGGTGACCCTCGACGTCGAGGCCGTCCACGCCATGGCACCGGGCGCGAAGATCGTGCTGGTGGTCGCGCCGAACAACTACGCGAGCCTCGACGAGGCCGTGAACTGGGTGACCATCCACCACATCGCCAACATCGTGACCAACAGCTGGGGCCTGCCGACGGACCTGGCCGCGCCCGGCCAGGGCAGCCGCGACAACCGCATCCTGATGACGGCGGCGGCCGAGGGCATCGGTGTCGGCTTCTCCACGGGCGACGACGGCGACGAGACGCTCCACACCGGCACCAAGAGCGTCGACTTCCCGGCGTCCTCGCCGTGGGCCACGGCCGTCGGCGGAACCAGCCTGTTCCTGAACTCGGACGACAGCTACAAGACCGAGACCGGCTGGGGAACCACGATCGACCGGCTCGGCACCTGTGCTGATGTCACGACCCTGCCGAGCGGTCAGCAGCACTGCAACGACGTCTACGACCAGGCCAACAAGCTGGACGAGGGCTTCCAGGGCGGTGCCGGCGGCGGCCTCAGCGACATCTGGGCGGCGCAGCCGTGGCAGTCGGCGGCGATCGGCTCCGACACGGCGGCCGGGTTCGGCACGGTGGGGACCCACCGCGCCCTCCCCGACATCGGCATGCTGGCCGACCCGTACACCGGCATGGGCGTGTGGATCACCGACGAGTCGGTGGGCGACACCGCGCCCGAGGAGGAGACGTACGGCGGCACGAGCCTGGCCTCCCCGCTGTTCGCCGGGATCATGGCCGATGTCGACCAGGCACGGGCCGGAGCCGGCGACGGCCCGGCTGGACTGGCGTCGCAGTACCTCTACGACCTCCCCGCCGGGGCGGTCCGCGACGTACAGCCTCCGGCGTTCGGTAACCCGAACACCTCGGCGGCGGCCGGCGCCGACTCGAAGGCGCTGTGGTACGGCAGCTTCTTCAGCGGCAGCCTGTTCAACCTCGGCTTCAACTCCGACACGTCGCTGGACACGGCGACCGGCTGGGACGACGTCACCGGCGTCGGCAGCCCCGTGGCCCCGGCGTTCGTGAACGCCTTGAAGTAGGTCGCAAGGAGGACACGCGCACGACGAAGGGGCGGGTGCCGGTAGGCACCCGCCCCCTTCACGCGTGCTGCCTCAGCCGTTGGTGCCGGCCGGCATCTCCATCACCTGGGACGCCGGAGGCGCGGTGATGTGGACGTCGGCACCGTAGTCGGAGTAGCTGGCCGTGACCTGGGTGACCTTCTTCATGAGCATCTTGAACCTGGCCATCCGGTTCTCGCTGTCCAGCCACATGTCGTAGGTCATGGTCTTCGGCAGCGACGCACTGCTCGGCAGGTTCTTGAAGACCTGCGACGCGGCGCCGACGTCGACCACGACCCGGTAGTGCTCCAGCTGCCGGCCGCCGACCGTCTCGGAGCCGAGGTCGGTGACCGAGCGGAATGCCTGGGGCGACATCTTGCTGATCATCTGGCCGGGGTTGTAGCTGTCCAGCGCGTCGCCCATGTTCCCCAGCGGACCGTTCGGGTCGCCGAGGTCCATCTTGAGGTACTTGCCGCTGCC
>DATBDF010000165.1:0-8718 GCA_036270075.1 Nocardioides sp.
TCCGCCCTGCTGCTGCTCTTCCTCTACGTCGGCATGGGCATGGTCGGGTTCGTCGACGACTTCATCAAGTTCCGCAAGCAGCGCTCCCTTGGCCTGCGGAGCAAGGCGAAGATGATCGGCCAGACCGTGATCGCGCTGGTCTTCGGCTACCTCGCCCTGTCGGACACCCTGGCCGACGATCGCGGCGTCACGCCTGCCTCCCACCACCTGTCGTTCATCCGCGACTCCACGATCATGCTGCCCACCGTCGTGGCGATGCTCCTGTTCTGGGTGATGATCACCGGGACCAGCAACGCGGTGAACCTCACCGACGGGCTCGACGGCCTGGCCACCGGCGCCTGCGTGATGGTGTTCGGCGCGTTCATGTTCGTCAACATCTGGCAGAACAACCAGAACTGCGCGATCCACCACGTGAAGGCCTGCTACGAGGTCCGCGACCCGCTCGACCTGGCCCTCGTGGCGGCCGCCATCACCGGTGCCTGCTTCGGGTTCCTCTGGTGGAACGCGCCGCCGGCCCAGATCTTCATGGGCGACACGGGCTCGCTCTCCCTGGGTGGTGCCATGGCCGGCCTGGCGATCCTGACCCGCACCGAGCTGCTGCTGCTGGTCATCGGCGGTCTCTTCGTCGTCATCACGCTCTCGGTGATGCTCCAGGTCGGCTTCTTCAAGGCCTCGCGAAGATTCGGCGTCGTCCGACGGGTCTTCCGCGTCGGGCCGGGACACCGCGTGTTCCGGATGGCGCCGCTTCAGCACCACTTCGAGCTCCTCGGGTGGGAGCAGGTGACCGTGGTCATCCGCTTCTGGATCATCACCGGGCTCTGCGTGGCGGGTGGGCTCGGCCTCTTCTACGCCGCCTGGGTCGCCGGAACATGAGCATCCCGGGCCGTCCTACGGGCTCCTCGCGCCGCCCCTCCGCCGGACGACGGCCGGGGGACCGCGCATGACCCGTGCCGTCACCGACCTCGGGCGCCGGGACGACTGGTCCGAGGTGCGGGCCGTGGTCGCCGGCTTCGGTGTCAGCGGCTTCGCGGCGGCCGACAACCTCACCCACCTCGGGGCCTCGGTGGTGGCCCTCGACGAGCACGCCGACGGCAAGGAGGAGAAGGCGGAGCTCCTCGGTGTCCTCGGTGCCGACATCCGGCTCGGTGAGGGGACCACGACGACGCTTCCGGACGACGCCGACCTCCTCGTCGTCTCTCCCGGTTGGAAGCCGACCGCACCCCTGATCGAGCAGGCGCGGGCACGCGGGATACCGGTGTGGGGCGAGGTGGAGCTCGCGTGGCGCCTTCGAGCGCCCGGGCGCGACGGACAACCGGCCCCGTGGCTCGCGGTCACGGGCACGAACGGCAAGACGACGACGGTCCAGATGCTCGACGCGATCCTGCGCGCGGCCGGCCTGCGCAGCGTGGCCGCGGGGAACGTCGGGCTGCCGCTGGTCGAGGCGGTGATGGACCCCACGCCGTACGACGTGTTCGCCGTCGAGCTGTCCAGCTTCCAGCTGCACTACTCCGACTCGCTGAGCGCCGAGGCCGCAGCCGTGCTCAACGTCGCGGAGGACCATCTCGACTGGTACGACGGCCCGGAGGGAATGGCGGAGTACGCCGCCGACAAGGGCCGGATCTACGAGCGGGTCCGACGTGCCTGCGTCTACAACGTCGCCGACCCCGAGACCGAGCGCCTCGTGCGCGAGGCCGACGTGGAGGAAGGGGCGCGGGCGATCGGGTTCACGCTGGGCATGCCGGGCGTGGGGATGGTCGGGGTCGTGGACGACCTCCTGGTCGACCGCGCGTTCATCGCCGAGCGCCAGTCCAGCGCTGCCGAGCTGTGCCGCGTGGACGACCTGCCGAGCCCCGCGCCCCACGTGGTGGCCAACGCCCTGGCGGCGTCGGCCCTGGCTCGCGCGCACGGCGTACCGCAGGTGGCGGTCCGCGACGGGCTGCGGGGGTTCCGCTTCGACAACCATCGGATCGCGACCGTGGCCACCGTCGCCGGCGTCCGCTACGTCGACGACTCGAAGGCCACCAACCCGCATGCGGCGCGGTCCTCGTTGCTCGCCTACGACCCCGTGGTGTGGATCGCCGGTGGCCTGGCGAAGGGTGCGCGCTTCGACGACCTGGTCGCGGCGACCCGCGACCGTCTGCGGGCCGCGGTGCTGCTCGGACGCGACCGTGACGTCATCGCGGAGGCGCTCGCGCGACACGCGCCCGATGTTCCGGTCATCACGCTCGGTGCGGACGAGACTGGCGGCGGACATGCCGCCATGGAGCGTGCGGTCGTGGCCGCGCGGGACCTCGCCCAGCCGGGCGACACGGTCCTGCTGGCCCCGGGGTGCGCGTCGATGGACATGTTCGACAGCTACGCCGATCGGGGTGACGCCTTCGTCGTGGCGGTGCAGAGGCTGACCGAACGACCATGACCGCAGGCCCGACGTAGAGGGGATCCCGAGGACCGATGGCCATCGTGAGCCCGCTGCGACGCTCGTCGCGTCGACCGTCATCGGCTCCGGCGGACCAGGCGGCTCCCGGGAGGTCCGGCGCCCGGTCGTGGTACGCCATGCTGCACGACGCGCTCGCCCGCCCGCTCACCTCGTACTACCTGCTGCTCGCGGCATCGGCGCTGCTGCTCACCATCGGCCTGATCATGGTCTTCAGCGCCTCGAGCGTGTACGCGTTCCAGCACTACGACCAGGACTCCTACGCCGTCGTGGTCAAGCAGCTGACCTGGGTCGCGATCGGGCTCCCGTGCGCCTGGGTCGCCGGTCACCTGCCGCAGCGCTGGGTGCGCCGGCTGGCCTGGCCCGGGTACTTCTTCTCGCTGGTGCTGCTCCTGCTCACGTCGCTGTTCGGCGTCACCCGCAACGGCAACACGAACTGGCTCGCCCTCGGCCCGGTCCAGATCCAGCCGTCGGAGATCGCGAAGCTCGCGCTCGTGCTGTGGGCCGCGCACGTCTACGCCAACAAGGACCGCCGGCTCGGCAACCTCCACCAGGTGATGATGCCGGTGGTGCCGGGCATGCTCGTGGCCACCGGGCTGGTGATCTTCGGCAAGGACCTCGGGACCGCGCTCGTGCTGTTCGCCATCCTGCTCGGCATGCTCTGGGTGGTCGGCGCGCCCGCCCGGGTGTTCGCGCTGTCCTTCCTGGTGATCTCGGTGTTCGCCGGGGCCCTGGCCGCGACCGACCCCGAGCGACTCAACCGCATCACGACGTTCACCGACCCGATGCGCACGTACAACAGTGCCGGGTGGCAACCCGCGCACGGCCTGTTCGCCCTGTCGTCGGGCGGCCTCTTCGGCCAGGGCATCGGCGCGAGCCAGCAGAAGTGGGGCAACCTGCCGGAGGCCCACACCGACTTCATCTTCGCGGTGCTCGGCGAGGAGCTCGGGCTCGTGGGCACGCTGCTGGTGATCGGCCTGTTCCTCACGATCGCGTACGCCGCCATCCGTGTGGCGCGCCGTACCAAGGACCCGTTCGTCCGTTACATGACCTTCGGGCTCGTGGTCTGGATCGTCGGGCAGATGATGATCAACGTGGGCATGGTCCTCGCACTCCTTCCCGTCATCGGCATCCCGCTGCCCCTGGTGTCGTACGGCGGCTCGGCCCTCGTGCCGTCCCTGGTCGCACTGGGGATGCTCGTCGGTTTCGCGCGCCGTGAACCGGAGGCCGCGCGTGCGCTCGCGCAGCGGAGGAAGGCCCGCAACAGCGGCGTGACCGCCGGACGCGTGAACGGCGAGGGGCTCTGACGGTTGTGCGCGTCCTTCTTGCGGGAGGGGGCTCGGCCGGGCACACCTCGCCGCTGCTCGCCACGGCCGACGCCCTGACCCGGCTGTCGCCGGACGTGGAGATCACCTGCCTCGGGACGCGCGAACGGATCGAGGCGCAGATCATCCCCGCCGCCGGCTATCCGCTGGAGTTCGTGCCGAGCGTGCCGTTACCCCGTCGTCCTAACGCCGACCTCGCTCGACTGCCCGGTCGCCTCCGGGCCGCCCGTCGGGCCGCGCTCGAGGTGGTCGACCGGATCCGTCCCGACGTGGTGTGCGGCTTCGGCGGCTTCGTGTCGGTTCCGGCGTACCTCGCCGCTCGCAAGCGCCGCGTCCCCCTCGTGGTGCACGAGGGCAACACGCTGCCGGGCATCGCGAACAAGCTGGGCGCGAGGTTCACCGAGCACGTCGCCACGAGCTTCCCGGACACGCGGCTGCCGCACGCGACGTACGTCGGCCTGCCGATCCGGCGGATGATCGCGACGCTCGACCGAGCCGGTCTGCGCGCCGAGGCGCTGTCGACCTTCGGCCTGCGTGCGGACCTCCCGGTGCTGCTGGTGACCGGCGGGTCGCAGGGGGCGGCGTCGATCAACCGGGCCGTCCTCGGAGCCGCCCCGGCGTTCGCCCAGGGCGACGTGCAGGTGTTGCACGTCACCGGTCCCGCGCACGAGACCGCGGCTCCGGAGACCGGCGTTCCCTACGTCGTGCTCGGCTACGTGGACCGGATGGATCTCGCCTACTCCGCGGCCGACGCCGTCCTGTGCCGCTCGGGCTCGAACACGGTCACGGAGGTCTCCGGGGTCGGGTTGCCGGCGGTGTTCGTGCCCCTGCCGATCGGCAACGGCGAGCAGGCGCTCAACGCGAAGGCCGTGATCGAGGCCGGGGGCGGGCTGATCGTCGACGACGGCGACCTGACCTCCGACTGGGTCGCCACCCACGTCATCCCCCTCCTGCAGGACCGCGAGCGGCTCGAGGTCATGGGCGCCGCGGCGGCCCACCTGATCCCGCTGGACGCCGACGAGAAGCTGGCCCGGATGATCCTGTCCGCGGGCGGGTCGGGATGAGAACCACCCCATGAGGATCCCCGTCCCCGACGTCATCCCACCCGCGTCGGAGCTGGGCCGGGTGCACTTCGTCGGCATCGGCGGCGCCGGGCTGTCGGCCATCGCGCGGATCATGGCGCAAGAGGGCGTCGCGGTGACCGGGAGCGACGACCAGGAGACGCCGTTCCTGCCCGCCCTGCGCGAGGTCGGCGTACCGGTCCATCTGGGGTACGCCGCGGAACACGTCGGTGACGCCGACACCCTCGTGGTCACCACGGCCGCCCACGACGACAACCCCGAGGTGCTCGAGGCCCGGGCGCGCGGGCTGCGCATCCTGCCGCGCTCGGCCGGGCTGAAGTCGGTGATGGCCGGACACCGGGTCGTCGCGGTCGCCGGCACCCATGGCAAGACGACCACCACCTCGATGCTGACCATGGCGCTGCGCGCAGCCGGAGCCGAGCCGACGTACGCCATCGGTGGCGTGCTGGCCGCGACGGGGCGCAACGCCGATGCGGGCGCCGGCTCGGAGTTCGTCGCGGAGGCCGACGAGAGCGACGGTGCTTTCCTCGTCTACCGGCCGTTCGCCGCGCTCGTGACCAACGTCGACGCCGACCACCTCGACGTCTGGGGGAGCGAGGCCGCCTACCGCGCGGCCTTCGGTGACTTCGTGGCGACCATCGACCGGGCCGGGTTCGTCGTGCTCTGCTCCGACGACCCCGGCGCGCGGTCGTTGGTGGACGTCGCCCGCGAGCGCGGCCTCGACGTGGTACGGGCCGGGGAGGAGGAGGACGCCGACCTGCGGATGGTCGACGTCGTCACCGAGGCCACCGGGACGTCGTTCGAGGTGGAGGTCGACGGGACGCCGCAGGGTCGCGTGCACCTGAGCGTCCCGGGCCGGCACTACGCCCTCGACGCCCTCGGCGCCCTCGCCGTCGGGCTCCGGCTGGGCTACGCGTTCGACGACCTCGTGGGCGGCCTCGCGGCCTTCACCGGCACCGGGCGGCGGATGGAGCGCAAGGGCGAGGCGGGGGGAGTGCGGGTATACGACTCGTACGCGCACCACCCCGCCGAGATCACCGGGGATCTGGAGGCGGCGCGCGCACTGGCCGGGGACGGTCGCCTCGTGGTGGCGTTCCAGCCGCACCTGGTCTCGCGGACCAGGATCTTCGGCGAGGCCATGGGCCTGGCCCTGGCGGCCGCGGACGAGGTGGTCGTGCTCGACGTCTACGTCGCCCGTGAGGAGCCCGACCCCGACGTGACCGGCCGCCTGGTCGCTGACGCCGTACCCCTGCCGGAGGCTCGGGTGCACTACGTGCCCGACCTCGACGAGGCCGCTCCAGAACTTGTCCGGCTCGCCCGGCCCGGCGACCTGGTTCTGACCCTCGGCGCCGGTAGCGTCACGAACGTCGGGCCTCGGGTGCTGGCCCTGCTGGAGGTGTAGGCCGTGTCGCTGATCACGCTGCCTCGCAACCCGATGAAGGGAAGCGGTCGGCGCGACCCCGAGACGCGCTCGCGCCGGCGGTTCGCGCGGCGGCAGTGGCTGCGCCGTTGGCTGGTCTGGCGCTACGTCATCGCCTCGGTGCTGCTCGTGGTCCTCACCGTCGGCGGGATCTGGCTGGTCTTCTTCAGCTCGGTGCTCACCGTGAAGCACGTCGACGTCGAAGGGGAGTCGCAGCTGTCCGCCCAACAGGTGCTCGCCGCCGGCCAGGTGCCCCTGGGTGCTCATCTCGCCGAGCTCGACCTGGGTGCGATCCGCACGCGGGTCGCGGGCCTGGCCGCCGTCAAGCGCGTCGACGTGTCCCGCGAGTGGCCCGACGGCGTCCTGATCCGCATCACCGAACGCCGTGTGGTCGCCGTGGTCGAGATCGGCGACCGCTACCAGGCCATGGACTCCGACGGGGTCCTCTTCAAGACCTACGCCCACCCGCCTGCCGCCCTGCCGCGCGTCGTGGCCGGTGCCGCGATCGGGAGCGACGCCCTGGCCGAAGCCGCCCGGGTGATCTCCTCGCTGCCCGACGGACTGGCGGCCAGGGTCGACCACGTCGGTGTCCGCGGTGTCGACCAGGTGACCCTGGTGATGCGCAGCGGCGCCACGGTGGTCTGGGGGAGTGACAGCCAGTCGGCGCTCAAGGCCGAGGTCCTGGCGCACCTGCTCGCCCATCCCGCACGTGTGTACGACGTGAGCGTCCCGGGCCAGCCGGTCACCTCCGGCCCCTGACGGTGTGCGCGGCCGGGACGTCTCCGACGAAACCGCGGACGAGACGGGTCATCTCCCGGGCGGGTCGTCGGTCTGGTCCGCGGTTTCTCCCAGCGCCCGTACGCCGACGCCCGGCGTGTCTGCGCGGATCCGGTGCCGGCGTTCCTTAACGTCGTCGGCAACACGAGGTTGACATAACTATAACCCTCCACTTGAGGGTGACGGTTGAGGACACACCGTGACTTCCCCAGACCTGACCGCCGTTCGTCGTACCCGGGCGAACGGGAGACCCAGTCGTCCGGCCCGCCGGCCGGGTGCGATCACCGGAGGCTTGAATCGTGGCAGCAGCGCAGAACTACCTGGCCATCATCAAGGTGGTCGGCATCGGTGGCGGTGGCGTCAACGCCGTCAACCGGATGATCGAGGTGGGGCTCAAGGGCGTCGAGTTCATCGCCATCAACACCGACGCCCAGGCGCTCCTGATGAGCGACGCCGACGTCAAGCTCGACATCGGGCGTGAGCTCACGCGGGGCCTCGGAGCGGGGGCCAACCCCGAGGTCGGCGAGCGGGCCGCCGAGGACCACGCGGACGAGATCGAGGAGGTGCTCAAGGGCGCCGACATGGTCTTCGTCACCGCGGGCGAGGGTGGTGGCACCGGCACCGGCGGCGCGCCGGTCGTGGCCCGGATCGCGCGCGCCCTCGGGGCGCTGACGATCGGCGTGGTCACCCGCCCGTTCACCTTCGAGGGTCGTCGCCGGGCCGGCCAGGCCGAGACCGGCATCGCCGGGCTGCGCGAAGAGGTCGACACCCTGATCGTCATCCCGAACGACCGGTTGCTCTCGATCAGCGACCGCGCGGTGAGCATGCTCGATGCGTTCCGCAGCGCGGACCAGGTGCTGCTCTCCGGGGTGCAGGGCATCACCGACCTGATCACCACGCCGGGCCTGATCAACCTCGACTTCGCCGACGTGAAGAGCGTCATGCAGGGCGCCGGGTCGGCCTTGATGGGCATCGGCTCGGCCCGCGGCGAGGACCGGGCCGTCCAGGCCGCCGAGCTGGCGATCTCCAGCCCGCTGCTCGAGGCCAGCATCGACGGTGCGCACGGCGTCCTGCTGTCGATCCAGGGCGGCTCGGACCTGGGCCTGTTCGAGATCAACGAGGCGGCCCGCCTGGTCCAGGAGGCGGCGCACCCGGAGGCCAACATCATCTTCGGAGCGGTCATCGACGACGCACTCGGCGACGAGGTCCGGGTCACCGTCATCGCGGCCGGCTTCGACGGGGGCTCGCCGCAGCGCAAGGCCGACGAGCGTGGTCTCGGACAGGTCGCGGGGGCCCGGCCGGCCGGCGCCCGCAGCTCCACGTCCTCGATGTCCTCGATGTCCTCGATGTCCTCGGTGCCTCCCGAGACCCCCGGCGCCATCCCCGGCACCCCGGGCGGAGCCAGCATCGCGCCGAGCGCCCCGGCGGCTCCGGAGCAGGATGCGGAGCAGCCGGCGACTCCGGAGCCGATCACCGTCTCGGACGAGGAGGTCGTCCTCGTCGACGACCCGAAGCAGCCGGTCCGGGTCGGTCGTCCGCCGCGCGCCGAGACCTTCGACGACGACGACCTGGACGTCCCCGACTTCCTGAAGTGAGCCTGCGCCACGACGAGTGGCTCCGCGGCGCGGCCGGCCGCGCGCGGCTCGCCGTGACCGACCGGCTCGGCGGTGCCAGCCACCC
>DATBDF010000166.1:0-14683 GCA_036270075.1 Nocardioides sp.
GTGCCGGTGGCGACGGTTGAGAAGCGCCGCAGCGGCGACGCGACCCGAGTCACCGTGGACGGCGAGAGCTTCGAGCTCGATCACGGCCGCGTGGTGATCGCGGCGATCACCTCCTGCACCAACACGTCCAACCCGAGCGTGATGATCGGCGCGGCCCTGCTGGCCAGGAACGCCGTCGAGAGGGGGCTTGAGCGCAAGCCGTGGGTGAAGACCTCGCTCGCGCCGGGGTCGAAGGTGGTCAGCGACTACTACGAGAAGGCCGGCCTCACGCCGTACCTCGACAAGCTCGGGTTCAACCTCGTCGGCTACGGCTGCACGACGTGCATCGGCAACTCCGGGCCACTGATCCCCGAGGTCAGCAGCGCGGTCGTCGAGAAGGACCTCGCGGTGGTGAGCGTGCTGTCCGGCAACCGCAACTTCGAGGGCCGGATCAACCCGGACGTGAAGATGAACTACCTCGCGTCGCCACCGCTGGTGGTCGCCTACGCGCTGGTCGGCTCGATGGACGTCGACCTGTTCGAGGACCCGCTCGGTCAGGACCAGGACGGCAAGGACGTCTTCCTCAAGGACATCTGGCCGTCGCCGACCGAGGTCGAACGGGTGATCGGCGAGGCCATCACCGCCGAGATGTTCAGCAACGACTACGCCGACGTCTTCGCCGGCGACCAGCGGTGGCAGGAGCTGCCGACGCCCGAAGGCGACACGTTCGCGTGGGACCAGGGCTCGACGTACGTGCGAAAGCCGCCGTACTTCGAGGGCATGCCCGAGGAGCCGCAGCCGGTGACGGACATCGAGGGTGCCCGGGTGCTGCTCAAGCTCGGCGACTCCGTGACCACCGACCACATCAGCCCGGCCGGCGCCATCAAGAAGGACAGTCCCGCGGGCACGTACCTGTCCGATCACGGCGTCGAGCAGCGCGACTTCAACTCCTACGGCTCGCGTCGTGGCAACCACGAGGTGATGATCCGCGGCACCTTCGCCAACATCCGGCTGCGCAACCAGCTGGCGCCGGGCACCGAGGGCGGCTTCACCCGCGACTTCACCCACGACGGCGAGGTGACGTCCGTCTACGACGCCAGCCAGAGCTACCAGGCAGCGGGCATCCCGCTCGTCGTCCTGGCCGGCAAGGAGTACGGCTCCGGTTCGTCGCGTGACTGGGCCGCCAAGGGGACGGCGCTGCTCGGCGTCAAGGCCGTCATCGCGGAGTCCTACGAGCGGATCCACCGGTCGAACCTGATCGGGATGGGCGTGCTGCCGCTGCAGTTCCCGGGCGGCAAGACCGCCGACGACATGGGGCTCACCGGGGAGGAGACGATCTCGATCTCGGGGATCACCGAGCTGAACGACGGGGCGACGCCGCGCACGGTGACGGTCAAGATCGAGAAGGACGGACGCGAGGACGAGTTCGAGGCGACCGTGCGCATCGACACCCCGGGCGAGGCGGGCTACTACCGCAACGGCGGGATCATGCAGTACGTCCTGCGCAACCTGCTGCGGGGCTGAACCTGCTCAGTACTCGCTGCCGGTCGGGAAGCCGTACTCGGCGGAGTACCACACGGCCGACGTGAGCACGACTGCCATGAAGACGGCGAAGAAAACTCCGCCGGCGACGGGCAGGAACCACGCCGGCGACGTTCGGCTGTGGACGGCGAACAGCTTGACCACGAACGCCCCGTAGACCGCACACCCGAGCAGGGCGTGCACGAGGACCCGCGGTTGGTAGGTCTGGATGCCGAAGGCGAGCAGGCAGTCGTAGGCCACCGGCAGGCTGACGACCACGGTGGCGAAGCCGATGACCCGATGGGTCGGCCCGACCCAGGTGGGCGCGGACGCCCGGCCGAGCCGGCCGTACATCCACAGGGCCAGGGCCAGCTGCACCAGCAGGAGTACGCCGATCCCGAGGGTGAGCGCGGTCTTCATCTGGATCACCGACTCGAACCCGAGCTTCACCGGCTCGGCGCTGCCCGGGTGGCGGCGGTCGTTGACGCCGAGCAGCACGCTGACGACGGCGCCGCACAGGAGCGCCACGAGCGGGATCCGGCTCGTACGACGAGGTTCGCTGGCCGTGGACGCATGCACCCTCCGCATGATGGCCCGAATCTCGCGGCAGCACACCCCCTCCCGGACCTCGACGCGGACAACGTCTTACGGACGGAGCCGTAGATGACTCCGCCCGTATGACGTCCTGCTCCCCGGTGAGGCAGGCGGCCTACTTCACCTCGGCCCGCATCACCCGCCAGAGGCCGAAGGCCAACGGCAGCAGGAGCCAGACGGTCCCGGTGACGAACAGCTGGGTCCAGTCGGTCAGGTCGAAGCTGCCGTCGTACATGCGGTTCTGGTTGAAGGAGAAGTCGACCCACGGCTGAGCCTTCTCGAACCAGTCCTGGTTGGCGGCCAGGAGGGCCGTCAGGGTGGGGATCACGAACCAGTAGCTGAAGTAGGCCACGATCGCGCCCGGCGAGTTCCGCAGGAGCACCCCGAGCATGAAGCCGATCATCATGCCGATCAGGTCCGCGCCGACGATGTACAGGATCGACGTGAAGGAGAGGTCCCACGTGGTGTCGACGCCCTTGAGGCCGGTCCCGACGATGTTGCCGACCGCGCCGACCGCGAGCGCCAGCGCCATCGAGGCGAGGCCGATCGCGATGGTGACCGCCAGCTTGGCGCGGATCACGCGCCCGCGGTGGGGCACGAGCGTGAACGTCGTGAGCCCGGCACGCTGGCTCCACTCGCCGGTGACGGCGAGGATCGCCACGACCGGCAGCAGGATCGTCATCGGGACGCCGATCGCCGCGGCGAAGTTGTCGTAGGTCAGGTCGCTGTTCGAGGCGAAGGCGAGGACGGCTCCGGTCGCGATCACGCCGGTGGCCGCGATCGCGACCATCAGCCAGAACCCGGAACGGGTGTCGAAGGCCTTGCGGAGCTCGACCCCGAAGACCGTGCGGAAGGGGATGGGCGCGTGCTCGGCACGTGGGCGTTCGCTCTCGGCGACCTGGGTGTTGTCCATGACGGGGTTGCTCATGGTGGCGCTCATGCCGCCACGTCCTCTCGTGCGTTGTCCTTGGTGAGCTCGAGGAACATCTCCTCGAGGCCGGCCCCATCGGCGGGGCGCAGCTCGGTCAGGGGTACGCCGGCGGCCAGGGCGACCTGGCCGACCTGGGCGGCGTCCGCGTCGGTCCGGATACCGCCGAGCGACGCCTCCGCGGTGTGCCCGGCTCCGGTGAGTGCGGTCGACAGCGCGGTGAGGTCCGGGGCGCTGGCGAAGGTGCCGGCGGCGGCCAGCAGGCTGCTCTTGGTGCCGGCGGCGACGATCCGGCCGTTGCCGATGACCACGAGGTCGTCGGCGATGACCTCGATCTCGTGCAGCAGGTGCGAGGAGAGCATGACGGTCCCGCCCTTGTTCGCGAAGCCGCGCAGGAGGTCCCGCATCCAGCGGATGCCCGCCGGGTCGAGGCCGTTCGCAGGCTCGTCGAGGACCAGTGCCTCGGGGTCGCCGATCAGTGCCGTCGCGATCCCGAGCCGCTGCCGCATCCCGAGCGAGTAGTCGCGCACCCGGCGCTCCGACTCCTGCTCGCTGAGGCTGACCAGCTCGAGCATCTCGTCGACGCGGCCGCGAGGGACGCGCATCGTGCGCTGGGCGAGGGTCAGGATCTCCCGGCCGGTGCGGCCGGCGTGCTGCGCCGACGCGTCGAGCAGCACCCCGATCTCACGGCCGGGGTTCGGAAGGTCGGCGTACCGACGCCCGAGCACGGTGGCCGTGCCGGAGGACGCCGGCGTGAGGCCGACGAGGATCCGCATGGTGGTCGACTTCCCGGCGCCGTTCGGGCCCAGGAAGCCGGTCACACGGCCGGGCTCGGCCCGGAAGGTCACGTGGTCCACGGCGGTGAAGCCGCCGTACTTCTTGGTCAATGAGTCGACGATGATCATGCCGAGGACTCTCCCGTCGGGAGGCGTCTGCCCACATCGGGGAGCGTGCTGATCCGGTCCCTGTCCGCGACCCGGTGAACCCTGAGAGGCCTCGGGGTCGACCCTCAGGGTCCGGGGTGCCGTGCCCTAGCGTGGACGCATGCTCGTCGCGATCAGCATCAGCCCATCCGGTGGCCCCGAGGACGACCGTGAGACGGGTGGCGTGAGCGCTTCCGTCGCCGAGGCCGTCCGGGTCATCCGCGACTCCGGGCTCCCGAACGAGACCAACGCGATGTTCACCAACATCGAGGGGGAGTGGGACGAGGTGATGGCGGTCGTGAAGCAGGCCGTCTTCGCCGTGGCCGCGACCTCGCCGCGTGTGGGGCTCGTGCTCAAGGCCGACCTGCGGTCCGGCCACGACACCGGACAGCTCACCGCCAAGGTCCGGCGCGTCGAGGACCGGCTGGCCGCGCGGCCCGATGACGCCGGGTCCGATGGATAGCACCACCCTCCGGGTGCACACCGGCGACCGCGAGGTCGTCCACGACCTGACCGACGCGTGCCGTGACTTCGCCTCGGCCTACGACGACGGGCTGCTGCACGTCTTCGTGCCCCACGCCACGGCAGGTCTGGCGATCCTCGAGACCGGTGCCGGGTCCGACGACGACCTGCTCGCGGCCCTGGCCGACCTGCTGCCGGCCGACGGCCGGTGGCGTCACCAGCACGGGTCGCGCGGTCACGGCCGATCGCACGTCCTGCCGGCACTCGTCCCGCCGTACGCCACGGTGCCCGTCGACGGCGGGCGTCTGGCCCTCGGCACCTGGCAGAGCATCTGCCTGGTCGACCTCAACGTCGACAACGTCGACCGCGAGGTGCGGTTGTCGTTCCTGCACGGCTGACCCGCTACGGCCGCCCCACCCCACCCGGGAGAGGTGACGGCAAGGGCAGCCGCGCGGGTCACGGGGGACCGGCGTCCCGGTCTCCGTGCCGCCGCTCACGAAACCGGACTGCGCGCTGCGTTTCCGTTCGTCGGCTGACACGTGGGCTCGACAGGTCGTGTGTGGACGCCCCGGCACGACGACCGCCGTTCCCGTGCGGAGGGTGGAACGGCGGCCGCCGTGGTCTTCCGGGGGTCGGACGCGGCCGCCCTCCCGCAACGGGAGAGAAGCCGGGATGACGACCGCGCGTCAGGGGTCTGTGCCGGATCAGGCGGGGATGGTGAAGATGGTCGAGCCGGAGACGACCGTGCCGTCGATGGTGGCCGCGACCGTGTAGATGTGGTCGCCGACAGCCAGGTCAGCCACCTTGAGGTCGGTCCGGTACCGCGACGAGGACGTGGCCTCGGTCAGCAGGCTTCCGGGGAGTGCGGGCTCGCGGTCGAGCGTGCTCCCCCGGCTCGTCGTCGAGCGGACGGGTCCGGGGATCTCGTAGGTGATGACGACGTCCACGTCCCCGACAGCGCTGCCGATGGCGAGCGTGCCGAGACCGGCTCCGGCCACGTGGTCATGTCGGGTCGTACGGTTCACAGCTGGTTCCTTCGTCGAGATCGGGCCGTGGTGAGCGTCCTCCGTGGTCCGCGCGGCCCGATCGGCTGAGACCCATCACACCGGATTCCGGCGGTTTCTTCTGTCATCGCGCTGACAGAGGACGGAACGAGTGGAAGAACTACGCAGAAGCCGAGGAATCCGAGGAGGACTCGACCCGCGGGTGCGCGCCCACGGCCGGGTGGCAGGGTGTCCTCGTGGCCACCACGCATCGCGAGCAGCCCTGGTCGGACGACCAGCCGCAGCACGGCCGGATCCTGGCCCTCACCGCGAACCCGATCTCGCAGTCGATCTTCACGATCGGGACAGCGGCTGGCCGCTTGGTCGTCGTCCTGGCGGACGACGAGGGCGGGCCCGGGCTGGCGTCTCTGCTCCCGGCCGAGGGCGATGCCGTGGTGTTGTGTGACCACGACGCCCCCGACGCGCCGCAGTTCCTGAGGGACGCTCTGGCCTCGCCGGCGTCGTACGTCGCGATGATGGCGAGCCGGAGACGTGCGGAGGGACTGCTCGCCGACCTCGAGGCGGAAGGCGCGCCGAACCTCGACAAGCTCCACGTGCCGGCCGGCCACAACCTCGGCGGCAAGACACCGGGTGAGATCGCGCTGTCCGTGGTCGCGGAGATCGTCGCCGAGTCATACCGACGTCCCGGCGGCGCGATGCGCGGTCCTCGTTGACGGACCTCGCCTGGCCGGTCGTCGTCCTGATCGGTCTGGTCGTGCTGCTCGGTGCCTACGTCCAGGCCGTGGTCGGTCTCGGGCTGGGGCTCCTGGCTGCGCCGGTGGTCGCGCTGGTCGAGCCGTCGTTGGTTCCGGTGCTGACCCTCTGGCTCGCCCTGCTGGTCTCCGGGCTCAACCTGCTCGACGAGCACGAGCACGTCGACTGGCGCTCCACGGCCTGGTCCCTGCCCGCTCGGGTGCCGGGCACGGTCGTCGGTGCCTGGGTGGTGGCGGCGTTCACCGAGGAGCAGATCGGCGTCGTGCTCGCCGTGATGGTGCTGGTCGCGGTCGCCGTCACCGTCCGCACGATCGAGATCCCGCTCGAGCCGGCGACGCTGGCCACCGCGGGCTTCGTGGCCGGGGTGACGGGCACCGCGACGTCCGTCGGCGGCCCGCCGGTCGCGCTGCTGTACCAGCACGTCGACCCGAAGATCGCCCGCGCCACGATGTCGGTGTTCTTCTTCGTCGGCGTCATCCTCAGCCTCGGCGGGCTGGCACTGTCCGGCTCACTCGGCCGGGAGCCGTCGGTCCTGGCACTCGTGCTCGCGCCGGGCGTCGTCGTGGGGTACGTCGCGGGCCGCCGGACGCGCGGACGTGTCGACCGCGAGGTCTTCCGCCGGGCCGTGCTGGCCGTCTGCACCGTCTCCGCGCTGATCCTGCTGGCGCGCTCGGTCGCCTGACCCTCCGAGCCCCGCGTGATGGCGTGGCCGGGACTCGCCGACGTGCTCGTTTCGCCGTGAGGGCAACCCCTCCCCGGCTAGCCTTCCCGGGTGACCAGCACCATCCCCCGGGCAGGCAACCCGAAAGTCAAGCGCGCGATCATCGGTGTCGGGTTGCTGGTGCTGATTGCGGTCCTCGGCTGGCAGCTCTACCAGGCCCAGCAGCCGCCCAAGGGTGGCGACCCGCACAACGACATCCCGGCCCTGCAGGCGGTCAAGACCTACGACTACGTCGGGGGCGACCACACTGACAAGCCCGTCCAGTACACCGAGACGCCGCCCGCGGGGGGCCCGCACGACCCGGTCTGGGACGACTGCGGCGCCTACCCCGCGCCGCCGCGCAACGAGAACGCGGTCCACGACCTCGAGCACGGCACCGTCTGGATCACCTACCGGCCGGGGCTGGACGCCGCTGACGTGCAGTCCCTCCAGAACAAGCTGGAGTCCCTGAAGAGCGGCAAGTGGATGCTCTCGCCGTACCCCGGCCTGCCGGCACCCGTGGTCGTCACGGTCTGGAACGCCCAGCTCGACCTCACCGGCCCCGACGACTCCCGGCTGCCGACGTTCCTGAGCTTCTACGGCGACGGGCACACCGCCCCGGAGGCGGCGTTCGCCACCTGCAAGGGCGGCGACCACATCATGGCGTCGGCCGGCAACCCCTGACGCTCGTCGTCCCGGGACCGATCCTCGTCACGACCGGCCGAGGAGCCAGTCCGCGACCGCCGCCCCGAAGCGCTCCCGCTCGTCGGTGACGAGGGAGTGGGTGGCGCCCTCCACCCACCGCACCTCGGCGGCCGGCACGGCGGCCGCGAACCGCGCCGCACCACCCTCGTTCACCGTGCGGGCCTCGTCCGGTCGGGTCGCGAGCAGCAGCAGGACCGGGATGCCCGCGGCCGCGATCCGGGGCCAGGTCCGGCTCTGCCGCGCACGCGCGAGGTGGTAGAGCGCGGGACCTCGGGCCACGCCGGGCGTGCGTGAGACCAGCCCGGCGTCGCCGTCGGGCTCCATGCCCTCCAGGAAGGCGTCGACCAGGAGGTCGTCGGGCTCCACCTCGAGCATCTCGACGACATCAGCCCGGTCGGCCAGTCGCAGGCGGCGCTCGTCACCCTCCGCGATCAGGTCCTCGACGGAGGCCGTGAGGTCGGCGCCGGGTGTGTCCGCGTAGTCCAGGTGGCCGCTGTCCACCAGGACGAGGGCCCGGATGCGCGCGGGGTGAGCAGCCGCGAGGTGGCAGGCGATCGCACCACCCCAGCTGTGGCCCACGAGCACGAACCGGTCCCAGCCCAGATCGTCGGCCAGGCTGGCGATCATCTCGGCCAGAGCCGGGACGGCGTAGGCGTCCGCAGGTATCGGCGGGGAGCCGCCGTACCCCGGCAGGTCCGGGGCGGCCACGTCGTACCCGTCCTCCTCGAGCGGTCCTGCTGCGAGCCCGAGGAACGCCGCTGACGAGGCGGGGCCGAGAGAGTGGAGGAACAGCAGGGGTGTCCCGCCGGCGCGTCCCCAGCGGCGGACGAACAAGGAGGTGCCGCTCGCCGTGTGGTGCGCGGCCGTCACGAGGTGCTCGGCTTCCGCTCGGCCTGGAGCTGGCGCTCGGAGTCGGTGAAGCCGACGCTGCGGTAGATCCGGATCGCGAGGTACTCCGGGTCGGCCACCATCACCAGGGTCTCGGCACCGAGCTCGTCGAAGCCGTAGCGGCTGATCCGGTGCACGAGGGTCCCCGCCAGGCCACGGCCCCGAGCGTCGGGATGGGTCTTCACGTTCTGGAAGCGGGCGAGCCCGGGTGACGCCGTGAAGAGTCCCATCGAGGCCAGCAGCCGGCCGTCCTCGAAGGCTCCCCACCAGGCGCCGTACCCGGCGTCGACGAGTCGGCGCTCCGCCTCGGCCCGGGCCGTGACGAACTCGAGGCTGTGGGTCCCGGGCTCCTCCCCAGCCATGTCGAGCTCGACCTGCTGGGCCCAGTCCGCGTCCGAGGCGAGCGGGCGGTAGGTCGCGGTGAGGTTCGGCCGCGGCGGCTCGTGCACGGTCGTGGCCGTCATCACCGACGACCACTCGGTCGACATCCCGAGCTCGGCGAAGGACGCGAGGTCCTCGGTGGTGCCGGACCTGCCGTCGACCCCGAAGGTGCGGTGGCGTGCGGCCGGGAACTCCGACTCGAACGTCGTCAACCACCGCTCCGCCGCCTCGACGTCGCGAGGAGGGCTGCCGAGGAGGAGGAAGTTGCCCCACCAGTACGTCGGGTTGTCGGGCGTGCGCACGACCAGATGGGTGCCGTGGTCCTCGACCACGCTGCCGGAGTGCTCCAGCATCGCGAGATCGGTGCGGAACGCCAGCGACGCGATATCCATGTGCGGCACCGTACGGGGCCGTGCGACGGTCGGTCCCATGGGTTTCGAGGTACGTCCCGAGCAGCCGGTCGACCGGGAGGACGTGATGCGCGTGATCACCGCCGCGTTCGAGGAGGGAGGGCCGCGCGTCGCCGACATCTGGGCGTCACTGGGCCACCACCGACGAGCCGGGCTCGTGGTCGAGCAGGGTGGGCACGTCCTGGGCCACGTGGGGCTCAGCCGGGCGTGGGTCGACGCTCGCCGTGAGCTGGTCGAGGTGTGGGTGCTCTCACCCCTGAGCGTGCTGCCCGAGCGGCAGAAGGAAGGGATCGGGACGGCGCTGGTCGGGGCCGCGATCGAGACCGCCCGCGAGAGCGGCGTACCGGTGCTGTTCCTGGAGGGCAGTCCCGTCTACTACGGCGCTCGCGGCTTCGAGCGGGCCGACCGTCGCGGCTTCCTGCCCGCGGCACTCGAGCGGACGCCCCGGGCCGCCTTCCAGTGCGTGTGCTTCGAGGGCCTCGAGGAATGGATGACCGGCCAGCTGATCTACCCGGACACCTGGTGGATGCACAACGCCGCCGGCGTGCGTGACCCGAGGCTCGCCGAGCTCGAGGAGCGGTTCGCCTCGCTGGAATGAGCGGGAGCAGCCGGGGGGACTGCGCGGATTGACTCGAACACACGTTCGACTCATGATGGACACATGCTCGTCGCCCCGCCGGGCTGGCCACGCCAGGTCCGACCACCCGACGCCCCCGACTGGGAGCGCACCGCGTGCAACTGGCTGCTCGACCAGTGCCCGCCCGACTACCGCGCGTACCCCGCGCTGCGGCGTCACCCGGTGGTGCTGGCCAGGTTCGCCGTGCTGCACATCGAGGCGAACCAGGCCGCCTGCCGTCACGGCCTGAGCGAGGCGCGCTCCGGGCTCCGCGAGGTCGCCGACCTCGACGTCGTCGAGGCGGCGATCACCACCTGGCAGGCCGAGGAGGCACGTCTGCTCGCCGTACGCCGGGAGGCCGGGCTGGTCGAGGAGGCGCTCCGCGGGAGGCGGTACGTCGCGCGGCTGTGAGCCGGCCGGGCGGGGCGGCGAGTCACCCGCTGTGGACGAGGCCGGCCGGGTCCGGACCGGCGAGCATGGGGTCATGGTGAATCAGCGAACGCGCGCCGGCCTGCTCGTCACGGGGCTCCTGATGACGCTGGTCACGGTCACCGGCTGTGGCGGGAAGGACAAGCCGGCCGTCTGCTCGGACGTCGACTCGTTGCAGAGCTCGATCTCCGGGCTGAAGGACGTCAAGCTCCAGCAAGGGGCTCTCACCACGCTGCAGAACAAGCTCACCCAGGTGCAGGACGACTACAACCAGCTCAAGAGCGACGCCAAGTCACAGTTCAGCTCCGAGCTGAGCGCCGTGGACTCGGCCGCCACCGCGTTCAAGACCAGCCTGCAGGCGGCTTCCGCCGATCCGTCCGCCGCGACCCTGGCGGCCCTGGCCGTCCCGCTGCAGACGCTCACCAGCGCCCTGAGCAACCTCCAGTCCGCGGTCCAGGACACCTGCTGACTCCGGCGCCGGTCCCCGGCATGAGCGCTCCTGGCGAGCGAGCTCGGGCCCGGCGCGACGACGGATCAGCCGTCCTCGCCGGTCGCCCCGTCGATCAGCTCGCGGGCGATGTCGAGGTGCCCGGTGTGCCGCGCGTACTCCTGGAGGAGGTGCAGCAGGATCCACTGCAGCTGCGGCGGCGACATCGGCGGCCGGAAGCGGCCGGTGAGCCGGGCGGTGTCGGTGAGCTGGTGGGCCTCGACGATCTCGCGGGTGCGCGTCGCCGACTCGTCGAGCATCGCGCGCAGCTCGGCGACCGGCACCCCGAGTGAGGCCCAGCCTCCGTCGTCCGCCCGGTCGCGCCACGGGTCGTTCAGCTGCTGGCCCAGGAATCCCCAGACGAGCCACCGCCGCTCGACGTTCACCAGGTGGTGGACGAGCCCCGACGGTGTCCAGCCCGAGGGCACGCGCGACCCGGTCAGGTCGGCCTGGGCGAGGCCGTCCAGCTTGCTCGCGACCACCCCACGGAAGTAGTCGAGGTACTCCAGCAGCAGTCCCCGGACGTCGGAGGTCGCACCGGGCTCGGGGAAGGGAGTCGGTGTCGTCACCCCAGGACCCGGCGCGCGAGGTCGAGGTGGAACCGGGTCGACAGCAGCAGGTCGTCGACGTGGACGCGCTCGTCGGCGTTGTGGTAGCCCGCCTCGAGCACGTCGTACGGGGTCGACCGGAAGGGGCTGAAGCCGTAGGCGTGCGTGCCGCCTGCGGCCCGGAGGAAGTTGCTGTCGGTGAAGCCGCTGCACAGGGTCGGCAGGAGCACCCCGGCATCGCCCTCGGCCGCGAGGAATGCTGCGATCGCTGCCGGGACGACCCCGTCGACGGGCGAGGACGACGCCCGCACCATGGCCTCCGGCCACTCCAGCGTGTAGGGCAGGTCGTCGCCCAGCAGCGCACGGACGTGTGCCTCGACGTCCTCCTCCGTGGTCCCGGGAAGCACCCGGATGTCCACCTCGGCGGTGGCGCGGGCCGGCATCACGTTCCTCTTGTTCGACGCCCAGAGCATGGTCGGCGCACAGGTCGAGCCCATGAGGGCCCGGATCTGGTCCCCCATGCCGGGGTGCAGCAGGTCGACCTCGACGAGCGCCCGGTCGAGGTCCGGCTCATCGCGGTCGAGGAGCGTCCGCAGCATCGCGACGGCCTCGGGCGCAGGAGCAAGCTCGGGCATGCCGTCGCCGAGTCGGGGGAGCAGCTGCGCCAGCAGAGGTACGGCGTTCCGGCCCAGCGTCGGGACGGAGGCGTGCCCCGCCTCCCCGTCCGCGACGACGCGGACGGGATAGGTGCCCTTCTCGCCGACCGAGTAGCCGACCACCTCGCGACCGTCGGCGAGCGGGATGCGCTCGCCGCCGCCCTCGTTGACGCTGTGGGTCGGCCGGATGTCGGGGCGCTCCTCGAGCAGCCAGCGCATCCCGACGTCGGCGAACCCGTCCTCCTCGTCGGCGACTGCGATGAACCACAGGTCACCGCTCGGCCGGAAGCCGCTGCGCGCCAGTTCGGCCATCGCCACGGCCCGGGCGGCCACCTCGTTCTTCATGTCCACGGCGCCGCGTCCCCACAGGTACCCGTCGTCGTCGACGACGCCCTCGAACGGCGGGTGGGTCCAGTCCCGCGGGTCGCACGGCACGACGTCGGTGTGACCGACGAAGGCGAGCGACTCCGCGGCACCCGGTGGTTGAGGAGGTCGCCCCGCGCCTGCCGGTGGTTGAGGAGGTCGCTCTGCGACCGTCTCGAAACCACCACCCCCCGGAATCCGCGCGACCACGTTCGCCCGGTCGGGGTCACGCGCGACCAGCTCGGCCTCGACGCCGTTGCGCTGCAGGTAGTCCTGGAGGTACGCCGCGCACCGGGTCTCGTTCCCGAGCCCCGGCTCGCGCGCGTTGGTGGTGTCCAGCCGGATCAGGTCACGCGCGACCTCGAGCACCTCGTCGCGCAGGTGGGACCCGTCGGTCGTGCGAGGGGTGCTCATACCGTGACTCCCAGTCGGTCGAGGATCCAGGCATAGATCTCCGCCTCGTACGCCAGGTGGGCGACGCGGCCGGACGGTCCGACGTGGGCGCCTGCCCCGGTCTCGCAGCGGAACAGCAGGCGCGGCGACCACTCCTGGTCGGAGTGCCGCAGCGCCGCGACCCACTTCGCGGGCTCACGCACCATCACCCGGGGGTCGTGGACCGCCCCGGTCACCAGCAGGTCGGGCCGGGACCCGGGTGCCGGCAAGTTGTCGTACGGCGAGTAGGCGAGCATCCAGTCGAACTCCTCGCGGACCCGGGGATCACCCCACTCCTCCCACTCGTTGACCGTCAGGGGGATCGAGGCGTCGAACATGGTGGTCACGACGTCGACGAACGGGACCTCGGCCACGACGGCACGCCAGCGGTCGGGACGCTGGCTGAACGCCGCACCCTGGAGCAGTCCGCCGGCGCTCAGGCCGCGGGTCGCGATGCGCTCCCCGTCGACGAGGCCGTCGCGGGCCAGCCCGTCGGCCACGGCCGCCAGGTCGTCGAAGGTGTGCTGCTTGGTGCGCATGCTTCCGTCCAGCCACCACCGGCGGCCCCCGTCGCCGCCGCCCCGGATCAGCGCGTGCACGAAGACCAGTCCGTGGTCCAGCGCGCTCGGCAGCGCCGGGTCCCACTCCGGCTCGTCCACGGCCTCGTACGCGCCGTAGGCGTAGATCAGTGCCGGTGCGGTCCCGTCGAGCGCGACGTCACGGCGCCGCAGGAGGACGGCCGGCACCGGCGTCCCGTCCGGGGCCGGAAAGGTACGGCGCTCCACGACGTACGCCGTGGGGTCGAAGCCCGGTGCCTCCCCACGATGCACCTCCGTCGACGCTCCGGTCCGCAGGTCCACCGCCGACCAGGTGGGCGGGTGCAGGTAGGTCTCGTCACAGACCGTCACCGTCGCCGCGTCGTACAGCTTGTTGCGGTCGAGCCCGAGACAGCCCACCTCGTGGCGGGACCGCAGCACGATCCCCTCGCCGGCGAGGTCGTCGTGGCCGACGACGCGCAGTCGGTGCAGCCCGTCCGACCGGTAGGCGAGGACGACGCCCTCGGCGAAGGCGTCGGCACGGTACAGACGCTCGTCCGGGGCCTCGGGCCTGACCTCGGTCCACGCCGTGTGGTCCTGGTCGGCGTCCCTCGGGACGGGCGCGGACATCAGCCGGAACTCGACGGCGCCGTCGTCGGTCACGACGAGCATCCGGTCGCCGGCCGGACCCGGTGCGTGCTCCACCTCGTAGCGCACGCCCTGCCGACGTCCCCCGACGGACCGCGGAGGAGCGGTCGGGGCGTGGGCCGGGACGACCCACGCCTCGTTCGTGACCCGGCTCTCGCCCTGGATCACCAGCAGTCCGCCCGACCTCGTGGCTCGGATCGAGAGCTCGAAGCGCTCGTCGGACTCTTCGAGCACCAGGACGTCGTCAGCCGCGGTGCTGCCGATCCGGTGCCGCCACACCTGGTAGGGCCGGTACGCGTCGTCGTGCAGCGTGTAGAAGAACCACTCCGAGTCGGCGCTCCAGGCGCCGCCGTAGTAGCTGCGAGGGATCACGTCGGCCAGATCCGCGCCCGTCCTCAGGTCACGGAACCGGAGCTCGAAGACCTCGTCGCCGTCGGTGTCGATGCTGTAGGCGAGGAGGTCCTCGTCCGGACTGACGACGGTCAGCCCGAGGTCCAGGTAGCCGGTCCCCGCATCTTGTTGAGAAATGTCGAAGAACATGGATGACGATTCGGATTCAGTCGTTGACCTCCCCTCTGAATCGTGATTCAGTCGCCGCCATAACTCGGCGTAGTCGCTGTTCACGGGGTGGCGGGTCCAGTAGGTGTTGCGCCTGCGCGACCAGCGAGCCGACTCGTCGTCTTTCGGAAGACGGGACAACATGTCCGCCTTCAGGGTGGA
>DATBDF010000167.1:0-4521 GCA_036270075.1 Nocardioides sp.
CCCGTCGCTTGAGGCGGGTGTAGTCCTGCAGCGCCGTCATGGTGGCGCTGCGCTGCTGTTGGATGACCGCGCCGACGTCGACCCCTGGCACGGTCACAGCGAGCGCCAGCTTGATGGCGAGCTCGTCTCGGGGCGGCTGCGTGCGGGCCACCGGCGAGGTGAACCAGTCGGTGACCTCCTGGCGCCCGGCGTCGGTCACGGCGTAGACGACGTGTCCCTCGCCGTCCTCGCCCCGGCCCTCGACCAGCCCGTCGCGCTCGAGCCGGGCCAGGGTCGTGTAGACCTGCCCGACGTTGAGCGGCCAGGTGCCGCCGGTGTGGTGCTCGAACTCCGCTCGCAGCTGGTAGCCGTAGCGCGGTCCCTGCTCCAGCAGGGCGAGCAACGCGTTGCGCACCGACACCGGTGGCCTCCTTCGTCGAATTCATGTCCCCTGTGGCCATGGATACGGAGTATGTATACGCCCTTGCATATCGAGTATGCAAGGGGCTCCGGTCCGCGTTCTCGAGGTCGCGCCATACTCGGGCCATGTCCGCTGCCGGGTACGCCTCGTGGCTGGCGCGGGTGGGTGCGGTGCTCATCGACGGACTGGCCAACGCGGTCGCCGCGGCCCCGTTCTACGCCGGCTACACCTCGCTGTTCGGCAGCCACCTCGCGACCAAGCAGAACGCCGACGGCTCGTCGACGGTGCACGTGACCGGGAGCATCGGCCTCCCGGTGACCCTCATGGTCGTCGGGACCGTGACGTTCCTGGCGTTCTTCGTCTGGAACATCTGCCTGCGCCAGGGCCGCACCGGCGCGACCGTCGGCAAGAGCATCCTGGCGATCCGCCTGGTCAGCCGGTCCGAGGGCCGTCCGATCGGCCCGCTGCCGGCGTTCGTCCGCCACCTGTGCCACGTCGTGGACGGGCTGTTCTGCGGGCTGGGCTACCTCTGGCCGCTGTGGGACGCCCAGCACCAGACCTTCGCCGACAAGATCATGAGCACCGTGGTCGTCAACGAGGTCGAGGAGCCCGACCGGGCCCGGTGACGGCGCGGGCGCTCCGCTCCTTGCCCAGCTCGGCGCGGTAGGCGTGGAAGTCGACCTCCATCGTGTGCCGCTTGCTGGCCACGAACCGTCGTCGCACCGCCTCGTCGTACGCCGCGACCTGTGCCCGCATCCGCGACCGCGAGGGCAGGGTGACCCGGCCGTTGATGAGGTCGGCGACCCAGTGCGCCTGGGCCAGGCGACCCAGTGCGCCTGGGCCTCGGCGAGCGGCATGATCGCGCCGAGCGGCTGGACCAGTCCGATGAAGTAGAGGCCGGGGCGGTCAGGGGCGACGACCCGGCGGTAGAGGTCGACGTGGTTGTCCTCGGCGCGGACCACGGTGTCGTCGAGGAACGGGAAGGTGACCTTGTAGCCGGTGCAGTAGACGACGACGTCGGCCTCGACGCTCGAGCCGTCGGCGAAGTGCACGCACGGCCCGTCGAACCCGGTGATCGTGGGCTTGACCGTGATGTCGCCGTGGCCGAGCCGGCTGAGCAGGTCGTCGCTGACCGTCGGGTGGGCCTCGAGGACGTCGTGGTCGGGCTGGGGAAGGCCGTAGTCGGTCATCTTCCCGACCGCGACCCGGAGCATGGTGCGCATCGCGATCTTCTGGAGCCGAAGCGGCCCGCGGGCGAGCGGGGAGTCGGTGAGGTGGTCGGTCGGCGTCCCGAACAGGTACTTCGGGATCACCCACGCACCGCGACGCATGGCCAGGTAGGTTTCCTGGGCATGACGGCTCGACTCGACCGCGATGTCGGTGGCCGAGTTGCCGATCCCCAGCACCACCACGCGCTTGCCCTCGAGGACCTCCGGGGTGCGGTAGTAATGCGCGTGCAGCTGGAGCCCCGGGAACGTCTCGGCGCCCGGGAACGACGGCTCCGGCCAGCGCGGGTCCCAGTGGTGACCGTTGGCGACCAGGACGTGGTCGTAGTGACGGGTCTCGACGACGCGGCCCTCGTCCCGTGAGCGGAGGGTGACGTCGTAGCCGCCGCCGGCCATCGGCTCGACCTTCGTCACCTCGGTCCGGAACGTGATCTTCTCGCGGAGGCCGAAGTGGTCGACGAAGTCGTCGAAGTACTGCGCGACCTGCCAGTGGCTCGGGTAGTCCGGGTACGTCGCGGGCATCGGGTGGGCGGCGTACTCCATCGCCGCCCGCGAGGTGTTGATGTGCAGCGAGCGGTAGGCCGAGCTGACGCCGTTGTCGTTGTCGTAGCGCCAGTTGCCGCCCACGCCGGACCCGATCTCGAAGCAGTCGAAGTCGATGCCCTCGGCCTGCAGCACCTGGGCCGCTGTGATCCCCGACGAGCCCGCCCCGATGATGCACGCCTTCCCGCCGCCCCTCATGCGTGGAGGTTAGCCGGGTCGCGACGGCCTGGTTTCGAGACGGTCGCAGAGCGACATCCTCGACCAACGGCCGACCGTCGGTTGAGGAGGCGCACCAGCGCCGTCTCGAAACCACGGTCACCCGACGCCCGGTTCTGCTGAGAGCGGAACGGGGCTGCCACCGTCTGCTTGCCGACCTAGCATCGGGTCATGGGTGACGTCGTTCCGCTGCCGGTACGCCGGGAGCCACCGTCCGAGCAGGGGCAGTCCCAGGGCGTGGAGCCGCTGTGGCGTGAGTCGCTGGGCCGCGAGCTCCGTCGCGAGCGGCACGCCTCGGGCAGGCGGCTGATCGACGTGGCGGAGGAGGCAGGCGTCTCGCCGCAGTACCTCTCCGAGGTCGAGCGCGGCCTCAAGGACCCGTCCTCCGAGCTGTTGGCGGCGATGGCCGGCGCCCTCGGGCTCTCGGTCGGCAGCCTCGCGATCCGGGTCGGCTCGACGGCGCCTCAGTCGCCGGTCTGCCTGGCCGCCTGACCGACCCGCGGCCCGGCGTCGCGCGAGGTGATCACGGCGTCCACGACGCCGTACTCCACCGCCTGCTCGGCGGTGAGGACGAGGTCGCGCTCGGTGTCCTCACGGACCTGCGCGGGCGTGCGCCCGGTGTCCTGCGCGAGGAGCTCCTCCAGCAGCGAGCGCACCCGCTCGATCTCCTCGGCCTCGAGGATCAGGTCCGGCACGGTGCCGCGCCCCTCGGCAGCCGGCGCGTGCAGCACCACCCGGCCGTGCCGGAGGATCTGCCGGTGCCCGGGCGCGCCGCCGGCCAGGAGCACTGCCGCCGTCGCGACGGCCTGCCCGACGCAGGTGGTCTCGACGACAGGGCGCACGAACTGCATCGCGTCGTAGATCGCCAGCATCGCCGGGATCGAGCCGCCCGGGGAGTTGAGGTAGAGGTTGATCGGCGCCTCGGGGCTCTCCGACTCGAGGTGGATCAGCTGGGCGATCACCGTGTTGGCGACCCCGTCGTCGATGGGCGTCCCGAGGTAGATCACCCGGTCGGCGAGCAGGCGGCTGTAGACGTCGACGGTCCGCTCGCCGCGGTTGGTGAGCGTGGTGACGTAGGGGATCGGGTAGCTGGTCATCGCTCGGGGCCCCCGCGACGTTGTTCGACGGAGGAGCGGAGCGGGGGAGGAGCAGAACGTCGTGGGGTGATTGACGCCCCCAGTCCGAGCGGCCGTCGTACGACGGGCTGCACCTCGTCGAGCGAGGCGACGACGTGGTCGACGAAGCCGTAGTCGAGCGCCTCGTCGGCGCTGAACCACCGGTCGCGCCGCGAGTCGCGTTCCACGGTCTCGATGTCCTGGCCCGTGTCCTCGGCGATCAGCCGGAGCACCGTGTCGCGGGTGTGCCGCAGATCGTCGGCCTGGATCGCGATGTCCATCGCGGTCCCGCCGATGCCTCCGGAGCCCTGGTGGAGCAGGACGCGTGCGTGCGGGAGCACGTAGCGCTTGCCCCTCGTCCCCGAGCTGAGCAGGAACTGGCCGGCGCTGGCCGCCATCCCCATCGCCACGGTGACCACGTCGTTGGGGATGATCCGCATCACGTCACGGATCGCCAGCATCGCCGGCACCGAGCCGCCGGGTGAGCTGATCCAGAGCTGGATGTCGGCGCGGGTGTCGCGGGCCGCCAGCACCATGAGGCCGGTACAGAGCCGGTTGCCCAGGGTCTCGTCGAGCACCCCGCCCATGAGCAGGGTGCGCTGCTCGAGCAGGCTGCCCGCGATCTCGTCGTCGATCCGGTGCCAGGCCGTGGAGTCGTTCATGCTGCGAGGCTGCCACCCGTCGTACGGCGAGCGAAGGGCGTGCTGCCCCGAGCGGAACTGCTCTGGGCGGACCTGCCCTGGGCGGATCCCCGGACTCAGGGAACGCTGACCACGCTGCCCATGGCGCGATCGGCCTCCTCGTTCGTGCTCGTGGCCATGCGCGCGGCGGAGCGCCGCAGGAAGACCCCCGTCGCCAGGATCACGATGATCGTGATCGCCAGCATGATGGTCGCCAGCGCGTTGATCGCGGGTGTGATCCCGAAGCGGACTGCGGAGTAGACCACGATCGGCCAGGTGTTGGTGGTGCCGTTGGTGAAGGCCGGCAGCACGTAGTCGTCGAAGGAGAAGGTGAAGGTCAG
>DATBDF010000168.1:0-9359 GCA_036270075.1 Nocardioides sp.
TCGTCGCTGTTGGTCGGGGTGAGCCTCCGATGGGCCAGGCCGGGTGCACACACCAGCACCTTGCGCAGCCGGCCGACCTCGGAGTGCACGCCGTAGGTCGCGGAGACGGATCCCTGGATGGACTCGCTCATGGTGTCCTGCCTCTCGTCTCGATGCTCGTCTCGTGGGCCGCTCTGCTCACAGGGTGATCCGGCCGGTCCACAACCCCACCGCGCCGAAGACGCCGCCGGCCACGATCACGGCGCAGAGCGCCATCTCGGTCGGGCTGAACAGGCGCCGTCCGCGCTCGCTGCGGGCCTTGATGTAGAGCAACGTCGCCGGAGCCAGGATCACGGTCGCGAGCAGCAGGAACTTCAGGCCCGCGGCGTCGAAGAGGAACAGGGTGTAGGCGGTCGCGATGCCCGCGAACACCGTCTCCTTGCGGCGGGTGACCGCGCTGGCGGACTCGTAGGACTCGCCGACCAGTCCCAGCTTGAGGGCATAGGCGGCCGCCAGGAAGTACGGGATCAGGGCCAGGCTCGTGGACAGGTCCAGCATGAAGTTCAGCGCGTCGGTCAGCACGAGCGTGGCCGCCAGCAGGCCCTGGATCGCCAGCGACGTGACGACGAGCGCCGTGATCGGTGAGCCGGTCGAGTTCTCCCTTCCGAGGAACTCGGGAAGGTCTTCGTTCCGCGCGGGGATGTACATGACCTCCGCGGCCATCAGGGTCCAGGCCAGGTACGCGCCGAGGACGGAGACGATCACCGCGACGCTGATGAACACCTTCCCCCAGTCGCCGACGACGGACTGGAACACCCCGATCATCGAGGGCTGGCGGGTGTCGGCCAGCTCGGGCTGCGGGACGACCGAGTAGCTCGACAGGGTGACCAGCGCGAAGATGGAGAGCACGCTCAGGAACCCGAGCACGGTCGCCTTCCCGACGTCCTCACGCCGCTGGGCGTAGCGCGAGTAGACGCTCGCGCCCTCGATCCCGATGAACACGAAGGTCGTGATCAGCATGGTGTTGCGGACCTGCTCGTTCAGGGTGCCGAGATCGCCGTACCCGTAGGCGGTCCAGTTGTCGGAGAACACCCCCGCGTCGAAGTTCACGAACAGCACCACGATGAACACCAGGATCGGGATGACCTTGAACACCGTCACGATGCGGTTGATCACAGCCGCGTCCCGGACGCCGCGGGCGATCAGCGTGTGGAAGAACCAGACCCCGAGCGAGCCGAGGGTCGCGGCGAGCACCGTGTCACCGTCGCCGAACGCGTCGAAGAACGACCCGAGGGTCGCCGAGATGAAGACCCAGTAGAAGGTGTTGCCGGCCACGGTGCTGGCCCAGAAGCCGATCGCGGAGTTGAACCCGGCGTAGTCGCCGAACCCGGCCTTGGCGTAGATGAAGACGCCGGAGTCCAGGTCCGGCTTGCGGATCGCCAGGTTCTGGAACACGAACGCCAGCATCAACATGCCGGTGCCGGCGATCGCCCAGGCGATCAGTGACCCGAGGATGCCGGTCGCGACGCCGAACCGCGCCGGCAGCGAGAAGACGCCGGCGCCCACCATGCCGCCGACGACCATCGCGGTCAGGGTCGGCAGGGTCAGCTTCGCCACGCCACTCGAAGTGGCCTGGGTCTCCGTGCTCATCCCTGCGCCTCCGTCTGACCGTGCTCAGTCGCAGCGACCGTTCGCCGGCGAAGCCCGTGAAGCCGTCCAGAACGCTCAGTCAGATCTTGCGTAGCAGAAACCGCCCGAGGGTGAAAGGGCTCATCCCGTCCCGTTCAGCGTGTCCACGACGCCGAACAGGTCGCCGCGGTCGTAGAAGTCCACCGCGAGGTACGTGGGCTGGAGGCCGCGCGTCTCCGCGCACTCCTGAGCACGAGGGAGCAGGACGTCACGCGCGTTGACCTCGGTCGCGTTCGAGACCTCACGCCGCTTGTCGGTGATCCAGTGGTTGAGCAGGAACACCGAGGCGTCGGCCGGACCGCGGTTGGGCGCGCAGCTGAAGTCCGAGGGCCGCGCGAAGTCGTACGGCGTGTCCTGCACCCAGTCGAAGCCCTGCATCAGCCAGGGGTACGTCGTCCCGCCTCCGTGGTTCTCCATCAGCACCACGAGGCGCTGGCCCGACTCGATCATCTGACCGAGCGTGGGCCAGCCGTGGTCGCCGGCCGGGGTGTAGACGTAGGGCAGCAGTCCGGCGTTGCGAAACACGTCTGCGGTGTCGGCCGGGCTGACCGTGTCCTGCACGAAGACGGTGACCACGTCCCGCGGATGGGCGGCCATCCAGTCACGGACCCGCTTCATCACCGGCAGCCAGGCCGTGGACCCGAGCTCGCACAGCGCGTGGCACAGGTAGGGCTCGACCGGACCGCGCGGGCTGAGGTCGAGCGCGTCGCGGAGTCGCAGCGCGCTGTCGACGGTCGCCCGGCCGAGATCCGACTCGGCCTCCTCGAGGGCGGCGGCCCGACTCGCGTCGGTGTTCGCCACGATGCCTCGACGCTGGGTCCGCTGTCCGTACCAGCTGTCCACCAGGAGGACCCGGATCCCGTGGTCCAGCTGGGCGATGATCCCGTCGGGCTGCTCGGCGAAGAACCATCCGGGCTCGTCCGCCGCGGACATGGAGTTGTGGGTCGCCGGGAACGCGACGTCGTCGTAGGCACGCTCGCACAGGGCGACGTACCCGTTGCACGTCTCGTCGTCGTGGCCCATCGCCTCCGGCAGGTCCTGCCTTCCGGGAAGACCGCCCACGACGAGCGCCCCCACCAGGACGAGGACGGCGACGCCTACCGCCACCCATCGCGCCTGCGTGCCGGACGGGAGCAGCGCGGCCGGTTCGCGGCCCCGCGCACGGTCGCGGACCGCCTCCGTCGTCATCGCGACCAGCAGTGCCCCACCGAGGACGACGAGCACGACTCCGGTCGCCCACAGCAGGGCTCGGGCGACCTCGAGCGGCTGGAGCACCAGCGCGATGCCGGTCAGCAGCAGGACACCCGCCCGGACCGCGCGGGGGCCGAGCCCGGGCCCTGGGTCGAGCACCTGACCCCACGCCCGGGTGAGCACCTCGCGCGGCGTCAGGTCCCGCCCGGTCTGCACCACTCCGGGTCGCATCGCGAGGGAGAGCACGTAGCCGACGGCCCCGAGCAGGCCGGCGGCGGCCCAGAAGTCCCCGTCGAGCTCGTGCCAGACGGCCTGCAGCACGGCGCCCGACAGGGTCGAGTCGTCCGCGCGTCCGACGAGGAACCCGGCCACGACGAGCACGGCCGCGAGGATGACGGCGGCGGCCAGGGCACCACGACCGACCGCCGCGAGCGCCGCGAGCGCTCGCCCCCGTGTCGAGGACCCACTGGACCCACGCATCGCGCCACCCAGCGCGAGGAGGAGCACTCCCAGCACCGGCAGCAGCCAGGACAGCCATCGCACCAGGTGCACCCAGTCGAGCGTCTCTCTCGTGGCGTCCTGCGACCCGAACTGCGACAGCCGGACGTCGAGCTCGGCGGGCAGGGCGGCGCGTTGCTCGGGTGCCGCCACGGCCGCGACCCCGAGTGCGATCGCGCCGACGTCCGCCAGGCGCAGCACGACCGTGTCGCCGGTTCCGCTGCCGCCCGTCAGCGTCCGGTAGAGGGGACCCGCGGCGGCTGCCCGCGCCGCAGAGCCCAGAGCGGGGCTGGCGACGACCGCTGTCGCCGTCGACTCGAGGAGCGGGCGCACGGCGGTGAGGTCGGGCTGCTCGGCCAGGATCCGGTCGGTGACCAGCGCGCCGAGCTCGCGCGAGACCGCCGGGTCCGCACGGACCGCGTTCACATGGTCGGCGAACCGCCCGGCGTCGAGCACCTCGTGGTTGACCACTCCGGCGACCGTGCCGGCCAGGAGCACCAGCGTCCCGACCACGGTCAGCAGCCGCGACACCGTCTTCACGGCCGCACTATCCCACCGCCGACACGGCCGCCCGGAAGCCGGCGGCGGCCGCCGCGACGTGGTCGGCCGTGGTCTCCCAGCTGGTCACCAGACGCACGGTGTCGTCGGTGATCCGGTAGCAGAGGATCCCGGCATCCGGGAGTGCCTCGGCGGCGGGGACCGGCAGCTCCACGAACGCCATGTTCACGTCCACCCGCTCGAGGAGTCGGACTCCCCGGTCCGCCAGCGGCCGCAGCTCGGCCACGAGCTCGGCCATGCGCTGGTTGGCGTGCGCGGCCAGCCGCAGCCACAGCCCGTCGGTGAGGTAGGCCGTCAGCTGGGCGGACTGGAACCGCATCTTGCTGGTGACGTGCCCGGACCGCTTCGTCCGGTACACGAGCTCCTCGGCTGCGCCCTCGTCGAAGACCACGATCGCCTCGGCGCCCAGGGCTCCGTTCTTGATCGCGCCGAGGGAGACGACGTCGACGCCGGCCCGCCACGTGAGATCCGCCGGCGAGCAGCCCAGCGCCGCCAGGCCGTTGGCCAGGCGCGCCCCGTCCATGTGGACCTTCAGCCCCCGCGCTCGCGCGATCTCGGCCAGCTCCGCGACCTGCGTCGGCCGGTACAGCGTCCCCTCGTCACTGGCCACCGTCAGCGACAGCACGCTGGGTTGGCTGTGGTGCGGGTCGCCCCACCCGGTGGAGTCTAGATGGGCACGGAGCCGGTCGGGGTCGATCAGGGCATGCTCGCCGTCCACGCCCTGCATCACCGCACCCGCGCCGAGTAGTGACGTGGCACCTCCCTCGGCGCTGATGATGTGGGCCGTCGGATGACACAGCACCGCTCCCCACGGCGGGGTGAGCGCGGAGAGGGACAGGGCGTTGGCGGCGGTGCCGCTGGTCACCGGGAACACCCGCGCGGTCGGATGCTCGAAGACGTCGCGGACGATGCCGTGCAGGCGGGCGGTGACGTCGTCGCCGCCGTACGCCAGGTCGGAGCCGACGTTGGCGGCCTGGATCGCGGCCAGGATCTCGGGTGCGACTCCGGCGGCGTTGTCGCTGCGCAGCTCGATCACGGGACCACCCTGCCCGGTCGGGCGTCCTCCGCGGTCGACGGTCTCACTTCGGTGGCAGGGACCGCGCGTACGCGAGCCCGCGGTCCACCCAGCGGGCCAGGTCGTCGTCGTCCTCGACCGCCTCGGACGACACCCGCAGCCAGCCGTCCATCGCCCCGCGACCGCCCATCTCGAACGGCGAGGCGCCCGGCTCCTCGAGCAGAGCCGCCGTCTCCGCGGGCTCGACCCGGACCATCAGGCCCCCCTGCCCGCTCGCGGCGACGGCCATGTGCCCGCCGAGCAGGAACGCCAGCCCGCCGAACATCTTCTTCTCCTCGACCGGCTCACCGGTCGCGTGCTCGCGGATCCGAGCCGCCAGCGCCTCGTCGTAGGCCATGGACGCACGTTATCCGCAGTGTGAGAGCGTGCCGTCCTTGCGGATCTGGTTGCCCATGTCGCGGGCCTGAGCCACGTACGGAAGGACGATGCTGGCGCCACCCGAGGAGGTGCCGATGCCGCCTTGCACGACGCACGACCGCACCTTGTGCGGATCCACCTGGGCCATCACCTGCGCCAGCCGGAACAGCTCGGTCGGCGGGAGGTTCGTGTACATGTGGGACATCGCGGTGAGGACTCCACGCTCGATGAAGCCGGGCTTGTCGGCGTTCGCGTGCACCTTCGACTGGATCCCCTTGAGCACGGTCTCCTGGTGGGCCGAGCGGTCGAAGTCACCTCGCGGCAGCGAGTGCCGGATGCGGGAGTACGCCATCGCGTCGTAGCCGTTGAGATGGATCCGGCCGGCCTTGAAGCCGACCCGCTTCAGGGGGTCGTCGCTGAACGCATACGGGTTGTGGATGTCGATGCCGCCGATGCTGCGCACCATGGCGCTGAACCACTGGAACCTGGTCACGAACACGTACTTGGGGTGCACGCCGATCAGGTTGCCGACGGTCTGGCCGAGCAGGTCTGGCCCGCCGTAGTACAGCGAGGCGTTGATCTTGTCGTGACCGTGGCCGGGGATGTCGACCCAGGAGTCCCGGGGTACGCCGATGATGCTCGCTGCGTGGGTCTCGGTGTTGATCGTGACCAGCTGGAGCGCGTCACCCCGGGTATGGATGAAGTTCTCCCCCGGGCGCGCGTCCGACCCCACGGCGAGGATCGAGATCACGTTCGGGTCGAGGGTGGCGGCGTCGGCCTGGTGGACCTTGACGAGCGCGATCTCGGTGGACTTGGGCGCCGAGTCCGGCAGCGTCAGGGTCACCACGGCGAGCACCAGGCCCAGCATGGCGAGGCGGGCGGCGCGCAGGATGTGTCGCCTGGTCGAGCGGTTCATCACTTGGCTCCCTTCGACACGTCGTAACCGAAGATGCGCCACTTGCCGGGGGCGGCCGGGACGAGGAAGAGGCGCCCGCGGACCGAGACCCGTTTCGTCGTGTCACCGGTGGTGTCGAACACGAGGTCGACGCGGGCCGTCGCCCCGGCCGGACGACCGCGGGGAGCGAGCACGTCGACGGTCACGGTCCGCCTCTTGACCTCGACCCCGTCGATCCGCTGGCCGAGGGGCCAGTTGGTCATCAGCTTCTGCTGGTGCTCGGCGTCGTGGGCGGCCGGGTCGGTGAACGCGACGAAGGCCTTCGCGAAGGACCGGGTCGGGTAGTCGACGCCGACGAAGCCGCCGTCGATCCAGGTGTCCACCGCGTGACCGACCTGGCTGAGCACGTGCTTGCGGTGGTCGGACACGAACACCTTCCGGTAGGACCCGCGAATGGTGCCCGCGACCTGGCCGAGCGTGACCTTGGACGCCACCGCGGGGGCTGCGCCGGCCCGGGATCCGCCGGTGGTCGGGGCTGCATCGGGCGTCGAGGAGTCGCTGCTGCTGCAGCCGCCCGCCGCGAGCGCGACGGCCACGAGCGCGGCCGCGGTCGACGTCCTGCGTCGGCCGGCCGATCTGGTGACCACAGGGCGAAGGGCGGGGCGAAGGGCTGAGCGGAGTGCTGAGCGGAGGGCAGGGCGGAAGGGAGGCAAGCCTCGGTCCTTTCCGGTCTCGGGGGTGTCGTCGCGGGCGGTCCGGAGGGGCTCCTGCACCCGACGATGACGACCGGTCGTGGTGACGGGTTACACCATGCACCAGCCGGACACCGTACTTCGGTATTTCTGTGCGTGGGGGACTAGCCTGGACAACTGAGTCCCGACCACCCACGCGCACGCTCCGGAAGAGGCGATCCAAACCCGTGCCGCAGCAGCAGACCAACCCGTCAGACCCAGCCTCGGCACCCTCCTCCGACTTCGGAGCCAACGAATGGCTCGTCGAGGAGATGTACGAACAGTTCAAGCGTGATCCGGGAAGCGTGGACCCGACCTGGGCGGCGTACTTCGAGACGAACGGCTCGAGTGCGAACGGAGGACCCGGCGGGAGCTCCGCCGGCGGTGCGGCGAGCACGGCCACCGTGACGAGGACCACACCGACCCCGCCCGCCCAGAAGGCGCAGCCCTCTCCTGCCGCCCAGGCGTCCGCACAGGAGAGGACGGCCGCCCCCGACGGGAGGTCGGCGCCCACGGCGACACCGCGCCCGGACTCGGCCGCTGTCGAGCCGGCGAAGGGGACCACGAGGCCGGTTCCCAAGGAGAAGAAGGCGAGCGAGCCGGCGCCGGCCGTCGACCAGCCGACGTACACGGTGCTGCGCGGGGCACCCGCCCGCACCGTGGCCAACATGGACGACTCGCTGTCGGTCCCCACGGCCACGTCCGTGCGCTCGGTGCCGGTCAAGCTCCTCTGGGACAACCGGATCGTCATCAACAACCACCTGTCCCGAGCGCGCGGCGGCAAGGTCTCGTTCACCCATCTCATCGGCTACGCCCTGGTCAAGGCCCTGAAGGCGATGCCCGAGATGAACGTGGGCTTCGACGTCGTCGACGGCAAGCCGACCCAGATCACCCCGGCCCACATCAACCTCGGCCTCGCGATCGACATGCAGAAGAAGGACGGGACGCGCCAGCTCCTCGTGCCCAACATCAAGCGGGCCGAGACGATGGACTTCGCGGCGTTCTGGACGGCGTACGAGGACGTCGTCCGGAAGGCCCGTGACGGCAAGCTCACCGTGGATGACTTCCAGGGCACGACGATGTCCCTGACCAACCCCGGCACGATCGGCACCAACCACTCCGTGCCGCGACTGATGCGCGGTCAGGGCGCGATCATCGGCGTCGGCGCGATGGAGTACCCGCCGGAGTGGCAGGGCGCCTCGGAGGAGGCGATCGCCCGCAACGCCATCAGCAAGGTCATGACCCTGACGTCGACGTACGACCACCGGGTCATCCAGGGCGCGCAGTCGGGCGAGTTCCTCAAGCGCATCCACCAGCTCCTGCTCGGCGAGGACGGCTTCTACGACGAGATCTTCCGCGCGCTGCGGATCCCCTACGAGCCGATCCGCTGGAGCAGCGACATCGCGACGTCGCACGACGACGAGATCTCCAAGCAGGCGCGCATCCTCGAGCTCATCCACGCCTACCGCGTGCGCGGCCACCTGATGGCCGACACCGACCCGCTCGAGTACCGCCAGCGCAGCCACCCCGACCTCGAGGTGGAGTCCCACGGGCTGACCCTGTGGGACCTCGACCGGGAGTTCGCGACCGGCTCGTTCGGAGGCGAGGGTCGCCGCTTCATGAAGCTGCGGCACATCCTGGGCATCCTGCGCGACTCGTACTGCCGCACCACCGGCATCGAGTACATGCACATCATGGATCCCGAGCAGCGCAAGTGGATCCAGGAGCGCGTGGAGCGACCGCACACCAAGCCTCCGCGTCAGGAGCAGCTGCGGATCCTGCTCAAGCTCAACCAGGCCGAGGCGTTCGAGACCTTCCTGCAGACGAAGTTCGTCGGGCAGAAGCGGTTCAGCCTCGAGGGTGGTGAGACCACGATCCCGGTGATCGACGAGATCTGCGAGGCCGCGGCCGAGATCGGGCTCGACGAGGTCACGATCGGGATGGCGCACCGCGGCCGGCTGAACGTGCTCGCGAACATCGTCGGGAAGAAGTACTCCCAGATCTTCCGCGAGTTCGAGGGCAACATCGACCCCCGGACCGTCCAGGGCTCCGGCGACGTGAAGTACCACCTCGGCGCGGAGGGCGAGTTCCTCTCGGGTCTCGGCGACCGGATCAAGGTCTCCGTGGCCGCGAACCCGTCGCACCTCGAGGCGGTCGACCCGGTGCTGGAGGGCATCGCCCGCGCCAAGCAGGACGTGCTCGACCGCGGAGCGGCGTACCCGGTGCTGCCCCTCCTGGTGCACGGCGACGCGGCGTTCGCCGGGCAGGGCGTCGTCATGGAGACGCTGAACCTCTCCGGCACGCGCGGCTACGGCACCGGCGGCACGGTGCACCTCATCGTCAACAACCAGATCGGCTTCACCACTTCCGATCCGCGCGACGCGCG
>DATBDF010000169.1:0-6598 GCA_036270075.1 Nocardioides sp.
GGCAGGCAGCCCCCGAGCGGGTTGATGGAGTTCTCCTTGTAGAACTTCATCATCTCTTCGTTGAGCTTCTGCTTGTCGTTCTTGTACTTCGCCTGCAGCTTCTTGATCTCGGGCTGCGCCCGCTGCATCGCGATCATCGACTTCGCCTGCTTCGCGGTGAGCGGGAACAGGATCAGGCGCACGACGATCGTGAGCATGATGATGGCGAAGCCGACGTTCGGAACGATCGAGTAGAAGAAGGCGAGGATGTAGCCCATCCCCTCCCGGATGCCGTCCCAGATGCTCTGCACTGCTGCTACCTGCTTCCGGTCTCATGCGAACAGGTGTTCGCAGAGGGGACGGGGTCGTACCCGCCCGGGTTCCATGGGTGGCACCGACCGATCCGGCGCAGCGCCAGCCACCCGCCCCGGATCGCGCCGTGCTCGTCGACCGCCTCGAGCGCGTACTGGGAGCAGCTGGGCGTGAACCGGCAGTGGGGCCGGGTCCAGGACATCGCGTGCTGGTAGCCCCGGATCAGCACCGCGGCCAGCCAGGCGGCGGGCGAGCGGCGCGGGCGGGCGGCGACGTCGCCGGACGGCGCCCCGACCGCGGTCATCGGTGGCGCTCCCCGGCGGTGCGGAGCACGGTGCGCAGCGACTCGCGCAGCTCGGCCGGTCCGGCGCTCATCGCGGCCGGTCCGGCGCCGACGAGGTACCGGCCGCCGGGGACGAGCTCGGCCTCGAGCTCGGAGACCAGGGCCCGCAGCCGGCGCTTGAGCCGGTTGCGGGCGACGGCGTCACCGACCGCTCGCGGCACCGCGTAGGCCACGCTCGGTGGCCGCTCGACGTCACCGCGCAGCAAACGGGCGCTGAGCGCGCCGTGACGACGGGCGGGGATCCGGGCAAGGTCCCGGAAGGTCGCATGGCCGCGGACGCGCCAGATCAGGCGGAGAGCCGGGCGCGTCCGCGCCGGCGGCGCGTCTTCACGACGTTGCGACCCGCGCGGGTGCGCATCCGCAGGCGAAATCCGTGCTTCTTGCTGCGCTTCCGCTGGTTCGGCTGGAAGGTCCGCTTCACGCATGGCCTCCTCGAGAGGTTCGCCCGTGGGGGGTCGGCATCGACCCGGCGGTGGGGGGTCGGCCGGGGCTGGATGGGCGCGGCCTCGGATTCTACGATCCCGGACGGGTCACCTGCAATCCGGGGTGCGGCGGGCCAACCACCGTGGGCCGGGTGACGGTCGCGTCACCATCGGATGGCGCCCCCGCACCCGCACCCACGCCCGCAGAAGGTTGTGGATAGCACCCAAAACGTGCGGTTTCTCCACCCGGCGGAGCCTCCGCGCTCCCCTTGTCGGTCGTGAGGGGGTTTGCTAGGTTCGCCTCCTCGCCCGTCGCAACGGCCTCGATTCGGCGAACTTCCCCGGAGGGCGTTCCCCCGCCCGCGGCAGGCCGACCCGTCATCTCGATGAGAGGGGCTCCGGCCTCTCTCGTCCTTTCTCCACACTTGTGGATGGGCCTGTGGACAACATGGAGCTGGCCTCGACGACCGTCGTGTCGTCGTTGGCCGCCGATCTCTGGGACTCGGGGAGCACGGCGCTGCGCGCGCAGCTCGCCGAGGGGACCTGGAACACCTGGTTCCGAGAGGTCCGCCCGGTTCGGTGCGACGGCTCGATCCTCGTGCTGGCCGTCCCCAGCGCGGTCGCCTGCGAGCGCATCCGGTCCAGCTACACCGGCCTGCTGACCGACCTCCTCCACGATGCCACCGGCCGCGACCTGGCCGTCGAGCTGGTCGTGGACACGGCGCCCCGGCGTGACGACCCGGTCGTGATGACCCCGCCGCCCGCGCCCGAGACGCCCGCGGCCATGTCGACGCCGAGCCCGGTCGCCACCCCCGGCGGTGGGCTGCTGCCGCCCGCCGCGGACGAGAGCCCGGCGCCGTGGACCGCGCTGAACCCCCGCTACACCTTCGACCAGTTCGTCATCGGCGCGTCCAACCGGTTCGCGCACGCGGCCGCGCTCTCGGTCGCCGAGAACCCGGCCCGGTCGTACAACCCGCTGTTCATCTACGGGCCCGCCGGGCTGGGCAAGACCCACCTGCTCCACGCGATCGGGAACTACGTCCGCGACGTCCACAAGCTCACGCGCGTCCGCTACGTCTCCACCGAGACGCTCATGAACGAGTTCGTCGACGCGATCCGCAACAACGCGGGCAACGCGTTCCGGCGCCGCTACCGCGAGGTCGACGTGCTGCTCGTCGACGACATCCAGTTCCTCGAGCGCAGCCAGCAGCTCCAGGAGGAGTTCTTCCACACGTTCAACTCGCTCCACGGCGCCGGCAACCAGATCGTGCTCTCGTCGGACCGGCCGCCCAAGCAGATCCCCCGCCTCGAGGACCGTCTGCGGACCCGGCTCGAGTGGGGCCTCATCACCGACGTGCAGCCGCCGGAGTTCGAGACCCGCCTCGCCATCCTGCGCATGAAGGCGGAGGCGGAGGCCCTCGAGGAGCTGCCCGCGGAGGTCCTGAACTTCATCGCGAGCAACATCAGCGACAACGTCCGCCAGCTCGAGGGCGCGCTGATCCGCGTCGCCGCCTACTCGAGCCTGAACCGGCTCCCGCTCTCCGAGGACGTCGCCCGCCAGGTCCTCATCGACCTGCTGCCGCCCGTCGTGCCCCGGGTCATCACCCCCGAGCTCATCCTCGACGAGACCGCCAAGATGTTCGGGTTCACCGTCGAGGACCTCTGCGGCCGCAGCCGGCGCCGCCCCCTCGTCATCGCCCGTCAGATCGGCATGTACGTCTTCCGGGAGCTCACCGACTTCTCGTACCCGAAGATCGCCGAGGAGTTCGGTGGCCGCGACCACACGACCGTGATCCATGCGGTGGAGAAGATCAAAGGCCTCATGACCGAGCGCCACAACGTGTTCGACCAGGTCAACGAGCTGATGGGCCGCATCCGGCTCGGCACCGGTGGATAAGCCTGTGGACTCCTGGGGATATCTCTCGCGGACGGTGGGGAACTTCACCATCCGGCCACTGTCCCGTCACCGGGCTGGGGACCATGGTGGACAAGGCTGGGACAGCGAGATCCCCTCCCACCAGGCAATGCAGGCCTTCGTCCACAATCCACAGGACCTACTACCGCTACGACAAGAACACCTATCGTCTTCGTCAGGAGGTGGACGGTGAAGTTCCGATGCGAGCGCGACACGCTGGCCGAGGCGATCAGCACCGCACAGCGGGCGGTCTCGGCCCGGAGCGGCGCGCTCCCCGTCCTCTCGGGCATCCAGGTGACCGCCGCCGCCGACCACATCGAGCTCGTCGGCTCGGACCTGGACCTCACCATCCGGGTGCAGGCGCCGGCCCAGATCGACACCGAGGGCCAGGCCGTCGTGCCGGCGAAGCTGTTCGACGGGCTCACGACCCGGCTGAAGTCCGGGATCGTGACCTTCGAGGTCGAGGGCGACGACGCCCGCATCACCGCGGGATCGGCCAAGGCCAGCGTCCGGTTGCTGCCGGCGGACGAGTTCCCCCGGGTCGGTGAGCCGAGCGGCTCCGCCGTGACGGTCGACGCCGGGCCGTTCGCCGAGGCGCTGCGCCAGGTCATCCCCGGGGCGTCGCGTGACGACGCCCGCCCGATCCTGACCGGCGTGCTGCTCGCGGCGACTGCCGACGGCGTGCGGCTCGTGGCCACGGACTCCTACCGGCTGGCCGTGCGCGACCTGGCCGGGGTCGGGATGCTGAGCGAGGGTCAGCGGGTCCTGGTGGGCGCACGGGGGCTGAACGAGGTCCAGCGGGTGTTCTCGTCCGGGAAGATCGACGTGACCTTCGGTGAGCGCGAGGTGCGGTTCGCGTCCGAGACGCGCACCGTGACCGCACGGTTGATCGAAGGCGAGTTCCCGAACTACGAGCAGCTCATCCCGAGTGGGTACCCGAACCGGCTGACCGTGTCGCGCGAAGCGCTCGAGGAGGCCGTCCGGCTGATGCAGATCGTCGGCGAGGGCCGCGAGGGCACGCCGGTCCGGCTGGCGATGAGCGGCGACGGGTTGGAGCTCTCGGCCAGCGCGCAGGAGCGGGCCGACGCGACCGAGGCCGTCGACGCGAAGTTCGAGGGCACCGACGTGACCGTGGCGTTCAACCCGCAGTTCCTGCTCGACGGGCTGTTGGCCGTCGAAGGCGACGAGGTCGTGCTCGAGACGCTCGATCCGCTCAAGCCGGCGACCCTGCGGGGCACCGACCACCAGGAGTTCCTCTACCTCCTGATGCCCGTACGGATCTCCTGAGCGGCGCTGCGGACCCGAGGCACTGATGCGGCTGTGCCGCCTGTGGCTCCAGGACTTCCGGTGCTACGACGCGGCGGACGTGGCCTTCGACGAGGGCTGCACGGTGATCACCGGCGCGAACGGCCAGGGCAAGACGAGCCTCCTCGAGGCCGTCGCGTGGGTGGCGTCGGGCCGTTCCTTCCGCGGGGTGCCGGACGCGGCGCTCGTCGCGTCGGGACACGACGAGGCGATCGTGCGTGCCGAGATCGTCGAGGCCGACCGCACGATGCTCGTCGAGGCGGCACTCCGCGCGGTCGGGCGCAATCGCGTCATGGTGAACAAGCAGGCGGTGACGCGCCGGCGTGACTACGCCGCCCACCTCCGGGTGACGGTCTTCTCCCCCGACGACCTCGCGCTCGTGAAGGGCGGCCCCTCCGGTCGGCGCGACTATCTCGACGAGCTGCTCGAGGCGACTGGCACGCGGTTCGCGTCGGTCCGCTCCGACTTCGAGCGGGTGCTGCGCCAGCGCAACGCCTTGCTGCGCGGTGGGGTGCGCGACGCCGAGGCCCGCACGACGCTCGATGTGCTCGACGACCGGCTGGTGACCAGTGGTGGCGAGCTCGTGCGGGGCCGGCTGCGCCTGGTCGAGCGGCTGACGCCGGGCATCGCGGACGCGTACGAGTCGCTGGCCGGAGTCACGCCGGGGATGGCCATGCGCTACGAGGCGGAGTGGTCCGAGGGCACCCTCGATCCCGAACGGGTCGACGAGGTGGACGGCCTGCTGCGGGGTGCGCTCGAGTCGTTGCGGCGCCGCGAGATCGAGCGCGGGGTGACGCTGGTCGGGCCCCACCGTGACGACTGGCGGCTGGTCCTCAACGGCTTGGACGCGCGCAGCCATGCCTCCCAGGGCGAGCAGCGCACGCTGGCGCTGGCGCTGCGGCTGGGCGGCCACCGCCTCGTCAGTTCGATCATCGGCAACGACCCGGTGCTGCTGCTCGACGACGTGTTCAGCGAGCTCGACCCCGACCGGTCGGCCGCGCTCGTACGGCACCTGCCGGCGACCCAGACGCTGCTCACCACGGCCGGGGTCATCCCGCCCGGGATCGACGTCGAGCGTCACCTCGCGGTCGAGGCCGGGCGGGTCACGGCCGCCGCGTGAGCGGAGACGAGGTGCCGAAGGTCGGAGACGCGCTGGACGCGATCCGGCGCGAGCTCGGCCTCGGCGCGCCATCGGAGATCGACGCGGTCGAGGCCGCGTGGGCTTCCCTCGTGGGCGCGGCGCTCGCCGCGCACAGCCGCCCCCAGACCGTGCGCGGTGGTGTCCTGGTGGTCATCGCGGACGGCGCGGCGTGGGCCGGTCAGCTCCGCTACCTGGACCAGGTGCTCGTCGACCGGATCGCCGCGGAGCTCCCCGAGGTGGAGGTGCGCGAGGTGCGCGTCTCGGTGCCGCGCGACGCCGCGTCGCGGGGCCGGAAAACGGGCCTGGAAGGCGGGTAGGCGTCCCCCACGTCTGGTAGACTTGGGGCAGTGGCAAAAGGCCTCTGACCTGCGGTTTCGCGTCTCTCACGCGGCAGACTCCGTGACAAACCGCACCGGTCGGAGCCCCGGTCTGCGGTGCCACCTCACAGAACGTCGAAAGGGTGCTCGCGCGTGGCCTACGAGGCAAAGGACATCACCGTACTGAAGGGCCTCGAGCCCGTCCGGGAGCGTCCCGGGATGTACATCGGCTCGACCGGGATCTCGGGCCTCCACCACCTCGTGTACGAGGTCGTCGACAACGCGGTGGACGAGGCCATGGCCGGCCACGCGACGCGCATCGAGGTCACGCTCCTCGCCGACGGTGGCTGCCGGGTGTACGACAACGGGCGCGGGATCCCGGTCGGCCCGCACCCCGAGGACAAGAAGAAGTCCGCCGCGGAGATCGTGCTCACGACGCTGCACGCGGGCGGGAAGTTCGGCGGCGAGGGCTACAAGATCTCCGGCGGCCTCCACGGCGTCGGCGTGTCGGTCGTCAACGCGCTCTCGACGCGCCTCGAGCTCGAGATCCACCGTGACGGTGGCAAGTGGACGATGGCCTTCGAGAACGGTGGCAACCCCACCGGGCGGATCGTCAAGAAGGCCGAGTCGAAGCGCACCGGGACGATCGTGACCTTCTGGCCCGACCCGGCCGTGTTCGAGGAGACCGAGTTCCGGGCCCAGACCCTGATCGAGCGCCTGCGGGAGATGGCGTTCCTCAACAAGGGCCTCGAGATCCGCTTCAAGGACGAGCGCACCGACCCGGTCACGGAGCAGACCTTCCTCGCCAAGGGCGGCATCGTCGACTTCGTGAAGCACCTCAACGCGTCGAAGGAGCCGATCTTC
>DATBDF010000170.1:0-18138 GCA_036270075.1 Nocardioides sp.
CTTGGTGACCTCGAGCGGACCGTCACCTGTCCGCGGCTTCATTGCCGCCATCCGCGTACCTCTTCTTCTCGTGTCGGGCTCGGGACGTAGGGGATCACAGCTCCCCCCACACGCCAGATGCGCGGACCATTATCCCCTATCTGCGTCCCGGACGTCGGTCAACCCTGCCGCGACCCGGCCTCGGCGATGCCCCGAGGGCCGGTCGCGAACTGGCACAGTGACGGCATGCGCGCGCGTTCGGCCCTGTTCGACGTGTACGGCGATCACCTGCGCTCGCGTGGCGACCAGGCGCCGGTGTCGGCGCTGATCCGGCTCCTGGAACCAGTCGGGATCGCCGAGCCGGCCGTCAGGACGGCGATCTCGCGGATGGCCGCCCAGGGGTGGCTGGAGCCGACCCGCGTCGATGCCGCGCCGGGGTACCGCGCGACGGCCCGGGCGATCGAGCGGCTCTCCGAGGCAGCCGCACGCATCTACCGCCGCGCGCCGGAGCCGTGGGACGGCCGGTGGCGCCTGGTGTTCCTCGACGCGCCCCGGCCCCGGGCCGACCGGGAGCGGCTGCGACAGGAGCTCACCTATCTGGGATACGCCGAGCACGCGCCGGGCGTGTGGGTGTGCCCGATCGAACGCCCGGAGGTGGACGAGGTCGTGACTCGCGCCGGCGGCTCGGCGCGGCACGCCCTGGCCGTCGACCTCGATCCCGACCCGATGGACGCGTGGGACCTCCGGTCACTGGCCGCGTCGTACGCCGCATGGCCGGCCGTCGCCGGACGCCTCCTCGACGACGAGCCTCCCCATGCGGACGAGGACGAGAAGGCCTTCGCCTCACGCTTCCGACTGGTCCACGAGTGGCGCAAGTTCCTCTTCGACGACCCCGGGCTGCCGGCCGAGCTGTTGCCGGCGGACTGGCCCGGCACACCGGCGGCGCAGCTGTTCACCAGCGAGGCCGCCCGGCTGAAGCCGGCGGCCGACCGCTTCGTCGGCCGGTGCCTGGGCATGGGCTGACGCCCGTGTGACAACCTCTGCTCATGGCCGACGACTCCCCCGTCCTGCTCGAGGTCGCCGACGGCGTCGCGACCGTGACCTTCAACCGGCCCGAGGCGATGAACAGCCTCGACGTCGCGACGAAGGAGGCGCTGCTCTCGGCGCTGCGCGAGGTCGCCGACGACCCTGCCGTGCGGTGCGTGGTGCTGACCGGCACGGGCCGTGCGTTCTGCGTCGGGCAGGACCTGAAGGAGCATGTGCAGATCTTGCAGAGCGGCGCGACGGACTCGCTCTTCCGTACCGTCGACGAGCACTACAACCCGATCGTGACCACGCTCGTCGGCATGCAGAAGCCGGTGATCGCAGCCGTCAACGGCGTCGCGGCCGGCGCCGGCGCGAGCCTCGCATTCGCCTGTGACCTCCGGGTCGTCGCCGACACCGCGGGCTTCAACCTCGCCTTCGCCAACATCGCGCTCTCCTGCGACACCGGCTCGAGCTTCACCCTGCAGCGGCTGGTCGGGCGCGCCCGCGCGATCGAGCTCCTCTACTTCCCCCGCACGGTCGCCGCCGACGAGGCACTCACGCTCGGGCTCGCGACCCGGGTCGTGCCCGCCGGGGAGCTCGCCGAGGTGGTCACCGACCTCGCGACGCGCCTCGCGGCGGGTCCGACGGTCGCCCTCGGCGCGATGCGGCAGTCACTGACCTTCGCGGCCGACCACACCTTCACCGAGGCGGTGGCGTTCGAGTCCACCCAGATGACCAGGACCGGGCAGACCTCCGACCACGCCACCGCCGTCGAGGCGTTCCTGAAGAAGGAGAAGCCGGTCTTCGAAGGCCGCTGAATCGCGCGCGGAGCTGCCGGAGGCGGATCAGCCGCCGGGCACGCCGCCGACACCGCCGCGCCAGGCGTCGAACAGCCCGAGGATCCGGCGGGGGGCGGACCGGAGCTTCGCCCGGGGCGGGTGGGCGCCGTACTCCACGGTCAGGGCGAAGCCGGAGAACTTGTGGTTGAACCACATCGTCATCGTGCCGTGACAGGTGCTCCCGCAGTTCAGCCGCGACATCGGCAGCCCGAGCGCGCGAGCGACCCGCTTGGAGAACTTCGGCCGCTCGGTGACGTCGACGGCGTGCAGGGGCTGGTGGAAGGACAGCACGTAGGCCGGCTTGATCCGCGACAGGAAGCGCATCATCGCGCGGGTCTCGGGCTCGCTGGCCGGTCGCCGACCGGACTCGTAGTTCCCGTCGAGCGGAACCCACTTGAAGGGGTAGTTGCGGTTGGGGTCGACGCCGTGTGCGTTCTTCCGCGTGTGGTGGGCGAACCCGTCGGGGTTGTAGACCGGCACCACCCACAGGTCGACGCCGTGGACCGGCGGACCGTCGATCAGGTTGAGCAGGATCCGACGCGGCGCCGGCTCGTTGCCATGCATCAGCGAGATCAGCACGACCTTCTTCTTGCCGGGCTCACCGAGGTGGTAGGCGACGATCTTCCGGTCCTGCACCGACCTGCCGAGGACGCGCTTCCCGATCACCGTGGGCTGACCGTCGGCGGCCACGGTGGGTGCCCACGGCAGCACCATGAGTCCCGGCAGCAGGGCCAGCGCGAGCAGCGCCCCGAGGAGCTGTGGACGACGTGACGATGCGACCCGAGCCATCAGCACTCAGCTCTGGGTGGCGTAGAACCAGGTGAACACGACCACGCCGACCAGCATCCCGATGTGGGCCAGGATCGACAACCCCGGACCGTCCGACCAGCGGTCGTCGGTGCTGCCGGACGCGTGTTTCCCGCGGCTGGGCATCCACCGGAGCAGGATGAGGAGGCCGGTGAGCGCGGTGAGCCAGTAGAAGAAGAGGGCGACGACGCCGACCAGGGCCCTGTCGTGGCCGGTGACCAGGAAGTACACCCACAGCACCAGGGCCACGACGCCGAACAGGGAGTGCATGTTCACGGTGCCCATGCCGACCTGATGCTGGCCCGCCGCCCGGTCCTGGGACAGCCGGACCCGTGTCAGGACGATGACCACGGCCGACAGGAACGTGAGGACGTAGACGATGTACTCCGGCTTCACGGCCCCTCAATATGCCTTACGCGGGATCGGCGGTCTCCTCGTCACCGCGCTCGCCCGGCTCGGCGCCCGCGCGCTCGCGCTCCTCGGCCAGCCGGTCGAGCAGCGCGTCGACCTCCGCCATCCGGTAGCCACGGAACGCGAGGGGGAAGCGGATCCGGCGCAGGTCGTCGGCCGTGATCGGCCCGTCGCGAGGCACGAGGGAGTCCGGCGCGTCGTCGTACGCCGGCGACATCGGCGTGCCACGTCCGGCCGCCACGACCGCGACTGCTCCCAGGGCGAGCACGATCAGGATCGCGAAGAGCCACATCATGGGGACCGGCTCCCGTCACGCGCGGCCACCATCAGCTCCACGGCATGGTCGACGTCGTCGGTGAGGTGCAGCATGTCGATGTCCGACTGGTTGATCGTGCCGTGCACCAGAGCCCGCTCGCGCAGCCAGTCGATCATCCCCTGCCAGTAGTCGGTGCCGAGCAGCACCAGCGGGAAGCGGGTCACCTTCCGCGTCTGGACGAGCGTCAGCGCCTCGAAGAGCTCGTCGAGGGTGCCGAGCCCCCCGGGCAGCACGATGAAGCCCTGGGAGTACTTCACGAACATCGTCTTGCGGGCGAAGAAGTAGCGGAAGTTGATGCCGACGTCGACCCACGGGTTGAGGCCGCTCTCCCAGGGCAGCTCGATGCCGAGGCCGACACTGATGCCGCCGGCCTCGCTCGCGCCCTTGTTGACGGCCTCCATCGCGCCGGGTCCGCCGCCCGTGATCACCGCGAACCCTGCCGCGGTGAGCGCGCGGCCGACCTGCTCGCCGATGGCATACACCGGGTCGTCCGACTTGGTACGCGCGGAGCCGAAGCAGGCGATCGCCGGTCCCAGCTCGGCCAGGGCGCCGAATCCCTCGACGAACTCGGCCTGGATCCGCAGGACTCGCCACGGGTCGGTGTGCACCCAGTCGCTGGGGTCGCGCGAGTCGAGCAGTCGCTGGTCGGTGGTCGTGCCGTCGACCTGGCTCCGGCGCATGACCACCGGGCCCTTGTACTTCTCCTGCCGGTCGGTCATCGTCCACCTCCCAGCCACGACGAGAGCACCCGCTCGCACTCACGGAGCTGGTCGAGCGGCACGTACTCCTCCTGCTTGTGCGCCAGCATCGGGTCACCGGGTCCGAAGTTCACGGCGGGCACGCCGAGGGCGCTGAAGCGGGCCACGTCCGTCCAGCCGAACTTCGGGTTGACGACGCCGCCGACCGCCTCCACGAACTCCTTCGCGGCCGGGCGGTCGAGGCCGGGCAGGGCGCCGGGTGCGCTGTCGGTGACCTGGACGTCGTACCCCTCGAAGAGGTCGCGGAGGTAGGACTCCGCCTCGGCCTCGCTGCGGTCGGGCGCGAACCGATAGTTGATGCCGACGGTGCACAGGTCCGGCAGGACGTTGCCGGCGACCCCACCGCTGATGGCGACGGCGTTGAGGCCCTCGTGGTAGGTCAGACCGTCGATCACCGGCATCCGCGGCGCGTACGCCGTGAGGCGCTCGAGCACCGGTGCGGCGCGATGGATCGCGTTCACGCCCTTCCAGGCGCGCGCGGAGTGGGCACGCTCGCCGTGCGTGGTGACGTCGATGCGCATCGTCCCCTGGCAGCCCGCCTCGACCACCCCGTTCGAGGGCTCCATCAGAATCGCGAAGTCGGCGTCGAGCAGCTCGGGCCGGTCGCCGGCGAGGTGGCCGAGCCCGTTGGCCTCGCTGTCGATCTCCTCGCCCTCGTAGAGGACGTAGGTGACGTCGCGCACCGGCTCCCGGACGGTCGCGGCGAGTTTCAGGATGACCGCGTCACCGCCCTTCATGTCGCACGCCCCGAGGCCGTGCAGGGCAGTGCCGTCGTTGCGACTCGGCAGGTTGTCGTTGAACGGCACGGTGTCGACGTGACCGGCGATCACGACCCTCTCGCCCCGCCCCAGGTCGGTGCGGGCGACGACCGTGTGCCCGCGGCGTACGACGTCGAGGTGCGTCAGGGCGGTGAGCGCGGACTCGGCCGCGTCGGCGATGCCCTGCTCGTTCCGGCTGACCGACTCCATGTCGACCAGCTGGGCGCACAGCGTCACCACGTCGGCGGTCAGGTCGAGCGGCATGCGCCCATCCTGTCATCGCCGCCTACACGGCCGTGCCGGGATTAGGGTCCCGCCATGCCCGTGTCGCCGCCCGCCGCCCTGCTGATCGTGATCGCCGAGGCAGAGCCGCTGGTGAGGACGCACCGTCTCCGGTTCGACCCGGTGGCCGCGCGCGGTGTGCCTGCCCACGTGACGGCGATCTACCCGTTCGTCCCCCGAGACGACCTGGACGGCGAGGCGCTCGCTCGTGTGGCACGCGTGGCCGCCACCCGGTCGGCGTTCGACTACCGGTTCTCCGAGACCGCGTGGTTCGACCGCGACTACCTGTACCTCGCCCCGGACGACCCTTCCCCGTTCACGAGCCTCACCGAGGCGCTGGTGCACGAGTTCCCGGCCTTCCCGCCGTACGAGGGCGTGCACGACGAGGTCGTGCCCCACCTGACCGTCGGTCACGCGAGCGGGGACGCCGGCCTCGACGCCGCGGAGGTCGAGATCCGCACCCGCCTTCCCGTCAGCGGCCGCGCCGAGCACCTGACCGTGATGACCGAGGACGACGCGGGCCGCTGGTCGGTCCTGCGCCGCGTTCCCCTCGGCTCGTGATCCCGCGTCGGACCTGGTCGCCCTGCCACGAGCCGCGTGGAGATCGGATCAGGCGCGGCTGAGCTCGATCACCGGCTGGGCCACCTCGGCCTCCCGGACGTCGAGGGTGGTTGCGAGGGTCTCGCGCTGGATGAGGCCGGCATGGGTCCGGGCGGCAACGGCTGTGGACGGGTCGGAGGAGATCGTCAGCGTGATCCGGTCGGACACCTCGAGACCCGCTTCACGGCGAGCCTGCTGGACGGCTCGGACCAGGTCGCGAGCGACACCCTCCGCCTCCAGCTCCGGTGTGACCGCCGTGTCGAGCACCACGAAGCCGCCCCCCTGGAGCAGCCCGGTCGCGGAGTCCTCACCGCCGGAGGCGACGGTCTCGAGCGCATACTCCCCGTCCTGGAGAACGAGCCCACCGGCGGTGACGACACCGGACTCGGACACGGTCCAGTCCCCCGCCTTCGCCGCTTGGATCGCCCCCTGGACGTCCTTGCCGAGCCGTGGTCCCGCGGCGCGCGCGTTCACGGTGAGGCGCTGGGACACGCCGAACGACGCGGCGTCGGGGTGCTCGGCGTCGAGCAGGCGCACGCTCTTGACGTTGAGCTCGTCCGCGACGATCTCCTCGAAACCGCCGAGCCGATCGGCTCCGGCGACCACGACGGTGAGTGACGACAGCGGCAGGCGGTTGCGCAGGGAGGCGCCCTTGCGCAGGGCGGACCCGGCCGAGCACACGTCGCGCACCTGGTCCATGGCGGACACGAGCTCCGCGTCCTCGGGGAGGTCGCTCGCGTCCGGCCAGTCGGTCAGGTGCACCGAGCGCTCTCCGGTCAGCCCGCGCCACACCTCCTCGGCGGTCAACGGCAGCAGCGGCGCGGTCACCCGGCAGACCGTCTCGAGCACCGTGAACAGGGTGTCGAAGGCGGCCTCGTCGACCTGACCGTCCGCGGCCCAGAAGCGCTCACGCGACCGGCGGATGTACCAGTTCGACAGCACGTCGATGAAGCGCTGGGTCGTGTCGCAGGCGTTCGCGACCTCGTAGTCGTCGAGCTGTCGCGTCGACTCCTCGACGTACTGCCGGGTCTTCGCCAGCAGGTAGCGGTCCATCGGGTGGTCGGACGTCGTGGAGCGCTTCGCGTCGTATCCGTGCTCGCGAACAGCGTTGGCGTACAGCGCGAAGAAGTACCAGCAGTTCCACAGGGGGATCAGTACCTGGCGGACGCCCTCGCGGATCGACCGCTCGGTCACGATCAGGTTGCCGCCGCGCAGGATGGGCGACTGCATGAGGAACCAGCGCATCGCGTCGGCGCCGTCGCGGTCGAAGACCTCGCGGACGTCGGGGTAGTTGCGCAGCGACTTGCTCATCTTCTGGCCGTCGCTGCCGAGCACGATGCCGTGCGAGACGCAGGTCTCGAACGCCGGCCGCTCGAACAGCGCCGACGCGAGCACGTGCATGGTGTAGAACCAGCCGCGGGTCTGGCCGATGTACTCGACGATGAAGTCGCCGGGGAAGTGGTGCTCGAACCACTCGGCGTTCTCGAAGGGGTAGTGCACCTGGGCGAACGACATCGACCCCGACTCGAACCAGCAGTCGAGCACGTCGGTGACCCGGCGCATCGTGGACTGTCCCGTCGGGTCGTCCGGGTTGGGCCGGGTGAGCTCGTCGATGTACGGCCGGTGCAGGTTGTCCGGGCGTACGCCGAAGTCGCGCTCGTGCTCGTCGAGCGAGCCGTACACGTCGATCCGCGGGTACGCCTGGTCGTCGCTGCGCCAGACCGGGATCGGGCTGCCCCAGAACCGGTTGCGCGAGATCGACCAGTCGCGGGTGTTCTCCAGCCACTTGCCGAACTGCCCGTCCTTGACGTGCTCGGGCACCCAGCGGATCTGCTGGTTCAGGTCGAGCATGAGCTCGCGGATCTTCGTCGTGGAGACGAACCAGGAGGAGACCGCCATGTAGATCAACGGCTCGCGACAGCGCCAGCAGTGCGGGTAGGAGTGCTCGTAGGACTCGCGGCGCACGAGGACCGTGCCGGGGTTGACCGATCCCGTGTCGCCCTCGCCGCGTGTCGCGTTCTTGAGGTGCTCGATGATCGCGATGTTCGCGTCGAAGACGTGCATGCCCGCGTAGTCGTCGACCGGCGCCGTGAACTTTCCGTCCTTGGCGACCGGCACGACCGGCTGGATACCTTCCCGGTCGGTGACGACCTTGTCCGCCTCACCGAAGGCGCCGGCGGTGTGCACCAGCCCGGTGCCCTCGGTGGCGGTGACGAGGTCGGCGGCCTCGACCAGGCGGTAGGCACGGTCGTGGTCCGGGAAGTAGGACATCGGCGGGGTGTAGGTGCTGTCGAGCAGCTCGGCGCCGGTGAAGCGCCGGACGACCTGCTCGTCGACCGACTCCGACGCCGCGTCCTTCAGCTCACGTGCGTACGCCGGCAGCCGTTCCGCCCCGAGCAGGTAGCGCTCCGTCTCCCCCGTCGCCGACGACTCCACGACGACGTACTCGAACTCGGGGTGGACCATGATCGCGAGGTTCGCGCACAGCGTCCACGGCGTCGTCGTCCAGATCAGCGCGAGCGCGCCCTCAGCCGGCCCGCTGGTGACCCGCATGCCCACGGTGACCGCGGGATCCTGGCGCAGCTGGTAGACGTCCTCGTCCATCCGCAGCTCGTGGGCCGACAGCGGGGTCTCGTCGTTCCAGCAGTAGGGCAGCACCCGGAAGCCCTCGTAGAGCAGACCCTTGTCCCACAGCTGCTGGAGGGCCCACATCACCGACTCCATGTAGTCGAGATCGAGGGTCTTGTAGTCGTGGTCGAAGTCGACCCAGCGCGCTTGTCGCGTCACGTAGTCGCGCCACTCCTGCGTGTACTCGAAGACCGACTTGCGGCACTCGGCGTTGAACGCCTCGATCCCCATCTCCAGGATCTCGTCGGTGGTCTTGATCCCGAGCTGGCGCATCGCCTCGAGCTCGGCCGGAAGGCCGTGGGTGTCCCAGCCGAACCGGCGCTCGACCCGGCGGCCGCGCATGGTCTGGTAGCGCGGGATGAGGTCCTTGACGTAGCCGGTCAGCAGGTGGCCGTAGTGGGGCAGACCGTTGGCGAACGGCGGGCCGTCGTAGAAGACGAACTCGTTGGCGCCGTTCTCGCCGGCGTCGCGCTGCTCGACGCTGGCCCGGAAGGTGTCGTCCGCCTGCCAGTAGGCGAGGACGCCCTCCTCGATGTCGGGGAATCGCGGTGTCGACGGGACGCCGCCGTCGGGGTCGGCGCTCGGGTCGGTGGAGACCTTCGGGTAGGTCATGCGGGGCTCCTGCGGTCCTCGGTCCTCTTCACGAGGACGACCCCCGCCGTGTGCCGGGACCGCGGTACCACCTCGCTTGCCCCGCGATGCCGCGGGACCGCTCGTTGCAGGCTGTGACGGGCCCACCCGTCCGGGTCTAGTTGGCCCTCGACTGCCGGGCCGTTCTGCCGGAGGCTCACCGCTGATGACGGCTCGAACGCCTGTGGCTCCAGGGTACGGGTCCGTTCCCGCCCACAACCACCTGGTTCCGATCCGGGCGCACTTCACCCGTTCCTCACACATCCCTCAGGCGGCGGTGCGATCCTGCGCCCGTGAGCTCGGTCATCGAACACGGGAGCCCGTCGCGCAGACGGACGATGACGCTGCTCGCGCCCCGACTCAGGTCGACGCTGCACCGACTCCCCAGGAACCGCGGCCACCGCTGGGGCGATCCGGCGGTGGTCGGGATCGTCGCCCTCCTGGTCTACGGCTTGCACGGGTACGACGGCATCCTGAACCGCGACCTGGGCGTCTTCACCTACGGCGGCGAGCAGGTCGCCCGGGGCGTGCCGCCGTACGTCGGCATCTTCAACTCGGTCGGCCCGCTGGCGGACGCCGTCCCCGGACTGGCGATCTGGCTGGGTCATTTCGTGGATGCGGATCCGATCCTGTCCGCACGGCTGCTCTTCACCGTGCTCTCGGCCCTGTGCTGCGCGCTGCTCTGCGTCCTGGCTCGCGACGCCCTGGGATCCCGGGCCGCCGGCTTCATCGCGCCGGCGGTGTTCCTCACCTTCGAGGACTTCTTGCACCTGGCCTCGGACGGTCCCCGCGAGAAGACGACCATGCTCGTGTTCCTGCTCGCCTGCCAGATCCTGCTCGGGCGGCGTCGCTGGGCCCTGGCCGGTGCGTGTGCAGCTCTGGCGACCCTGACCTGGCAGCCCGTCTTCGCCGTGACGCTCGGAGCGATGGCGGCCGCAGTCCTGCTCGACCAGCAGGACCGGCGAGCCAGGATCCTGCTGCGGTTCACGATGGGTGGCCTCGTGCCGAGCGCCGCCACCGTCTGCTACTTCCTCGGTGCCGGTGCCCTGAGCCGCGCGATCGACGGCTTCATCGTCATCAACGTCGACTACACCGAGCAGCCCTCGGCGCTGACCCGGCCGCACGCCATCTGGACGATGGAGTGGGCGTCGTACCACTGGTCGCTGCCGCTGGCGATCGCCGGCCTGGTCCTGCTCGTCGTTCTCGGCGCCGAGGCCCTGCCCCGGGCACGCCCTCCCACCGCGTCACCGGAGGCTCGGCGCCTGGTGGCCTGCGCCGCGGGCGGGGTGGTCGGTACGGCGTGGACCCTGCTCGTGGTCAACGGCGGCCCCGACCTGTTCGTGCTCCTCCCGTTCGCCGCCCTCGGGCTCGCCGCGACCGGGGTGATCGTCCTCGGACACCTGTCGCGCCGCACGGCGCTGGCCGGGACCGTCGCGGTGGTGAGTCTCGGCGTCTTGGTGGCGGGCCTGGACTCCGTCACGACCCGCGACGACAAGCTCATCCTGCAGCGCGCCGACGTCGACGCCGTCCTCGGCACCCAGCCCCGCGACGTCACCGTCGTCAGCCTCAACGCACCCCAGGTGCTGGCGCTGGCCGGACGTGAGAGCCCCGTGCCGTACCAGATCATGTCGAGCAGCCAGCAGCGCTACCTGGACGGCACCTACCCCGGCGGCATCCACGGCTTCCTCGGGACCCTGACCGTCCTGCACCCGACGTTCGTCGCGGTGTCGCGGTCGTTCAAGGACCCCTGGCCCGACTCGTGGCTCGCCACCGACTACTGGCGGATCGGCGGCGGCGCGGGCTGGACGTGGTACATCAACCGGGCGGCGGGCCACAGCGCGTGGCGGCAGGCTCGCAACGCTCACAACGAGGTGATAGCGACGTACGGCGGGTAGGTTCCCCGCCATGTCGCCTGGAGGCCGTCGGCTCTCGCCGGCCGTCCTCGATCCCGTGGCGGCGGGCCTCGTCGCCCTGGTCGTCTACGCACTGCACGGCTTCGAGACGTCGCTGGGCCGTGACCCGGCCACGTTCGTGTACGGCGGCCAGCGGTTCGTGGACGGCGTCCCGCCGTACCAGGGGATCTTCAACTCGGTCGGTCCGCTCGGCGACATGGCGGCCGGGGTCGGCATCCGGCTCGGACGCCTCGTCGGCCTCGACGACGTGACCGGGGCACGGCTCCTCTACCTGCTCCTGTCGGCCGCCTGCGTGGCCGCACTCAGCGTGCTCGCCCGCCACGCGCTCAGCTCCCGGGCTGCCGGCCTGCTGGCACCCGCGGTCTTCCTGACCTTCGCGGGGTTCTCGGAGCTGGCGACGGCCGGACCCCGCGAGAAGACCGTCATGGTCCTCTGCCTGGAGGTCGCGTTGCTGCTCCTGCTCCGCCGCCGATGGTTCGGTGCCGGCGTGCTCACCGCGCTGGCAGCCCTGACCTGGCAGCCGGCGATCCTCCCCCTCGCGGCGGCCGCGGCCGCGGCGATCCTCGTCTCCGCCGACCGGCGGCTGCGCGCCGCCGCGGCGTACGTCGGCGGCGGGCTGGTGCCCACGGTCGTGATGGTGGCGTACTTCGCCGCCGAGGGCGCCTCGAAACCGGCCTGGTGGGGCTTCGTCCGGGTGAACGTCGGGTACACCACGCAGCCGACGATCCTGGACAGCTGGCAGCTGCTCGCCGACGACTACCGCTGGTTCTTGGCCCTCGTGCTGCTCGGATGTGCCCTGTCGATCGCACTCGCCGTCCGCGCGCTGGTGCACTCCCGCCGACGTGGGGGTTTCACCGACGTCGAGCGCGCCATCGTGGTCCTGGGCACCGGCGCGATCGTCTCGGGTCTCTGGAGCTGCTACGCCATCAACGGGGCCGGCGACCTGTTCGTGGTGCTGCCGTTCGCGGCCGTCGGCGTTGCCGCGGCCCTGGTCGAGCTCGGGTCGCGGCTGAGTCCGATCGCCGCTCGTCGGCTGTGGGTCGCCACCGCGGTGGTGGCCGTCGCGTCGAGCTGCGTCGCGGCGGTCGTGACACGGGACACCGGCCTGCCGGCCGAGCGCCGAAACGTCACCCGCATGCTGGCAGCGGTCCCGCCGGGATCGACCCTGCAGTCCTTCTACGCCCCCGAGGTGCCGGTGCTGGCACACCGCCGCAACCCGGATCCGTGGCAGCTGTCCAACGAGGCGATCACGACGTTCCTCGACGATCACCTCCCCGGCGGCCTGGCGGGGTACGCCGACCAGGTCTCCCGCTCGCAGCCCGCACTGATCGTCGTCGGTCGGAACGCCACGATCGACTGGCTGCGCCCCGTGCTCGATCGCGAGTACGCGCGCGTCGGGCGCGGGGCGCACTGGACCTGGTACGCCAGCAGATCGCTCGGTCACCGGGTGCTCCACCACCTCCACGAGGTCAACCGCGCGACCGCGGACCACTGAGACGGTCTCGACTTGAGCGCAGGGGCGTCACCCGGCAGAGTGCCGTGGCGTGACCGAGCAGCCCCCGCGCCAGTTCCCCGACATGTGGGTCGACCCCGAGGACGACCCCCGCGACACCGGCACCACTCCGCGCGGCGAGAAGGCCGTGCTCGCCGAGTACCTCGACCATTTCCGGATGACCTTCGAGATGAAGTGCCAGGGACTCGACGCGGAGCAGCTCGCCCAGCGCAGCGTGCCGCCGTCCTCGATGTCGCTGCTGGGACTGGTGCGCCACCTGGCGTCCGTCGAGTTCCACTGGTTCCGCCGCTTCATCGAGGGCAAGATGGACCTCGCCCGCCCGTTCAAGTCCCCCGAGGACCGCGACCTCGACTTCAACGGTGCCGTCGCCGACGACGCCACGGTCGCGGAGGCTTGGGACGCGTGGCACGCCGAGGTGGCACACGCGCGCGAGGTCTACGACCGGTACGACGACCTCGGTGTCCTGGTCGGCCCGGCGGGCGACGAGTCCGAGCTCCGCGAGATCGTCGTGCACATGATCGAGGAGTACGCCCGCCACTGCGGCCATGCGGACCTCCTGCGCGAGCGCATCGACGGGCGCACGGGTCAGTAGGACCGGTCACCCGGGCAGGCGGATGCAGCCGGTCGGTAGGGCCGGTCAGTAGGTTGTCCGCGTGAAGGAGCAGCAGGCACACGGCTGGGGTCTGGCCACGGTCGTGACCGGCGGCGCCGGCGAGGGGACGGTGCTCGAGACCTGGTTCCCGGCACCCGCCCTCGGCGACATTCCTGCGACCGGGCCCGGCGCCGAGGCGCTCGAAGGTCAGGCCCGTGAGCACCCGCTCCGTCGCGTCCGCACCGAGGTGGTCCACGTCGAGATCGACCTCGTGCGGCCACCGGCCGACGTTCCGGACGCCTACCTCCGGCTGCACCTGCTCTCACATCGCCTGGTGCGCCCGCACGGTCTCAATGTCGACGGGATCTTCGGCGTCCTGACCAACGTGGTGTGGACCAACCTGGGTCCCTGCCCGGTCGACGACTTCGAGGCGACCCGGCTCCGGATGCGGGGCCAGGCGCCCGTGCAGATCTACGGCATCGACAAGTTCCCCCGGATGACCGACTACGTCGTACCCACGGGGGTCCGCATCGCCGACGCCGACCGCGTGCGCCTGGGCGCCCACCTCGCCGAGGGCACGACCGTGATGCACGAGGGCTTCGTCAACTACAACGCCGGGACGCTCGGCACCTCGATGGTCGAGGGACGCATCTCCGCCGGGGTCGTCGTCGGCGACGGGTCCGACGTCGGGGGCGGCGCGTCGATCATGGGCACCCTCTCCGGCGGCGGCACACAGGTCGTCTCGATCGGCGAGCGCTGCCTGGTGGGAGCGAATGCCGGCATCGGCATCTCGCTCGGTGACGACTGCGTCGTGGAGGCCGGCTGCTACGTCACCGCGGGCACCAAGGTGACCATGCCGGACGGGCGCGTGGTGAAGGCGCTCGACCTCTCCGGCGGTGACAACCTGCTCTTCCGGCGCAACTCGGTGACCGGCACCGTCGAGGTCGTGCCGTGGCGCGCGGGCGGGGTCGCGCTCAACGAGGCCCTGCACCAGAACTGACCCATGCCTCGACGTACCGGCATCGCCAGACGGGTCGCCGCCGTCCTCATCCCGGTCGGCCTCGTGGTCGGCGGCGTGGCGTACGGCGTCTCGAGGCACGGCTCCGGTGACGACAAGACCCTCGGCGAGTGCACCACCAAGGTCGGCGGGCTCACGGTGATCCTGACCGACGCGCAGGCACGGAACGCGACCTTGATCTCCGCCATCGCGATCCGTCGGGGGATGCCGGCCCACGCGGCGACGATCGGGCTCGCCGCGGCCCTCCAGGAGTCCAAGCTCTACAACCTGCGCGGCGGTGACCGCGACTCGCTCGGGATCTTCCAGCAACGCCCCTCGCAGGGCTGGGGCACCCCGCGGCAGATCCTCGACCCCGTGCACGCCACGAACGCCTTCTACGACGCCCTGGAACGGGTGCCGGGCTACGCCGGCCTCCCCGTGACCGTCGCGGCGCAGCGGGTGCAGCGCTCCGGCTACCCCTCGGCGTACGCCGCGTACGAGGGCGATGCCCGGGCACTCGCCTCGGCGATGACCGGCTTCTCCCCCGCGGCGTTCTGGTGCCACACGTCGGCCCCTGCGGGCTCGGCCACACCGGCGGCCCGGCGCGCGGCGGACCTGCGTCGAGGCCTGTTCCCCGCGTTCGGCCCGACTCAGGTGCAGGTGTCATCCGGATCGGGACTCGCCGTACCGGTGACGACCCCGCAACAGGGCTGGGCGGTGGCGTCCTACGTCGTGTCGCACGCGCACCAGCTCGGGGCGTCGAAGGTTGCCTTCCGCGGCCGCACCTGGAGGGCGGGCGACAACTCCGGCTGGCACCGGGACGGGGACGCCGGCCCGGCGGCCGTGGCGATCGGCTGAGCCAGCGCCGGTCATGGGATTCGGGTAAAGGTTTGCCGCGAGGGCCATGAAATCTGCCGTGTGGGGCCGTGCGGGCCCTACTCTGGTGCTCCAGTGCAGAGCCCGGGGGGGCTTTGGGCAACAGCCCGGGGGGGCGTGGGGGTTACCGATGCACAGTCCAACGACGATCTTCACCGTCGGCACGGCGCTTCGTCGTGCCGAGAACAACCATCTGCCGGTCGAGGTGCTGGTGCAGGGGCACTGGCTCCGCGGCACCGTCGCCGGCATCGACGGCCAGGGCGTCATCCTGAGCACGCACTCCGAGCACGCCGTCGTGCGGCTCGAGTCGATCTCTGCGGTGCGCGTCCCGGAGACCATGGCCGACGCACCGGTCGCGGAGACCTTCGACGAGCACCACGAGCTGGCGGTCCGCGAGGAGAACGGCGCCTTCGCGATGCCCGGCGCCGCGACCGGCTGAGACGGTCCTGCGCGACCGCTCGACTGGCTCAGAGCCGAGCGGTAGCAGCAGCGACACGCTCGTCGCTCGCCGTCAGTGCCACCCGGACGTGACGGTTTCCCGTGCGCCCGTAGAACGTCCCGGGTGCGACCAGGATGCCCAGGTCCGCGAGCGTCGACACGGTCTGCCAGCAGTCCTCGTCACGGGTCGCCCACAGGTACAGCGAGCCCGACGAGTGGTCGATCCGGAACCCGGCGCCCTCGAGCGCTGCCCGGAGCAACTCGCGCCGGCCGGCGTACCGGGAGCGCTGCTCCTCGACGTGCGTGTCGTCGTCGAGCGCCGCCGCCATCGCGACCTGCTGGGGGCCGGGCTGGATCAGCCCGAGGTTCTTCCGGACGGCGAGGAGCTCGGCGACGACGGCGGGGTCGCCGGCGACGAAGCCGCAGCGATAGCCGGCCAGGTTCGAGCGCTTCGAGAGCGAGTGCACGGCGAGGATGCCCCGGTGGTCGTCACCGCACACCTGCGGATGGAGTACCGAGACGGGCTCGGCGTCCCAGGCGAACTCCAGGTAGCACTCGTCGCTGACCAGCAACGTGCCTCGCTCGCGGCACCAGTCGACGACCTTGCGCAGGTGCTCGACCGGGAGCACGCGGCCGGTCGGGTTGGCCGGTGAGTTGACCCAGAGCAGTGCCGGTCGCTCCGGGCCGAGGCTGGTCAGCGAGTCCGTCGCCACTGCCCGCGCGCCCACCAGCGCGGCGCCCACGGCGTACGTCGGGTAGGCGAGCTCGGGCAGCACCACGGTGTCGCCGACGCCGAGACCGAGGTGACTCGGTAGCGAGGACACCAGCTCCTTGGTGCCGATCAGCGGCAGGACGCCGTCGATCCCGAGACCGGTCACCCCATGACGACGCGCGAGCCAGTCGACGGCGGCCTGCCGGGTCGCGGGCAGCCCGACCGTCTGCGGGTAGCCGGGCGCGTCGGCCGCCGCCGCCAGAGCCCGTCGGACGATGTCGGGGGTGGGGTCGACCGGCGTTCCGATCGAGAGGTCGACGATGCCGTCGGGATGGGCGCGGGCCCGGGCGGCGTGCTCGGCCAGGTGGTCCCAGGGGAAGTCGGGCAGCCGCTGTGAGACGGCCCCCGGGTTCACCTGCTGGTCACTCGTCGTGCTCCTGCGGAGGCAGCCCGGCCACCAGCGCGTGGTCGTGGTCGATCTCGCCGAGCTTGGCGGCGCCGCCGGGTGAGCCGAGGTCGTCGAAGAAGTGGACGTTCGCGTCGTAGTAGGCCTTCCACTCCTCCGGAGTGTCGTCCTCGTAGAAGATCGCCTCGACGGGGCAGACCGGCTCGCACGCACCGCAGTCGACGCACTCGTCGGGATGGATGTAGAGCATGCGCTTGCCCTCGTAGATGCAGTCGACGGGACACTCGTCGACGCAGGCCCGGTCCTTGAGGTCGACACACGGCTGGGCGATGACGTAGGTCACCTGGTCCTCCTGATCGGGAAAAGCGACGCTTCACAGGGAAGCCTAGTATCCCGAGGTGCCCGCCCCCGGAAGCGCCCACGGCCTGGGCCCTCAGGTCGTCGGGCAGCGTGTCGTCGTACGCCGGGTCCTGCGTGGCGAGACGGGTCCGTCCGGCGGCCCGGCGATGACGGACGTGCTGGGGACGTTGCTGTCCTGGGACGCCGCGACCTGCGTCGTCGCCCCCGAGACGGGTGCTCCGGTGAGGATCCCGCTCGCCGACATCGTGACCGGGAAGCCGGTGCCGGCGCGAGGATCGGTGCGACAGCGGGTGCCCGTGCGGGAGGCCGAGATCCGGGCCCTGCCGCTGTGGACGTCGCCGACGACCCAACCGTTGGGCGAGTGGGTGCTCAGGCTCGTGGAGGGCGAACGCGGTCGTGGTTCCCGGCGGGCCAACTCCTGCCTGGCGATCGGTGACCCGGGAGGGCCCGCGGCTGCGGCTGCCGAAGCCGTGCGCGACTTCTACCGGTCGCGCGGGCGCGACGTGGTCGCCCAGGTCCAGGCCGGGTCGGACGTCGAGGGGGCGCTGGCCGAGCTCGGCTGGGTCGCGCTGGAGCCGGTCGATGCGCCGTACCTGGTCGGCTCGCTGGTGATGGCGCTCCGCACGGCCGGTCCGGATGACGGGATCGAGGTCGTGGTGGCGGGCACCCGCCTGCTGGCCACGTCGACGTACGACGGAGTCGAGGTCGGGCGCTGCCGGGCCGAGCTCAACGGCGACTGGCTCGGCGTGCACGGGCTGTGGGTGGACGAGTCGCAGCGTCGTCAGGGCGTCGGCCGCCGGATCATGGCCGGGCTGCTGGCCGCCGGTGCCGAGCTGGGCGCCGCCACCGTGTGGCTCGAGGTGGAGCGGGAGAACACGCCGGCCTGGATGCTGTACGCGGAGCTCGGCCTGCGTGAGCACCACCTGTGCCGCTACGTCGTGCCGCGGCCCGGCCCGGGCTGAGCCGAGACGGCGGACGCCACCATCGCGATATCGGCGGGCCCTACTCGGCAGCACCCTCCGACCAACCGCGCGCCCGCCTCCAGCCAGACCGAGACCGCGCCGCCGTCGAACGCCGACTCGCCCGTCCACGTGCGGCGCTCGGCATCCCAGCCCTGGCCGGAGTTGGGGTAGGCGACCAGCGGCGCCGTCGCGCTCACGAGTGCCGTCGTGACGTCCTCGGGGGCGCAGCAGTTGACGCCGACGGCCACGATCTCGTCGACGTCCGAGGCCATCGCCCACGCCTCCTCGAGCGGCTCCCCGGCCCGGGTGCGCCCTCCCTGGGCTGCGCTCAGGCT
>DATBDF010000171.1:0-12178 GCA_036270075.1 Nocardioides sp.
GGAACGGTGGAGGACTCACCGATCCGCGACGTGACCGGATTGTCTGGGACGGGTCGCTGAGCTCTCCAGGTACGTGAGGACCGACCCTAGGGGCAGGCTCAGACGGGAGCCACCTCGGTCGTACGTCGGACGGACCGCCGCTGGTGTCGGATCAGGTCGACGGTGAAGATCATCAGCGCCACCCACACGAGCACGAACCCGACCCATCGCCCGACCGGCATGTCCTCGTGGAAGTACAGGACGCCGAGCAGGAACTGCAAGGTCGGAGTGAGGTACTGCAGGAGCCCCAGTGTCACCAGCGGCACCCGGATGGCGGCGCCACCGAAACAGATCAGCGGGACCGCGGTGACGATGCCGGTGGTCATGAACAGCAGCGTGTGGCCGAGGCCGTGGTGGGCGAAGGTGGAGTCGCCCTGGGCGCCGAGCCAGACGACGTACCCGAGCGCGAGGGGTCCGACCAGGAGCGTCTCGAAGGTGATGCTCTCGATCGCCGGCGCACCGGCCTGCTTCTTGCACAGGCCGTAGCTGCCGAACGTGAGCGCGAGCACCAACGCCACCCAGGGCGGTCGCCCGTAGTCGACGGTGAGCACGACGACCGCCAGGGTGGCCACGGCCATCGCCGCCCACTGCCACCCACGCAGTCGCTCGCCGAGGATGAACACGCCCATCAGCACCGTCACCAACGGGTTGATGAAGTAGCCCAAGGCGGTCTCCACGACGTGGCCGTTGTTGACGCCCCAGATGTACGTCGCCCAGTTGACGGTGATCAGGCACGCGGCAAGGGCCAGCAGCAGTGCCACCCTGCGGTCGGCTACGACCCGCCGGACCGACCCCGCACGACCGAGGACGGCCACGATCACGCACATCGTGATCAGGGACCACAGCATCCGGTGCGCCAGGATCTCGAACGCACCCGCCGGCTCGAGCAAGGGCCAGTAGAGCGGGAAGAGGCCCCAGATGGCGTACGCCGCGACCCCGAGCAGGAACCCGCGGCGCTGCTCTGTGATTTCGAGATGGGTCACTCAGTCCCTCACTTCGTTCGGCACCGAGTCGAGCCCTCCTCTGTCTCCCGCCCCTGTCCGCGGACTTCGCAGGCTCAGTCCGCGGGGCGTGACACGCCGATCTACGCGACGGTCCAGGTGTCGCCGCCACCGATCAGCGCCTCGAGACGGTCCGAGGGCGAGCCGGCGACCCCTGCGGCTGCCTGGGTGATCTGGTCGCGGGCCTGGTCGTCGTAGGTCGGACGGGCGACCTGGCGGAAGATGCCGATGGGTGCCTGGTGGAGCCGGCCCGCGTCGGTCAACCGGGAGATCGCGAACGCCGTGGTGGCGTCGGGACTGTGCGAGTCGTGGACCAGGACGTCGTCGGCCGACACCTGGTCGGGCGCATCGCCGACGTCGACGATCTTGACGCCTCCCGTGACGGCGTCCCGGATCAGGCCGCGTGACCCGAGGCCGTCGGGCCCCACGGCGCCGAACCGGATCGGCTGCCCGTGAAGGAGGGGGATGATCGCCTCGTCCCGCGTGGTCGGCGACTTGACCGCGTCGAAGGCGCCGTCGTTGAAGATCGGGCAGTTCTGGTAGATCTCCACCAGCGACGTGCCGCGGTGCTCGGCCGCTGCGGCCAGCACCGACGTGAGGTGCTTGCGATCGGAGTCGATGGTGCGCGCCACGAAAGTCGCCTCCGCGCCGAGTGCGAGCGACACCGGGTTGAACGGGTAGTCCAGCGACCCCATCGGCGTGGACTTGGTGACCTTGCCGGTCTCCGACGTGGGGGAGTACTGACCCTTGGTCAGGCCGTAGATCCGGTGGTTGAACAGCAGGATCGTCATGTTGACGTTGCGCCGCAACGCGTGGATCAGGTGGTTGCCACCGATCGACAGTGCGTCGCCGTCGCCGGTCACCACCCACACCGAGAGGTCGTCGCGAGACGTCGCGATCCCGGTGGCGATCGACGGGGCACGCCCGTGGATCGAGTGCATGCCGTAGGTCTCGAGGTAGTACGGGAACCGCGACGAGCAGCCGATCCCCGACACGAAGACGATGTTCTCGCGCCGGAGCCCGAGGTCCGGCAGGAAGCCCTGGACCGCCTTCAGGACGGCGTAGTCACCGCAGCCCGGGCACCAGCGCACCTCCTGGTCGCTGGTGAAGTCCTTGCCGGTCGGCGCTGCTTGGCCTTCGGGCACGGTCGGCACCGACTCGATGCCGCTGCGAATCAGCGGGAGGGGCAGGTCAGTGGCGCTCATGACTCTCCTCCAGAGGTCGCGTCGAGGGTTGCTGAGGAGGCGAGTGAGCCGTCTCGAAGGGCCCCGTGGGGGGTGAGGTCAACCTCGATGCCCTCGGCGTCGGCGACCAGGTTGCCGATCGCCTCGGCGAGCTCGGCGGCCTTGAGCGGCAAGCCGCGCACGTGGTTGTAGCCGACGGCGTCGACCAGGTAGCGGGCACGGACCAGCATCGCGAGCTGACCGAGGTTCATCTCGGGGATCAGGATCTTGTCGTAGCGCTTGAGCACGTCGCCGAGGTCACGGGGGAACGGGTTCAGGTGGCGCAGGTGGACCTGGGCCACCTGGTAGCCGGCCGCCCGCACCCGGCGTACGCCGGCGCCGATCGGGCCGTACGTCGAGCCCCAGCCGAGCACCAGCACCTTCGCGCCGTTGCCCTCGTCGGCACCGGGGTCGTCGACCTCGAGCGGCGGGAGCGACTCCGCGATCCGCTCCACCTTGGCCGCACGGGTGCGGACCATGAAGTCGTGGTTGGCCGGGTCGTAGGAGATGTTCCCGTGACCGTCGCCCTTCTCCAGACCGCCGATCCGGTGCTCGAGCCCCGGCGTCCCGGGGATCGCCCAGGGCCGGGCCAGGGTCTGCTCGTCACGGAGGTACGGCCAGAACTCCGCGCCGTCACCCTCGCCGTGGTTGGTCGAGTCGGCGAACGCGGGGTCGATCTCGGGCAGCTCGGACAGCTCCGGGATGCGCCACGGCTCGGAGCCGTTGGCCAGGTAGCCGTCGGAGAGCAGCATCACCGGGGTGCGGTAGGTGACCGCGATCCGCACCGCCTCGAGCACGGTGTCGAAGCAGTCGCCGGGTGAGCGCGGCGCGACGATCGGCACCGGTGCCTCGCCGTTGCGGCCGAACATCGCCTGCAGCAGGTCGGCCTGCTCGGTCTTGGTGGGCAGGCCGGTCGACGGCCCGCCGCGCTGGACGTCGACGACGAGCAGCGGCAGCTCGGTCATCACCGCCAGCCCGATGGACTCGGACTTCAAGGCGATGCCGGGGCCGGAGGTCGTGGTGACACCCAGGCTGCCGGAGAACGACGCTCCGATCGCGGCGCCGATGCCGGCGATCTCGTCCTCGGCCTGGAACGTCGTGACGCCGAACGCCTTGTGCTTGCTCAGCTCGTGGAGGATGTCCGAGGCCGGCGTGATCGGGTAGGAGCCGAGGAAGAGCTTCAGCCCGGACTGGACGCTGCCCGCGATCAACCCGTACGCCAGAGCCAGGTTGCCGGTGATGTTGCGGTAGGTGCCGGTCGGCATCGGCGCCGGCTTGATCTCGTAGGAGACGACGAAGGTCTCGGTGGTCTCGCCGAAGTTCCAGCCGGCCTTGAACGCCGTGATGTTCGCGTCGCGGAGGTCCGGGACCCTCGCGAACCGCTTCTGCAGGAACGCGATCGTCGACTCGGTCGGCCTTCCGTACAGCCACTACAGCAGGCCGAGCGCGAACATGTTCTTGGCGCGCGCCGCGTCCTTGCGGGACAGCCCGAACTCCTTGACCGCCTCGACGGTCATCCCGGTCAGGTCGAGCGGGTGGAGGGCGTACTCCGCGAGGCTGCCGTCCTCCAGCGGGTTGTCGGCGTACCCGGCCTTGGTGAGGTTGCGGGTGGTGAAGTCGTGGGTGTCCACCACGATCGCCGCGCCCTTGGGAAGGTCCCCGAGGTTGGCGCGCAGCGCCGCAGGATTCATGGCGACCAGCACGTCCGGGGCGTCGCCCGGCGTGAGGATGTCGTGGTCGGCGAAGTGGACCTGGAACGACGAGACGCCGGGCAGCGTCCCCTGGGGCGCACGGATCTCGGCGGGGAAGTTGGGCAACGTCGACAGGTCGTTGCCGAAGCTCGCGGACTCCTGGGTGAAACGATCCCCGGTCAGCTGCATGCCGTCGCCCGAATCGCCTGCAAACCGGATGATCACGCGGTCGAGCCGCTTGACCTGCTTGGACAAACTACCTGCACTTCCTTCTGCTGGCGGGGCGGTTCCCGGCCCACGCGAATGACCGGGTCTCCGGTGCTCGGCGCAACTCCCTCACGATAGTCCGACCGTCCCGGGAATCCGACCGATCCCACCCTTTCGGACGGTGAGACTGCCCACCCGTTCGCCGACGGCTGACGATCCTTCGGCACGGCGCCCTCCGGGCCCTGGGGAAACAGAGCGCACAGGACGGGCGACACGGCGGGCGACACGGCGGGCGACACGGCGGGCGACCCCCGGTTTCGTGCTGCCGTCGGCGTACCTGTTATTGTCGACCAACCAACGTGACTTACGTTGATCACCCAAGATTGAAGGAAGAGATTCACACCATGATCCAGCGGAACAGGCTCATCGCGCTGACCGCCGCGGCTCTCGCCGTGCCGGCCATCCTGTCCGGCTGCGCTGCGTCCAGCGGAAGCTCCGGCTCCGACGACAAGCTCAGCATCGTCGGCTTCTCCGTCCTCAAGACCGCCAACGAACCCGTCATCTCCGCGTTCCAGAAGACCGACGCCGGCAAGGACATCACCTTCACCACGTCGTACGGCGCCTCCGGAGACCAGTCGCGCGCGGTGGCGGGCGGCCTGCACGCCGACGAGGTCCACCTCTCCCTGGAGCCCGACGTGCAGTCCCTGGTGGACGCCGGCCTGGTCGACAAGACCTGGGACCAGAACTCCACCGACGGCATCCTGACCGACTCGGTCGTGGTCTTCCTGGTGCGCAAGGGCAACCCGCTGGGCATCAAGAGCTGGGACGACCTGGTCAAGCCCGGTGTCAAGGTGATCACCCCGAACCCGGAGTCGTCCGGCTCCGCGAAGTGGAACATCCTCGCGGCGTGGGCCCACGCAGCCCAAGCGCCGGGCGGCAACGACACCAAGGCCCAGGACTTCGTCACCAAGCTCCTGCACAACACCGTGGCCATGCCCAGCAGCGGCAGCGACGCGCTGGCGTCGTTCCTCGCGGGCAACGGTGACGTCCTGCTGGCCTACGAGAACGACTCGATCGAGGCCAAGGCCGCGGGCGACGACGTGGACTACATCGTCCCGAACGACACCCTGCTGATCCAGAACCCCGCGGCGATCACCACCGACGCCGCGCCGGCGGCCCAGGACTTCCTGGACTTCCAGCTCAGCAAGGAGGGCCAGACCCTCTACGCCAAGGCCGGTTTCCGGCCCGTGATCGACGGCATCAAGACGCAGGTCCCCGGTGCCAACGACCCGAGCGACCCGTTCCCGACGGTGCCGCAGCTCTACACCGTCGACAAGGACTTCGGTGGCTGGGACAAGGCCAACACGGAGTTCTTCGACGACAAGACCGGAACGATCACCAAGATCATCAACGGTCTCAACGTCGGCAGCTGACGCATGACAACTGCCGTCCTCAGTCAGGACACCCGGGCGGTCGGGCGCGGCCGTCCGGGTGTCCGATCCACGCTCACCAAGGGGTCGGCCCTCGGCCTCGGCATCGCCATGACGTGGTTCAGCCTGCTCGTCCTGATCCCGTTGGCCGCCATCGTGGCGACGGCCGGTGACGAGGGGTGGCACGGGTACGTCGACACGCTCACGAACCCGCAGACCTGGGCAGCGATCAAGCTGACCGTCGGGCAGTCACTCCTCGTCACCGGAATCAACGTCGTGATGGGCACGACCATCGCCTGGGTCCTCGTCCGCGACCGGTTCTGGGGCAAGCGCCTGATGGACCTGGTCATCGACATCCCGTTCGCAATGCCGACGATCGTGGCGGGCCTGGTGCTCCTGGGCCTGTACGGCCCGAAGAGCCCGCTGGGCATCAACGTGTCGAACACGCGCGCCTCGGTGACCCTGGCCCTGGCGTTCGTCACGTTGCCGTTCATCGTGCGGACCGTGCAGCCGGTCCTGGCCGAGCTCGAGGCCGACGTCGAGGAGGCGGCGGCCTCGCTCGGTGCGAACCGGCTGACCATCCTGCGCCGGATCGTGCTGCCGTCGATCGTCCCGGCGATCGCGGCAGGAGCCGCGCTGTCGTTCGCCCGCGCGATCTCCGAGTACGGCTCCCTGGTGCTCCTCAGCGGCTCGCTGCCGTTCCACACCGAGGCGGTGTCGGTGCGCGTGCTGACGTTCATCGAGGGAGGTGACCGCACGTCCGCCGCGGCCCTGGCCACGATCATGCTGGGCGTGGCGCTGGCGGTCATCGTCGCGCTCGACGTCCTCCAGAGACGGGTGGCCCGCCGTGGTTGAGCTGCCCCGTCCCGCCACGTGGGCGCTGCGCCTGCTCGCGCTCTCCTACGTGTTCTTCCTGGTCGGCTGGCCGTTGCTGACCCTCACCCAGCGGACGTTCGCCGACGGTTGGTCGAGCTTCTCCCAGACCTTCTCGGACCCGGACGTCACCCACGCCATCCTGGTCACGGTCGAGATCTCGGCGTACGCCGTGATGATCAACACCGTCTTCGGCGTCGGCATGGCCCTGCTGCTGGTCCGGTACGAGTTCCCCGGCAAGCGGATGCTGTCTGCTCTCATCGACCTGCCGATGTCGGTCTCGCCGGTGGTCATCGGCCTGGCTCTGATGCTGGTCTACAGCGGCCGCTACGGCTGGTTCGGGCCGACCCTCGAGTCGCACGGGCTCGTGGTCGTCTTCAACAGTCCGGGCATGGTCATGGCGACCTGCTTCGTCGCGCTGCCGCTCGTCGTCCGCGAGGTCGTGCCTGTGCTCGAGGAGATCGGCGACGACCAGGAGCAGGCCGCCCGCAGCCTCGGCGCCAACGCCGCCCAGGTGCTGCGCCGGATCACGCTGCCGGCGATCAAGTGGGCGGTGCTGTACGGCGTCGTCCTCTCGCTGGCTCGCTCGCTGGGCGAGTTCGGCGCCCTCAAGATCGTCTCGGGAAACCTCACCGGTCAGACGCAGACCGCACCACTGGTGGTCGAGGAGAAGTACAACAACTTCGCCCCGAACGAGGCCTACGCCGTCTCGTTCATCCTCGTCCTCATCAGCATCCTGTGCATCCTCGTCGTCTCCCTGTTGCGCCCCAAGGAGCCCACTTCATGAGTATCGAGATCCGAGATGTCAACAAGCGGTTCGGCGACTTCGTCGCGCTGGAGGACGTCAACGTGTCCCTGCCGACGGGGCAGCTGACCGCGCTCCTCGGCCCGTCGGGTGGCGGGAAGTCGACCCTGCTGCGGATCATCGCCGGCCTCGAGAAGGCCGACTCGGGATCGGTGTCCATCGAGGGTGTCGACGCGACCAAGATGTCTCCGCAGAAACGCAACGTCGGCTTCGTGTTCCAGCACTACGCGGTCTTCAAGCACATGACCGTGGCCAAGAACGTCGCCTTCGGCCTGGAGATCCGGGGGAAGTCGAAGGCCGAGGTGCGAAGCCGGGTCGACGAGCTGCTCAAGCTCGTCCATCTCTCGCAGTTCGCCGACCGGCTGCCCTCCCAGCTCTCCGGTGGCCAGCGTCAGCGCATGGCGTTGGCCAGAGCCCTCGCCGTGCAGCCCAAGGTGCTGTTGCTCGACGAGCCGTTCGGAGCCCTGGACGCCAAGGTCCGCAAGGAGCTCCGCGAGTGGCTGCGCCGCCTCCACGACGAGGTCCCGGTGACCACGGTCTTCGTGACCCACGACCAGGAGGAGGCGATGGAGGTCGCCGACGAGATCGTGGTCATCAACGACGGCAGGATCGAGCAGGTCGGTACGCCGGACTCGCTCTACGACGAGCCCGCCAACGACTTCGTGATGGGCTTCCTCGGCGACGTGACCCAGCTCGGCGACGTCCGCCTGCGGCCGCACGACATCGAGATCTCCTCCACTCCCGACCTGGCCGGCAGCACGTCCGCCGACATCCTCCGGCTGACGCGAGTCGGCTTCGAGGTTCGGCTGGTCGCCGGTACCGAGGACGGCCAGGAGGTCTCGGTGGTGACCACCCACGCACATGCGCGCGGCCTGGATCTCGAGGAGGGCCGGCGCGTCTGGCTCACGCCGTCCAACGGCGCGGCGACCGTCCCGGCCATGAAGTCCTTGCTGGTCGGGTAGTCGCTCGGTCCCCGATTCCGTCCGGGGCCGATGCGGGGAGCGGTGGTGCCGCGGGCAAGGCGCGCCTGCGGCACCGCCGTCCGGCGGCGTGGAGGCGGGTCTCCTCCGAGCCACCACCCGGCAACGGGTTCTCCACAGATCGGCAACGCCACGCCGTGCGCCGCCCACCCGAAGGGGTGAGCGGCCTTGACGGGGCCCGGGCCACGTGCTGTCCTCGCCATCTGGCGGGATCCTGAGGGGACCCCGTGGCAACCGGGGGGTGCCACATGTACGTGTCGCTACGCATCGGGACTACGGTGGCACTTGCCTCGTTCGGAGTCCTCTCGATGAGCACGCCGGCGACGGCCGGTGCCGGCCCGAGCGGTCCCCCCGGCCAGCTGGTCATCGTCCAGGCGGTGCCCCAGGCGTCGGTCGATGTCTCGCTCGACGGCCACGTCGTGCACCGGAGCTCACCGGTCGGCAGCGTGCTGGGGCCGTTCACCGTGAGTCCGGGAGTCCACCACGTCGCGTTCTCGGACGCGGCCGGGACCATGCGGCTGACGTCGTCCGTCACGGTCGCGCCGGACTCGAGCAGTGACGTCGTGGTCCACCTCCCGGCCGAGGTGGACGGTGCGCCGGTCGTGAACTCGTACCGAACTCCGACCAAGCCCATCGCCGCCGGGAAGACGCGGGTGCTGATCGCCCACACGGCGACCGTGGCTCCGGCCGACGTCCGCGTCGACGGCACCGTCGTCTTCAAGGACATTGCGAACGGCGAGTACGCGACCGCCGACCTGGCCGCGGGCGAGCACACGGCGGCGCTCCTGCCGACCGGTCAGACGTCGGACCCCATCCTCGGCCCGCTGCACGTCGACCTTCCCGCCCGGACCGCCACCATGGTGTACGCCTACGGCAGTCCCCGTGACCATTCGATGAACGTGATCGCCCACCAGGAGGCACTCACCTCCAACGGCGCGGTGGCGCCCGCCACGATCGACACCGGGAGCGTCGGCCTGGCCGGGAGCCTTGTGGTTCACCCGTTCCGTGCTCCGGAACCTCCGCGGCAGGCGAGTCCTCGAGCCGCAGTAGCCAGCGACGTGGTAGCGCCCGGTGTCGTCGCCCTGATGGGGGCCGCGGTGCTGCTGATGCTTCGACGGCGGCGACGGAGCCCGAGCCGACTCGGCTGAGCTGCATGCCCAGGCCGAGGGGACGGGTCCCCACGCTCTCGCCGTTGCGGATCCACGCGGTGGTGGGCGCGGCTGCGGCACTGTGCCTGACGGCTGGCGGGATCGCCTGGGCTCAGGTGGGCGGCCATGACGAGCGAGGCGGCCGACCGACCGCCTCGCTGCGCGCGCCCGCCGACGTAGTCACCCAACCGGTCGTGCCGGCCCGTCGCGCCGGAGCCGCGCAGCCCGAGGTACCGACCCGGATCGTCCTGCCCGACCGCACCGTCGTACCGATCCGTCCGGCCGGCACGTCGCCGGACGGCAGCCTCCGGGTGCCTCACGACATCGGAGTCGCCGGGTGGTGGCGAGGGGGCGCCCTGCTCGGCGACCCGTTCGGGTCGCTGCTGCTCGCCGCCCACGTCGACTCCTCGACCCAGGGCCTGGGCCCGTTCGCCGGCCTGTTGTCGGTGCAGGCCGACCAGCCGATGGTCGTGTCCTCGCCACACCTGACCCAGACGTTCCGGGTCACGTCCCTCGCGCTGGTCCCTCGTGGCGAGCTGGCGCGACATCCGGGCGTCTTCTCCGCCCGCGGAGGGCGCCGGCTCACCCTGGTCACGTGCGCCGGCCCGTACGTGCCGGCGCGCGGGGGATATCAGAACCTGGCTGTCGTGACTGCGCGTCCACTGCAGGACCTCGTTCGAAGGAGCGGGCGATGAGCGCCCGGAAACGGAACCAGAAGAAGAAGTCCTCCCGCACGCCCAAGGCGAACGCGGTCACCAGCAAGCGCCGGCCACGGAAGCCGGTCCGACGGCGCGGACCGACCCGCCCGACGGTCAAGCCCGCCCCGGTTGCGGGCGAGGCGGTCGCGGGCGAGGCGGTCGCGGACGAGGCGGTCGCGGACGAGGCGGTCGCGGACGAGCCCACCGTGAAGGAACTGCGCCCCGAGCAGGCGGCAGGCGACGAGGCGGGCGTTCCGGAGGCCGGGCTGGGTGACGTGCGGTGGGCCGCTGATGACCCGGAGGCAATGTGGTGGGACGACGTCTGGCCGTTCAAGGTGGAGACGCCCGACGAGCCGACGCCTATGCCGAAGGCTGCCCCGGTCATCGATCGCCCACCCACGCTGACACCCACCCGAGCGCCCGCTCGCCCGGTGGCCGCAGCCGCGGTCGTCCCCCCGTCCAGCGGAGTCACCGCGACACCCCCCCGATCGGATCGTCGCCGTCGCGGCTGGATCGCGGCCGCCGCCGTCGCGGCGGCGTGCGTCGTCGCCGTCAGCGCCACCTGGCTGGTGTCGGACGGACAGCCCGACGACCAGGCGGTCCTGACCCGCGCGGGCGCGTTCGAGCCCCCCGACCCGCTGCCGCCGGACACGTCCTTCGTCCGGACGCGGGTGCTGCCGTCCGGGGATCTCGACGTGAGGCACTGGATCCACACAGCCTCCTGGGTCTACTCGGTCACGCTGGCGACGCCGGTCGTCGCCGGGCTGACCCCCGGGTCGGTACGGGTGACGCGCCTGTTCTTCGCCAGCGACGGGACGCCGGCACCGGTCGTCGTGCCCTCCGGCTCTCCCCACCAGCCCCGGACCTTCCAGCTCCCGCCGACCAGACGGCTGTACGTCCGGTACCGGTTGTCCGGGGTCGTGCAGCGATCCGACGGGTCCGGACCACGTGCCTTGGCGAGGATCACCTCGCTGAACGTGGCCACCTCGAGTGCTCTCGTCCGAACGACGCGGTCCGTGGTGGGCGCGACCGTCCTGACGCTCGCGTGCACGCGGGACGCGGCGACGGCGCCGACTCCGTGCGGAACCGAGCGTGGTGGGGTCTGGAGCGCCCGCCTCGGTCCCGGCGACTCGGACACGCCGGTGATGGCTCAGCTCGACCTGCCCTAGGGAGCCGTTCCGGCGCGTCCCCTGACCGCCCGGAAACCGCTACCGTGGCGGCGTGTGGGTCATCGGGGTGTTGCTGAGCCTGGCCATGGTCGGGTTCATCGTGTGGGCGCTCGCGCGCCAGTCGGCCGGTGAGCAGGCGGACATGCGTTACGTGCCCGACGACCTGAGGCGCGCCGACGACGGCGGGAGTGCGCCGTTCACCGACTACGGCAGCCCGATGGGCTGACCCAGCCGACGTCCGGTCAAGGGATACGTCAGCGGTAGTTGGTGAACTGGACCGCGAAGTCGTAGTCCTGCTGCTTCACCAGCGCGATCACCGTCTGGAGGTCGTCGCGCTTCTTGCTGGACACCCGTAGCTCGTCGCCCTGGATCTGAGACTTCACGCCCTTGGGGCCTTCATCGCGGATCAGCTTCGAGATCTTCTTGGCGTCCTCCGAGGAGATGCCCTCCTTGAGAGCGATCGCGATCTTCGAGACCTGACCCGACTGACGAGGCTCCGAGGCGTCCAGGATCTTCAGGCTCTGCTTCCGCTTCACCAGCTTGTCCTTGAACACGTCGAGGACGGCGGTGGCCCGGTCGTCGGCCGACGCGCTGATCTCGATCACCTGCTCGCCCTGCCAGACGATGACGGCTCCGGTGCCTTTGAAGTCGAACCGGGTCGCGATCTCGCGCGCGGTCTGGCCGAGTGCGTTGTCGACCTCCTGCCGGTCGATCTTGCTCACGACGTCGAACGACGGATCGGCCATCAGCGCCTCCCAGGTGAGTGTTTGGGTCCCAGCAGCCGACGGTATCGCGGCACGTTCGTCGGCCACCGTCCGGTAGAGTCTCCAGGCGTTGCCGGGAACGTACCGGTACTGGCGGGTTGCCCGAGTGGTCAAAGGGAGCGGTCTGTAAAACCGCCGGCTCAGCCTACG
>DATBDF010000172.1:0-8215 GCA_036270075.1 Nocardioides sp.
GATGACCGAGGCCGCGACGGTCTAGCCGCGTCTGCCGGCTGCCAGCGCGGCCCAGGTGTTGGGGTTCGCGACCCCGCCCGCCGGCTGCCGGGTGGCGACCTGCCACCTCCGCAGCGCCACATCCGTGGGCGAGGTGAAGATCCCGGTCACGGCTAACCCGGTGCCGGGGGTCGCGGCGTTGAGCACGCGCTGGAGCCGTCGGACGGCGGGTCCGGTCGACCCGAACTTGAGCACCGCCTGCGGCCCGTCCACGAGCAGCGTCATCCAGGCGCGCCGGCTGAAGTAGTCACGGACCCGGAGATCGTGCGACCGCAGCCAGGCCTGCACCGCCGTCATCGTCCGGTCGTTGAAGACGCCGTTGATCCTGCCGGCGTACACCTTCTGCTCGGTGAGCAGGCACTGCAACGCCTTGACCGCGACCGGGTCCGCGCCGGTCTGGATCCGCGGATAGTCGGGGAGGTCGACGTCCACACCGCCGCAGTGCTGCTCGGCATGCACCGTCGGCTTGCCGAGGCTGAGGAAGTTCCGATCGATGTTGATCGTGACGCCGCCCCAGGTCTCGTTGTGGCCGCCCAGGTACTGCTTCATCCGGCCGCCGGGACGCCACCCGTCGTTGCGGATGTACGACGTCGAGGTGTTCGCCCTGCCGTCCCAGCGCGCGATCCAGATCCGGTCCGGCAGCACGTATGCCGTCGGGTCGTTGACCCGCGCCTGGTCGAGCGCCCAGATGCCGGAGCCCGCGCTGGAGTACACGCCCGAGACGTAGTGCAGGGCGTGGATGCCCTTGGTCCAGCCACTCAGGAACGCCAGCGACGCTTTCCGGCACCGCGCATTGGTCTGGTCGAAGCTCTCGAGGTCGTACCAGAGCGTGCTGCCGGCCGAGATGCCCAGCTTCTGGGCCGCGGCCACGGCCCGGCCGGCCTCGGTGACGCCCTGGCCACGTGCCTTGCCGAAGCCCCCGCCCGCGCCCGGGTCGTTGCTGATCCGGTGGTCGCGGCCGTAGCGGGGGAAGCGCGGGTTGCACGGGGCCTGCGGTCCGAGGGTGATGGGCAGCAGCCGCCATCCCTGGCGCAGTTGGGTCGTGACCCAGGCCGGCGTGAGGTTGGGCTGGCTGCGGCAAGCGCGCGAGGCGCCGGAGATGTAGATCCCTACGGCCAGGAACGGCGAGTGGTCGAGCCACTTGTCCATGGACCTCTGGGTCGGGGCCAGGCACTGGTCGAAGCCGTACCCGCGGAAGTTGCCGGGCGTCACGACGTTCGCGGTCGAGGCGCTTCCCGCCGGGATCGCCGTGGTCAGCCCGACGAGGGTCGACACACTCGCCAGCACGGCGCCGGCGAGCAGCGGACGGACGCGCATCAGGCAACTCTCCCGGGCTATGAGGGGCTGGTGTTCCCCGTGGCGGGGGGCCGGCCGCCAGGACCGGGAACCACGGGGACGGCACACCATAAACACACCAGTCACACCCGTCACAGCAGTTCGGGGGAACTACAGGCCTGTAGTTCCCCCGAAGGTGCGGATGGTGTCGGTCAGGCCGCCTCGACCAGCTCCGGCTCGAGCTCCTCGACGACCGGCTCCGCCGGGCGCGGGTTGCGGAGCGCGATCGCCGCGACCAGGAAGGCCGCCAGGGAGAAGCCGGCTGAGGTGAGGAAGGCCGGTTCGAGACCCGGGACGAACTGTCCGGGAACCGCGTCGCTGGCGTAGATCGACACGATGGCCGCGACCCCGACCGCGCTGCCGAGCTGCTGCGTGGTCTGCAGCAGACCGGACGCCGACCCGGCATGCTCCGGCTCAACTCCGCCGAGCACAGTGGTGGTGATCGGCATGAAGATGAAGCCGGTCGCGAGGCCGGCGATCAGGACCGGCCCGAACACCGCACCGAAGTAGGTGTCGGCCGCGTTGATCTGGCTGATCCAGAGGTAGGCGATGACGAGTGCCGCCGAGCCGACCATGATCATCGCGCGCGCGCCCATCCGGCTGATCAGCCACGGCGTGATCCGCGACATGCCGAAGACGGCCAGGCTGAAGGGCAGGAAGGCGACGCCGGTGGCGAGCGGTCCCAAGCCGAGGATCCGCTCGTCGTACTGGACGACGAGGAAGAACATCGACAGGTTGGCGCCGATGACCAGCGCCATCGTGACGAGCGCGGCGACGCGGCGACGGTTGCGGACCAGGTGTGGCTGGATCAGCGGGTGCGGGTGACGCAGCTCGGTGCGGCCGAGGACGAGGATCAGCGCGACGCCGATCACGAGCCCGCCGATGGTGCGCACCGACAGCCAGCCGTGCTCCGGAGCGCCGATCAGCGACCAGACGATCGCGACCGCGCCGAGCGTGGCGGTCACCGCACCGACCAGGTCGAACCGACCCGGACGGCGCGGGGTCTCGGTGACGAAGCGCCGCGCGAGCACCAGGACGGCGATGCCGATCGGGACGTTGATGAACAGTGTCCAGCGCCACGAGCCGATGTCGGTCACGAGACCGCCGACCAGGAGGCCGATGGTGGCACCGGCCGAGGAGACGGCGCCGAAGAGGGCAAGGGCCCGGTTCCGCGCGGCCTCGTCGGGCGCGCTCGTGGTGAGCAGGGCCAGCACGCTGGGTGCGGCCATGGCTGCGCCGGCGCCCTGCAGGGCGCGGGCGATGATGAGCTGCGTCGGGGTCTGCGCGAAGCCACCCAGCAGCGAGAAGAGGGTGAAGACGCTCAGCCCGATCTCGAAGAGACGGAGACGGCCGCGGACGTCGCCGAGGCGGCCGCCGAGCAGGAGGAGCCCGCCGAAGGCGAGCGTGTAGGCGTTGAGCACCCAGGACAACGACGCCGGGCCGAAGCCCAGATCGCTGTCGATGCGCGGGAGCGCGACGTTCATCACGGCGACGTCCAGCACCAGCATGAGCTGGGCCATGAGCACGATCGCGATCCCCGTCGCGGCGCGGCCGGCGTTCGCCGGCAGCTCCGTCGGGATGTCCCGGGGTGCGGGGTTGGTACGTGTGGACAGTGCAGATGACACGGGGTTGTGTTCCTTGTCTGGCCCAGAACGCGGGGCCGATGTACTCTGTAACGGAGAAGTTCTCCGCTTGGAGAGAGACTATACGGAGACAGTCTCCGTTTGGCAAGTGAGGTGACCATGCGCGCGGACGCGCAACGCAACCGGGCGCGGCTGATCGAGGCCGCTCGTGAGGTGTTTCGCGAGCAGGGCTACGACGCTTCGCTCGACGAGGTCGCCAAGCGTGCCGGGGTCGGCGCGGGCACGCTGTACCGCCACTTCCCGAGTCGCGACGTCCTGATGGACGCGATCATGCAGAGCTGGGTCGACCGCGTGAACGACGCTGCCGACAAGGTCCTCGTCCACGAGGGCGAGCCCCGGGACCTGCTGCTGTCGTGGTTCGAGACCTATGTCGGGCTGATCAGCATGCACAAGGGCGGGCCGGCCAAGATCACCAGCGCGATGGGTGACCAGAAGTCCCCGATCGTCACCAAGTGCCAGACGCTCACCGCGGCGACGCAGCGCGTCGTCGACCGGTTGGAGGCGGAGCACGCCCTCCGCGAGCACATCGAGGCGGTGCAGATGTGCCGGCTCGTCGGCGGGGTCGCGGCCGTCGCCGACAACGCGAACCTCGACCAGACCGCCGTACGCCCCCTGCTCGAGGTCATCGCGGACGGCATGCTGGCCTGACCGCGACCACACCCGTCACAGGGTTATTGGCCCGAGTACCCCCTTCGTGTGGGTTGCAACCCCCACGAACGTCCGATTCCCCCGCTCAGGCGGGGGACCCAGACGGCCGCGCCGCTACAGCCCACCCCGCCGCCCGACGATAGATTTGCTGCCGTGCCGCATCCCCTGGACACCGTCGCCGTCGCCGCGTCCGATCCCGACCGCGAGCAACCCTGGGGTGAGCTGGGGCTGAAGGCGGACGAGTACGACCGGATCCGCCAGATCCTCGGCCGCCGGCCGACCAGCAGCGAGCTGGCGATGTACTCGGTGATGTGGAGCGAGCATTGCTCCTACAAGTCCTCCAAGGTCCACCTGCGCCAGTTCGGCGAGATCGCCCAGGAGACCCCCGTCGGCAAGATGCTGGCCGGCATCGGCGAGAACGCCGGTGTCGTCGACATCGGCCAGGGGTACCCCGTCACGTTCAAGATCGAGTCTCACAACCACCCGTCGTACGTCGAGCCGTACCAGGGGGCGGCGACCGGCGTCGGGGGGATCGTCCGCGACATCCTGGCCATGGGCGCCCGCCCGGTCGCGGTGATGGACCCGCTGCGCTTCGGCCCGCTGGAGGCCGACGACACCCACCGCGTGCTGCCCGGGATCGTGGCCGGCATCGGCGGCTACGGGAACTGCCTCGGCCTGCCCAACGTCGGCGGCGAGGCGGTCTTCGACCCGTCGTACGCCGGGAACCCGCTGGTCAACGCGCTCTGCGTCGGCGTCCTGCGGCACGAGGACCTCCACGTCGCGAAGGCGTCGGGCGTCGGGAACCAGGTGATCCTGTACGGCGCACGCACCGGCGGCGACGGCATCGGCGGCGTCTCGGTGCTGGCGAGCGAGACGTTCGACGAGACGGGCCCGGCCAAGCGACCGAGTGTCCAGGTCGGCGACCCGTTCATGGAGAAGCTGCTGATCGAGTGCACGCTGGAGCTCTTCGCGGCCGGTGTCGTCACCGGCATCCAGGACCTCGGCGGCGCCGGGCTGTCCTGCGCGACCTCCGAGCTCGCCAGCGCCGGTGACGGTGGCATGCACGTGTCGCTCGACCTGGTGCCCCTGCGCGACTCGTCGCTCGCGCCCGAGGAGATCCTCATGAGCGAGTCGCAGGAGCGGATGATGGCCGTCTGCGAGCCCGGCGATGTCGAGCGCTTCCTGGCGATCTGCGTGAAGTGGGACGTCGAGGCCGTCGTCATCGGGGAGGTCACCGACACTGGGAGGCTGCGGATCGACTGGCACGGCGAGACCGTGGTCGACGTACCCCCGCGCTCGGTCGCCCACGACGGCCCGACCTACCAGCGCCCTCTCGCGCGGCCCGCCTGGCAGAGCGACGTGCAGGCCGACGCGGCCGACTCGCTGCCGCGGCCGAAGGACGACGGCGAGCTGCGCGCCACCGTCCTGCGGCTCGCCGGTTCGCCCAACCTGTGCGACAAGTCCTGGATCACCGACCAGTACGACCGCTACGTCCAGGGCAACACCGTGCTCGCCCAGCCGTCGGACGCCGGGATGGTGCGCGTCGACGAGGAGACCCACCTCGGCGTCGCCGTCGCCACCGACGGCAACGGCCGGTTCTGCAAGCTCGACCCGTACGCCGGCGCGCAGCTGGCGCTGGCCGAGGCCTACCGCAACGTCGCGTGCGCCGGAGCGTTGCCGCTGGCCGTCTCCGACTGCCTCAACTTCGGGTCGCCGGAGGACCCTGCCGTGATGTGGCAGTTCGCCGAGGCGTGCCGGGGTCTCAAGGACGCCTGCGTCGCGCTCGGGGTCCCGGTCACGGGCGGCAACGTCTCGCTGTACAACCAGACCGGCGAGACGGCGATTCTGCCGACCCCGGTCGTGGCGGTGCTCGGGGTGATCGACGACGTACGCCGGCGCACCCCGACTGGGTTCGTGGCTCCCGACGAGGTGATCGTCCACCTGGGGCAGACCCGTGAGGAGCTCTCGGGCTCGGAATGGGCGCACGTCGTGCACGGCCATCTCGGTGGGCGTCCGCCCCGGCTCGACCTGATCGACGAGGCGAACCTGGCGCGGCTCCTGGTCGAGGCCGCCCGCGGCGGCTACCTCACCAGCGCCCACGACATGTCCGAGGGAGGGCTGTCGCAAGCTCTGGTCGAGTCGTGCCTGCGCCGCGGCATCGGGGCCACCGTCTCGCTCATGGGCGATCCGTTCGTCGGTCTGTTCTCCGAGTCGGCCGCCCGCGCGATCGTCACGGTCCCCGCGGACCGCGCCGACTCGTTCCTGACCATGGCCGCCAGCCTCGGCGTCCCGGCCGGTCCCATCGGTCGCACCGGCGGCTCGTCGTTCACGGTGACCGAGCGCTTCGAGATCCCGCTCGAGGAGCTCGGCGCCGCATGGCGTGGGACGCTGCGGCAGGCGTTCGGGGGGTGAGCCGGCCGCGCACCGTCACGTACGGCGCCGAACCCCACCAGTTCGCCGAGCTCTGGCTCCCTCCGCAGGAACCTCGCGGTGTCGTCGTGGTGATCCACGGCGGGTTCTGGCGCGCTCGCTACGACCTCTCGCTCGGCCGACCACTCGCCGAGAGCCTGGTCGAGCACGGATGGGCGGCCTGGAACGTCGAGTACCGCCGGGTCGGCAACGGAGGCGGCAGCCCGCAGACGATGGACGACGTCGCGGCCGCGATCGACGCGCTCGCTGACCACGACCTCCACCTGACTCGTGTGATCACGGTCGGGCACTCCGCCGGCGGCCACCTCGCGGCCTGGTCGGCGTCGCGCGGCCGGCACGACCGATGGCCGGTCCGGGTCGCGGTCACCGGTGTCGTGGCACAGGCCGGAGTCCTCGACCTGCGCGCGGCGTACGACGAGCAGCTGGGATCGGGTGCCGTCGAGGAGTTCCTCGGACATCCGCCGGGACCGGCGGACGACCCGGGCGACCCCGTGCGCCAGGTCCCGCTGGGCGTCCCGGTGCACTGCGTGCACGGCATCGCCGACGACACCGTGCCGGTGACCCAGTCGCGCGCGTACGTCGCGGCCGCGACCCGGGCCGGTGCGCGGGCGGAGCTGACCGAGGTGGACGGCGACCACTTCGTGGTCATTGACCCCGCATCGGATGCCTGGCGACAGACGCTCGAGATCCTCGAGGACCTCTGATGGAGCCCGAGGGCCTTCGGATCAGCCGCTCGATCGTCGTTCCCGAGCGTGAGCTGTCCGAGCGCTTCACGCGCTCCTCGGGCCCCGGCGGCCAGGGGGTCAACACGGCCGACTCACGCGTCGAGCTCTCCTTCGACGTCGCCCGATCGCCGTCCCTGCCCGAGACGACGCGGGCGCGGATGGTCACGCGGCTCGAAGGTCGGCTCGTGGACGGCGTGGTCACGGTCGCGGCATCCGAGCATCGGGCCCAGCTCGCCAACCGACGCGCGGCACGGGAGCGCCTCACGGCTCTGCTGACCGAGGCGGCCGCACCACCACCACGGAAGCGCCGGCCGACCAGGCCGTCCAGAGCCGCCAACCAACGCCGTCTGGACGAGAAGAAGCGACGCGGCGAGACCAAGCAGTCTCGCCGCGGTCGCTGGGACTAGGGCATCCGAGCAGGGCCTGCTCGATGGCCCGCCCTCACAGCCAGCTCAGCCTGCACAGCCGGTTGTGGCGGCGGCGTCCGCCGGTGGAGCGCACTCGGTGGGTGGCGTGGATCCGGTCCTCGATCAGGTAGCGGGCCTGGGTCTCGATCATGGTCTCGTTCATCGTGGTGCTCCTTGTCCGGTTTCGTTCGTGGGTGCTGGGGGTGGTCACACGGCTGCGGGTTCCTGCGTCGACGCTGCAGTCCTCAGGCGCGGCCATTCGGCGGGGCGCGGGACGGAACGGATCGAGCGGCTCAGGGTCGGGACCAGAGCACCCAGGGCCGTTCCGATCACCAGCAGCGCGACGGCGCCGCTGCCGCCGAGCCAGGTCAGAGCCAGACCGCCGAGGAGTGGCGCGAACGGCATCACGCCCATCGACACGAAGCCCATCGCCGAACCCACCCGGCCCTGCAGGTCGTCCGGGGTGAGGGCGGCGCGGTAGGAGCCGATGCCGGCGTTCCCGGCCGGGTTGAGCAGGAGGAGGAAGAAGACCGACACGCAGGCGCCTACCGGGGTCGCCCACCAGATGAGCGGCACCAGCGGGAGCACGCACATCCACGCGACCACGACGGTGAGGGTGCCGGTGCGCAGGCGGTTGATGACGTACGGCGCAGCCAGCGCACCGAGGATCCCGCCGATGCCGGCGCAGGTCGACACCAGACCGATCTGGGCCGGGGCGTAGTGGTCGCGGATCAGCCGCATGCTCACCACGAAGAAGCAGGCGTTGACGAGCAGGTTGCTCATCGCCGACCACACCAGGAGGGTGCGGAAGAAGGGCTGCTTCCAGATGAAGCGGTAGCCCTCCTTGACCTGCTCCACCGGTCGCGTGGGGACGCCCTCGCGCGGCTGGGGGCGGAGATCGGTCCGGATGCGGCTCAAGGTCAGCACGGAGACGGCGTACGACACGGCGTCGACCAGGAACGGCGCCCACGCGCGGACGGCGTACAGC
>DATBDF010000173.1:0-8116 GCA_036270075.1 Nocardioides sp.
ATCCAGGTCTGTCTGCCGCGGGAGAAGATCGAGCAGATGATGGAGGAGGTCGTACTGCCCGAGGAGGAGGGCATGGGCGCACCCGCCCACTGAGTCGGGAAGCGGGTCCTCGCTGGCGTCAGCGCTTGGTGGCGATCAGCGCCGAGGCGTCCGGGGCGACGAGCACCTCGACCGCGGCGAAGCGCTCGTCGCTCAGCCACTCCTCGCGCAGGGTGTCGACGCGGCCGTCGAAGATCGGCGGCCAGGACTGGCACGGCGTGAAGTCGTCGAGAACGACGATGCCGCCCTCGTCCATCAGCTCGACCACCTTGTCGGGGCGGGCGGCCGACGGCTTGCCGGAGTCCAGGAACAGCAGCGAGAACGGCCCGCGGTCCAGCAAGGTCGCCCAGTCGGCCGCCAGCACCTCGACCTGGTCGTCGTCGTGGAAGATCTCGGCGGCCGCCTCGGCCAGCGCGGGGTCGAGCTCGGCGGTGAGGATCCGCGTCTCCCGTCCGCGTACGCCGGACCGCAGCCACGCGGTCCCGACCCCGCAGCCGGTGCCGAACTCCGCCAGCGTCCCCTGGCGGGTCGCCGCCAGCGTCGCGAGCAACCGGCCGGTCTCGTTGCGGCAGAAGGAGACGTAGCCGGCATGCCGAGACACGTCGAACGCGCGCGTGACGATCTCCGGCAGCTCCGGGGGCGAGCTCATCGGTCCTTCCTCACGTCGTCGAGTCTCTCATCCCGGTATCGCCGTCTCGCATGGTGAGCCCCCGCCGATAACCGGCTGCGGCGGCCGCGCGAGCGCCGTACCGTGGTCACATCATGCGGAGCGTGTTCGTACTCATCGAGCGCCGCGGCGGGTCCTGACAGACGGGACCGACTCGCCGCGGTGTTCGGCGTTGCGCCCCAGGTCCTGTCACCCGACGAGCCGCTCCGCGGCGGATCCGCACAAGACCTCTCTCCCGCGCGATCCGCGATCCGAGCTCTTGATCTTGTGTCGTGCGACCCACGACCGGATACGCCGGCTCCGCCACGAGGCGGCTCGTCTCCCAGCACCACACCACCATCGATCCCGCACCGACACCTGTGGAAGACGAGGAGCAGTTCCGTGTACGACATGTACCCCGACGACTGGGGTCCCGCGAACCATCAGCCCGAGAACCCGCACAGCCAGCAGGCCCTGCAGGACTCGCTCGACCTGCGGGACAACGGCGGTCGCCGGCCGGACGACAACTAGCGTGCCTGCATGACTTCCGAGCCGACGTCCGCTGCCCCGACCGCCCCGATCCGGGTGGCCGTGATCGGCGGCGACGGCATCGGTCCCGAGGTCACCGCCGAGGCCGTCAAGGTCCTCGAGGCAGCCTCGCCGGTGAAGATCGAGCAGACGCGCTACGACCTGGGAGCCGAGCGGTACCTCGCCACGGGGGAGGTGCTGCCGGACTCCGTGCTCGACGAGGTCCGGGGACACGACGCGATCCTGCTCGGAGCGGTCGGGGGGAAGCCGGGGGATCCCCGTCTTCCTGCCGGCATCCTCGAACGCGGTCTGCTCCTGCGGCTCCGGTTCGAGCTCGACCACTACGTGAACCTGCGGCCGGCGCGCATCTACCCAGGTGTCGCGTCACCCCTCACCGACCCCGGCGAGGTCGACTTCCTCGTCGTCCGGGAGGGGACCGAAGGCCCGTACACCGGCAACGGCGGCCGGCTCCGCGCCGACACCCCCGCCGAGGTGGCGACCGAGGTCAGCCTGAACACGGCGTACGGCGTCGAGCGGGTCGTGCGCGACGCCTTCGCGCGCGCCTCCCGACGTCCCCGTCGCAAGCTCACGCTCGTGCACAAGACGAACGTGCTCGTGCACGCGGGATCGCTCTGGTCGCGGATCGTCGCGGAGGTCGGGGACGAGTTCCCCGACGTCGCGGTCGACTACCTCCACGTCGATGCCGCCACGATCTTCCTGACCACCGATCCGGCGCGCTTCGACGTGATCGTCACCGACAACCTGTTCGGCGACATCCTCACCGACCTCGCCGCCGCCGTCACCGGCGGCATCGGCCTGGCCGCCTCGGGGAACATCAACCCTCAACGCACCGCGCCCTCGATGTTCGAGCCGGTGCACGGCTCCGCGCCGGACATCGCCGGACAAGGCGTCGCCGACCCGACCGCCGCCATCCTCTCCGCGGCCCTGCTCCTCGACCACGTGGGTCACCACGCCGCGGCGACCGCCGTCGACGACGCCGTCGTCGCCGACCTCGCCGCCCGAGTACCCGGCGCCGAGCGTCGTACCGCCGAGATCGGCGACGCGATCGCCGGCCGGATCCCCTGAGCCCTCCGGGCCGACACGCGTCCCGATCCCCCGCCTGAGCGGGGGAACCGGACGTTGTTGGCCTTTGCAAACCCCAACAACGTCCGAATCACCCGCCTGAGCGGGTGATCAACGTGACCAGTGTGACTTCCCGAAGGTGGGCTAACGTGCGTGCCATGGAGATCAGCACCACCCTGACGACTGAGCCGGTGGCCGACGAGGAGCTCGCCGGGATCCTGGCGAACCCTGGGTTCGGCTCCTTCTTCACCGACCACATGTTCACGGTGCGGTGGAACCCGGGAGACGGGTGGCACCAGCCGGAGATCACGCCGTACGGGCCGCTGACGCTCGACCCGGCGACGGCGGTGTTCCACTACGCGCAGGAGATCTTCGAGGGACTCAAGGCCTACCGGCACGACGACGGCAGCATCTGGGCGTTCCGTCCGGAGGCGAACGCCGAGCGCATGGTGCGCTCGAGCCGGCGCCTCGCACTGCCCGAGCTGCCGCCCGCGGACTTCGTCCAGGCCGTCGAGGAGCTCGTGCGCGTGGACCGGCGTTGGGTCCCGGAGAGTGCCGGAGAGAAGAGCCTGTACCTCCGGCCGTTCATGATCGCGACCGACCGCTTCCTCGGCGTCCGCCCCGCGGAGCACGTCACCTTCATGGTGATCGCGAGCCCGGCCGGCGCCTACTTCAAGCGCGGTCCGATGCCCGTCACGCTCTGGCTCACCACCGAGTACACCCGCGCCGGCCGCGGGGGCATGGGCGCGGCCAAGACCGGCGGCAACTACGCGTCGTCCCTCGTCGCCCAGCAGGAGGCCACCGCCCACGGCTGCGACCAGGTGGTCTTCCTCGACGACCAGGAGCTGAGGTACGTCGAGGAGCTCGGCGGCATGAACATGTACTTCGTGTACGCCGACGGCCGCATCGTCACCCCGGAGCTCGGCACCATCCTCGAAGGCATCACCCGCTCCAGCATCATCGAGCTCGCCGGCAAGATGGGCCACCAGGTCGAGGAGCGCAAGGTCTCCATCGACGAGTGGCGCGACGGCGTGACCAGCGGCGAGATCACGGAGGTGTTCGCCTGCGGCACTGCGGCCGTCGTTACGCCGGTCGGGTCCTTGAAGTGGGACGGCGGGGAGACGCCCGAGGTGCCCGAGGCGGGCGAGGTGACGATGGCCGTTCGTCAGGCGCTCGTCGACATCCAGTACGGCCGCACGGACGACACGTTCGGCTGGATGCGCCGCATCTGCTGACCGGCTTCGGGACGGCGAGGGTGGGACTTTGCCGGCGAGCCCGGTGACAGCGGGTGCGCGGGTGTCTACCGTGCGCGCATGAGTGACGAGACGCCCCTGTTCTTCGACCACCTGCCCGGGATGTTCGCCGTGACGCTCCTGCAGGTCGGTCGCCGCACAGGACTGCTCGACGCGGTGCTCGCCGAGGGCGGCACCGCCCATGAGGTCGCTGACCGCGCGGACGCCGACCCCCGCAACGCCGCCGAGTGGCTCCGGGGCATGACCGCAGCCGGCTACCTCACCCATGCCGACGGTCGTTTCGACGCCACCGACATGACGCGGATGACCTTCGGGCCCGAGTTCCCGTTCTCCGTGACCTCGATCCTGGACGGACTCTGGGACGCGCCGCAGGTGTACGACGACGTGGTCGCCGCGGTCCGGAGCGGGACCGGGATCCCGAGCGAGCGGCTGGCGCCGTACGCCCCGTTCGTCGGGGTCAACACCCCGATGTACGAGGCGGCACTGGTCGCGGACTGGATCGCCGCCGTCCCGGGGCTCACCGACCGCCTCGCCGAGGGTGCGCGCGTGGCCGAGATCGCGCCGGGCAGCGGCAACGCCGCGGCGGTGGTTGGACGGGCCTTCCCTCGATCGACCGTGGTCGGCTACGACCTGTCGCCGCAGGCCCTTCCGGACCTGCCCGACAACGTCTCGATCCGCCAGGCCGACGCGCGCGACCTTCCCGACGAGGGGCCGTTCGATCTCGTCTACTGCCTTGACGCGCTGCACCACATGAGTGACCCGACCTCGATCCTGGAAGGCGTCCACCGGGCACTCGCCCCCGGGGGCGTCGCCTTCGTGGCGGAGAACGACCTCACCGGCGACCTCGACCAGGACGTCGAGAATCCCGGCGCTCTGATCGCCTACACCAGCAGCGTCATCTACTGCCTGCAGGAGGCGCTGCACGGCGGCGGTGAGGTCCACTCCTGCGCCGAGGGATCGGACTGGGTGATCGATGCGCTGGAACGCGCTGGGTTCCACGACGTCGCGGTGCACCACTCGGAGACCGGTTACGCCATCGTGCACGGGGTCGCCTGACGCTCGGCCCGTCTCGGATGCGCTGGTCGAGTTCCACCGGCCGGTACCGTGAGCACCGTGTCCGTCCAGCCCTCGAGCGCGCGCACCGTGGGGGAGTACACGCTCCTCGCGCTGCTCGGTGAGGGTGGCATGGGGGTCGTCCACCTGGCGCGCAAGGGAGACGGCCCGCGGGTGGCGCTGAAGGTGCTCCGGCCGCACATCGTCGGAGACGACGAGGCACGACGTCGGCTCGCGCGTGAGGTGGGCTCGCTGGAGCGCATCCGCAGTCGTTGGATCGCCGAGATCGTGGACGCCGACCCGTGGGCGCCGACGCCGTACGTCGCGACCCGCTACGTGCCGGGTCTCAGCCTCCACGACCACGTGCCCCAGGAGGGCCCGATCACCGGAGGCGACCTGCACTGGTTCGCCCGCTGCCTGGCCGAGGGCGTGGCCAGCGTGCACGCCGTCGGGGTCCTGCATCGTGACGTGAAGCCGTCCAACGTCCTGCTCGAGGGCCGCACCCCGATCCTCATCGACTTCGGCCTCGCCCGTGTCGCCGACGACCCGAAGCTCACCCACACCGGTTGGCTGCTCGGCACGCCCGGCTACCTGGCTCCCGAGATCCTGTACGGCGACGACGCCACCACCGCGTCCGACGTGCACTCGTGGGCGGCCACGGTGGCCTACGCCGGCACCGGGCACCCGCCGTTCGGACGCGGCCCCTCGATGGCGATCATGGACCGCGTCCGTCGCGGCGAGCACGACCTCGCGGGACTGCCGGACGACCTCCGCTCGGTCGTGTCGGCGGCTCTGCACCCGGACCCGGAGCGGCGGCCGGGGCTCCCCGAGATCATCGGCCGTCTGGGCGGTGACGTCGCGACCGTCCCGCCTCCGGCGCCGATCGAGGACGACCCCTTCACCCTGCCGCTGGCGCTCGCGGCGCACGACGAAGCCGGGGCGCCCACACGCGTCAGCGAGGGACTCAACGAGACCCCCGAGACTCGCGGCACGCTGGCCTTCCCGGGGTCCGGCGAGGAGAACGACCCCGACGACCTGCCTCTCGATCTCGAGCCGGTACCGCAACGGGAGAGTGCGGCGGCGGTCCTTCGTCGCGGCCTGACCGTCCTCGCGCTGGGTCTGGCCGGCGGGGCCCTCACCTCGGCGTGGCCCTACTGGGGTCTGGTCCTCCTGCTCGCGGTCTCGTGGCTGCTGCGCACGTGCACGCTGACCGTCACTGCCCACGGTGACCGACGCCGGCTGCGCGGTGCCCGGTGGTACGACGTGCTGCTCGCTCCGCTCTCGGCACCGTGGTACCTCGTGGCCGCCATCCCCGGCGCCCTCCTGCTGGGCGTCTGGGCCCTGGGTATCGGCTTGGCCGGCCTCCTGCTCTGCTACGCCCTGGGCGTCGGGACCGTGGCCACCCTGTTCGTCGCGGGCGTGTGCGTCGAGGTCGGGCTCTGGATCGGTCCCGGTTCGGCACACGTGCGTTGGCCGGTGCGCGTCGTCGCCCACGCCGTGGCACGGCGTACCGGACGATGGGCGGTGATCACCGTCGTCGTGGTCGCGTTCGCCTGGTTCGTCGCACACCAGGCGTCGCTCGACATCGACTGGTCACCGTTCGGTCGCCCACCCCTCGTGGGCCATTGAGACCCCGAGATCGTGCCCGACCGGGCATCGCGTCGCTGAGGACCGCGCCGATCGTGCTGTGGCCGACCCTCGTGCCCGGTCGGTCGGATCCTGAGATCCGCCCGCCGGGCCCCCCTGGGCGTGCCACCATGGTCCCCGTGAGCACCACCATCATCATCACCTAGCGCGTCGGCCTTCTCCCGACGCGCAGACCTCTCGTCCCGACGGGGGGTCTTTTTGTTTCCCGAACACGACCCACCGACCAGGACGGCATCCGATGGACACCCAGGCCAACCCTCCGGGCGAGTTCCACGTCTACGACACGACGCTCCGCGACGGCGCGCAGCAGGAGGGGCTCAACCTCTCGGTCGCCGACAAGCTGACCATCGCCCGGCAGCTCGACGAGCTGGGAGTCGGGTTCATCGAGGGCGGCTGGCCGGGCTCCAACCCGAAGGACACCGAGTTCTTCGCCCGTGCCCGCGACGAGCTCGAGCTGCGCCACGCCCGGCTGACGGCGTTCGGGGCGACACGACGGGCCGGTCTGCGCGCGGCCGACGACCCGCTGACCGGAGCGCTGCGTGACAGCGGCGCGGGCGTGGTGACGCTGGTCGCCAAGTCGCACCCGCGGCACGTCGAGCTGGCCTTGCGTACGACGCTCGCGGAGAACCTCGAGATGGTGCGCGACACGGTGAGTCACCTGATCGGCGAGGGCCAGCAGGTGTTCCTCGACGCCGAGCACTTCTTCGACGGCTACCGGGCCGACCGCGACTACGCGCTCGAGGTGCTGCGCACGGCGTACGACGCCGGCGCGGAGGTCGTGGCGCTGTGTGACACCAACGGCGGGATGCTCCCGGGCTGGGTCGCGGAGGTCGTGCACGACGTGGTGGGCACGACCTCGGGCAAGGTCGGCATCCACTGTCACAACGACACCGGCTGCGCCGTCGCGAACACCCTGGCTGCGGTCGGGGCGGGAGCGACGCACGTGCAGGGGACCATCAACGGGTACGGCGAGCGCACCGGCAACGCCGACCTGGTCTCCGTCGTCGCCAACCTCCAGCTCAAGCTCGACCTCTCGGTCCTGCCGGACGGGCTGCTCGGTGAGGCCACCCGGATCGCGCACGCGGTCGCGGAGGTCACCAACGTGCCCCCCGCGTCCCGCCAGCCGTACGTCGGGGCGTCGGCGTTCGCGCACAAGGCCGGGTTGCACGCGAGCGCGATCAAGGTCGACCCGGACCTCTACCAGCACATGGACCCCGTCGGCGTCGGGAACGACATGCGCCTGCTCGTCAGCGACATGGCCGGGCGGGCGTCGATCGAGCTCAAGGGGCGCGAGCTGGGCTACGACCTGTCCGGCGATCGCGATCTCGTGGACCGGGTCACCGCCCGGGTCAAGGCGATGGAGGCGCGCGGCTACACCTTCGAGGCGGCGGACGCGTCGTTCGAGCTGCTGCTGGCCGAGGAGGCGGACGGCCGTCGTCCCACGTACCTCGACGTCGAGTCCTGGCGGGTCATCACCGAGACCCTGACCCATGCGCAGCCCGGCGAGGAGGCGGTGTCCGAGGCGACGGTCAAGCTGGTCGCCGAAGGCGTGCGTTACGTCGAGACCGGCGAGGGGAACGGACCGGTGAACGCGCTCGACCAGGCACTTCGACAGGCGCTGGTCCAGGCGTTCCCCGAGGTCGCGAAGTTCGAGCTGATCGACTACAAGGTCCGCATCCTCGACCAGGGCCACGGGACCGACGCCATCACCCGGGTGCTGATCGAGACGTCCGACGGCGAGGCCTCCTGGGTGACGGTGGGCGTCCGTGCGAACGTCATCGAGGCCTCCTGGGAAGCACTGCTCGACGGGATCACCTTCGGCCTGCGTCGCTCGCGCTAGGTGCGCTTGCGCTGTCGGGACGACTTC
>DATBDF010000174.1:0-9460 GCA_036270075.1 Nocardioides sp.
TGCGCCGCCGCAGCAGGATCCACAGTGCCACCAGGAGAACGCCGTCCATGGCCAGCCAGCAGTAGTCCGCGACGGAGGGGTACGGCTGAGGTTCCTGGCGACGTACGTATCCCAGGTAGATCACGAAGCCCAGGGCTCGCAGGCAGACGGCCAGGCCGAACAGCCCCCAGAGCAGACGGTCTTGTCGGACGCGCCACGGGCGCACCAGGGCGACCGCAGCGAGAACGACGTAGGAAGCGCCTTGGAGCCATCCGTCGTAGAGGTCGTGGAACGTCGTGCTCGAACGGACGCCGGGGACGGTGGTCACGGTGAAGGTGGCCACCAGCACGAAGGCGGCCGCTGCGAGCAGGCGCGACCCGCGACCCAGGGACGGGCCTCGGGCCGGCGCCTCTGTCGTCATCCGTCCCCCGAACGGCGGGCGATCGGGCACCCGCGGCTACAGGCTAGTGGGGGTCGCCGGCTCCCTGCCCCTTCCGCGAGGCCGCCAACTCGGTCATCATCACGGGGTGGACTCGCACCTGGACGAGCACCCCGCCGCGCACGCGGACGAGACCCATCGCGTGGCACTCATCCGTGCCTGGATCGCCGGTGTCGTGGTGTTCGTCGTGGTGGGCCTGGCCGTCCGTTGGCTCATGCGTGAGATCTTTCCCAACCAAGGCGGCCCGCCGGGCGACTTCTGGATCTACGTGCTCCGGGGCACCACGAGCGTGGCCGTCGCGACCGCTTCCGGGATCGCGGTCGGACTGCTCGCGTACGGCCGCCGGTCCTGACGATCAGGCCGGCACGGGCTGCTCGGGACCTGGCTCGCCCGCGGCGTCCTCGTCCTCCGGCGACGGCTCCGAGGAGGGCATCGTCTCGCCCTCCACGGAGATGTGCGGCAGGAACCTGTCCAGCCACCTCGGTAGCCACCAGGCCGCCTCGCCGAACAGCACGAGCGCGGCAGGGGCGAGGGTGACCACGAGGATGCCCGCGAGCACCACGGCGGTGGCCAGGCCGACGCCGAACTGCTTGATCACGGGATCGCCGTTGAGGATGAAGCTGGCGAACACCGACGACATGATCAGCGCTGCGGCGGACGTGATGCGCGCGCTGGTCCCCAAGCCGTTCCGCACGGCCTCCTTCGCCGGGTCACCGTCGTGGTGGTGCGCCTGGACGTGGCTGACCAGGAAGACCTCGTAGTCCATGGACAGGCCGAACAGGACCGCGAACATCATCAGCGGTACGTAGCTCGCGATCGGCACCGTCGAGTCGGGGGTGTCGATGCCGACCGTGCCGATCCCCCAGCCCCACTGGAAGCACGCGGTCAGGACGCCGAACGACGCGGCGGCGGACAACAGGTTGGTGACTGCCGCCTGGAGCGGGATCAGGAGGGATCGGAACGCGATCATCAGCAGCAGGAACCCGAGCAGGATCACGGTGCCGATCACGAGCAGCAGTCGGTCGGTGATCAGGGTCGCGAGATCGACGTACGACGCGGTGTAGCCGCCGACGTAGGAGTCCATGCCCTTCACGTCGACCGGCGGGAGAACGTCGTTGCGGACCGTGCCGACCAGGTTCGCGGTGGCATCCGAGGCCGGCGACGTCGCGGGCACGGCCGAGACGACGGCGACGTCGCCCTTCTTGTTGAGCTGGAGCGGTGTCAGGGACACGACCCCTTTGGTCGCCGTCAGCGCGTTCTGCAGGTTGACGATCCGGGGGTCCGTACCGCGGGGGTCGCCCCCGGCCTGGGTGACCATCGCGGTCAGCTGGTTCTGCAGCTTCTCGGCTTCCTGCTGCTGCTGCTGGGCCTGCTTCTGCTGCTGCTTGAGCTCGTTGCCCTCCTGCTGCAGCTGGTTGCCCTGGGCCTGCAGGGCGTCGCCCTGCTGCTGGAGCGCGGCGCCCTGAGCCTGGAGCTGGTTCGCGCGTGCCTGCAGGGCATCTCCCTGCTGCTTCAGAGAAGCGGCCTGGGCCTCCAGGCTCGCCTTCTGCCGGTTCAACGCGTCGGCCTTGGCTTGGAGCTGGTTGGCCTGGCTCTGCAAGGCGCTGGCCTGGGCCTGGAGCTTGCGTGCCTGCGCGGCGAGCTGCTCGGCCTGCCGCTTGAGCGGGGCGAGGCTGTTCCTGACGTCAGCCTCACGTGCCTCCAGGACGGCGAGCCGGTTCTGGAGGTGGGCGACCTGGGCGTCGTGACCTGCCGCCTGGGCATGTGCGATCCGCCGCTTGAGGACCGCCTCGCGGGCCAGGATCCCCGCCAGCCGAGCAGCTAGCGGCCTGATCTTGGCGGCGAGCGCCTCGGCCTTCCTCTTCAGCGAAGCCTGCTCGGCCCGGAGCTTGCGCTGCTGGGCCTCGAGGTGCGCCTTCTGCTGTTGCAGCTGCGCTCCCTGCCGCTCCAGCGAGGCCTGCTGCGCCTTCAGCTGGTTGCCTTGCTCTGTCAGCGAGGCCTGCTGGGCCTGGAGCTCGTTGCCCTCCTGGGTCAGCTTGGCCTGCTGGGCCTGAAGCTGTTGCTGCTGCTGCTCGAGCTGCTTCTGCTGCTGCTCGAGCTGCTTCTGCTCCTTCGGCAGCTGCTTCTGCTCCTTCTCGAGCTGCTTCTGGAGCGACGTCGCCTGGTTGTACTTCTGGGTGTACTCCGAGCTCTGCTTGGCGACCGGATCCAGGCTGGAGGCGACCTGCAGCGGCCCGTTGTAACCGACCCCGAAACCGACCGTGATCAGGTCGTAGGCCTGGCGCTCGGTCGTGGCCGGGTCGGTGGCCCCGACGTCCTCCTGACCGAGCTTGAGGTCGAACGCAGGGATGCACAGCGGCGCCAAGAAGGCCAGCGACACGACGCTGACGATGATCGGGTGGCGGCGGACGACGCCCGCCCAGCGGAACCACATGCCCTGACCGGGGACAGCGGGAGGCGCGATGAACTTGGGGAGCTTGGCCCAGTGGACACGGTGCCGGATCAGACCGAGCAGCGCCGGCAGCAGCGTGATCGCGCCGAGCACGGCAGCGACCACGCCGACCGCGGAGGCCAGTCCGAGCGAGGTCACCAGCGGGATACCGGCGACGTACAAGGAGAGGAGAGCGATGACGACCGTGCCGCCGGCGAACACGATGGCGCTGCCCGAGGTGGCGACGGCGTTCGCGATGGAGTCGTTCATCGACATGCCCTCGCGCAGCTGCTCCTGATGTCGGGTGACGAGGAACAGCGCGTAGTCGATGCCGACGCCGAGTCCGATCATCGTGGCCAGCGTCGGGCCGCTGGACGGGATCGAGAGCACATGACCCATCAGCCCGACGACGGACAAGGCAGCGCCGAGCCCGATGACCGCCGTCAGGATGGGCATGCCCATCGAGACCAGGCTCCCCAGCACCAGGCTGAGGATCAGCATCGCGACCAGGATGCCGACGACCTCGCTGCTCTCCGACTCCTCCGACGACAGCGTGGTCCCGATGCTGCCGCCCGCCGCCACCGTGATCCCGGCCTTCTGAGCAGGCTCCGTGGCGTCGAAGACGTCCTGGGCGATCTCCTCGGTGAGCTGGCTGGAGCCGACGTCCAGCAGCACGGGGGCGAACGCCGTCTGCTTGTCCTTGCCGAGAAGCCCTGCGGTCTGGCCGTCGCTGCTGATCGGGTTGGTGACGCTGTAGACGTGCGGTGCCTTCTTGATCGCCTTGATCGAGTCGTTGACGGCCTGCTTGTACTGGTCGTCGGTGAGCTTGCCGGACTTGACGTGGAAGACGATGGGGTTGGTGCCGTTCTGCTGCGGCGGGAACTTGTCCTGGAGCAGATCCGTGGCGTCCTGGCTGCCGGTCCCCGGCAGGGTCACGTTGTTGTTGGTGCGCGCACCGATCTGGGCGACCGCGCCGAAGACGATGACGAGCATGACGAACCAGGCGCCGAGCACGATCCAAGGCTTGCGAGCACAGAGCATCCCCAGTCTGTGAAGCACTCGCGCCATCGTGTTCTCCCCCAACACTCACGACGCCGGCGGGGCGCCGCGTGAAGACAGGACGCACGGGACTCCCTACCGGTGCGCCACGGCATCGCCAACTCCGGAGACGAACGACCCGTACCGCCTTCACAAGCGCGCTCAAAGTACCCCGAGGCCCCCCGCTCTGGGTAGGCGTGACTCAGGCGCGAATCAGGAATGCGCCGGTCGGACCGGTTCCCAGAGGTGGTCCGGGCCGTACGGCGAGGCGCCGTTGAAGAACCACGAGCCGAGGTCGCGGAGCCGGGCGAGGCACTGCCGCAGGTACGTCGCATCGGGTGGCACGAAGCGTGGGTGCTCGGTGAGCTCGGGGATCACCGCGGTCCAGCACCAGAAACCCTCGCCGACCCAGCGCTCGATCGTCTTCTGGTCCTCGAGCACCTCGCAGGCGGCCCGCATCGCGCCCTCGAGGCGGGTGAACGCCTCCTCGTCCCAGCGGTACTCGTGCCGCATCGCGTCGGTGAACGAGCCGGGGCGGGCCTCCTGCTCCACGCGCAGCGACTCCCACGGCCAGTCGGTGTCCATGAGGTCGCGCCGATGCGCCCCGAAGCCGACCGGCTCGGGGAGGGCAGGGGGCTCCAGCGGGCCAGGAGGGCCCGTGGACTCCGCGACGTCCATGGCGGCATTGTGAACCCTTCGCACCGTGCCTGGTGGGAGATCGGGCGAGATGTGCCCGACCGGATACCTGGCCGCAGAACGGCCGCCGGGCCGCCCCTCACTGGGTGATGACGGCCCCTCCGGCCACGTCCAGCACGATCCCCGTGACCCACGACGACCGGTCACCAGCGAGGTAGAGCACGGCGTCCGCCACGTCGAGGGCCGTGCCGAGTCGGCGGAGCGGGTGCTGGCCGACCAGCTGCTCCTGGACGTCCTGGGGGATCTCCTGCGCGGTGCGCTCGGTGATGATGGTCTCGGGCGCCACGCAGTTGGCCCTCACGCCGTACGGCCCGGCCTGAAGGGCGACGTCCTTGGTGAAGACCTCCACGCCTGCCTTGGCGGCGGCGTAGGCGATGGGCGAGTACGGCGTCGGCCGGCGCGCGGCCGCCGAGGACATCGTCACGATGCTCCCGCGTCCGCGCTCCTTCATCCCGGGGAGGACCGCCACCACGAGGCGGTAGGTCGCGATCAGGTTGAGCCCGACGGCCGCCACGAAGTCCTCGTCGCGCATCTCCTCCACGGGCTGAGGCTTGGTGGGCGACCCACCCGCGTTGGCCACGAGTACGTCGATGCCGCCCAGCCCCTCCTCGGCCTCGCGCACCAGGCGGGCGATCTGGTCGGGATCGGTCAGGTCGCCCGCCACGGCTCGCGCGGTCCCGCCCGCGTCCTCGATCTCGTGACGCACGGCCGCGAGGGCCTCGGTGTCACGACCGTGGACGGTCACCCGAGCGCCGTGCTCGGCCAGGTGCCGCGCGATCACGCGACCGATTCCACGCGAGGCACCGGTGACCAGGGCATGTCGATCGGCCAGCTCGCCGTTCGGTCCGCTCGTCATGACGTCGTAGCCTCCTCGTCCTCACTCCCTCCCGAACCTACGCGGACGGCGCAGCCGACGCTCGAGCAGTGCGCCCGGGTCTCCGGGTTGAGGAAGACGCACCAGCGGATCCGGTGGTTGACGAAGACGCACCAGCGAGTCCGGTGGTTGAGGAAGACGCACCAGAGGATCCGCTGGTTGAGGAAGGCGCGCCAGCGAGTCCGGTGGTTGAGGAAGGCGCGCTAGCGCCTGTCTCGAAACCCACCCACCGCACACGCCGGACCGCACCGTGGTTTCGAGACGGTCGCAGAGCGACCTCCTCAACCACCAGAGCGACGCCGTAAGGCGACCTCCTGAACGGGCCACTCCGGTGGTTGAGGAAGGCGCGCCAGCGAGTCCGGTGGTTGAGGAAGGCGCGCTAGCGCCTGTCTCGAAACCCCCACACCGCACCGTGGTTTCGAGACGGTCGCAGAGCGACCTCCTCAACCACCGGGGCAACGCCGCACGGCGACGTCCTCAACAGGCCACTCCGGTGGTTGAGGAAGGCGCGCTAGCGCCTGTCTCGAAACCCCCACACCGCACCGTGGTTTCGAGACGGTCGCAGAGCGACCTCCTCAACCACCAGAACGACGCGCTGTGACGATCTCCTCGCCCAACAGAACGCCCCCGTACGGCGACCCCAACCGCCCTGCACGACCCCGGTTCGGGCCAGCGAATTCGACCGTCAGTGCGAGTAGGAGGAGAGCGTCGCCTGGATGGCGGGATAGGTCAGCGCGGCCGGAAGCTCGGCGCCGTTCCGGACGGCTTCGGCCGTGTCGAGGGCGGCCTGCAAGGCAACGCGGTAGGGCAAGGAGCCGGTGCTCACCCGACGTACCCCGAGCCGCCCGAGCTCCTCCAGCGAGGCACCGGGGACCGCGAGCACGTTCAGCGGTACGCCGAGGCCGCCCGCCAGGCGTTCGATGACCGCGGCATCTGTCAGGCCGGGGACGAAGATGCCGTCCGCGCCGGCGGCGACGTACACCGCAGCGCGTTCCAGCGTGGACTCCACGGTCGCGTCCTGGCCGAGCCAGAAGGTGTCGACGCGGGCGTTGACGAAGACGTCCGGTCGTCGCGCCTTGATGGCCGCGACCTTGTCGGCCAGCCGCCGGGGTGGGACGAGCCGGTCGCCCCAGCTGTCCTCGATGTTGAGACCGGCCATCGGGAGTCCGGCCACGAACGCGGCCACGTCCGCCGGGTCATCGGCCTGTCCGTCCTCGAGGTCGAGCGTCACCGGGACGCTGAGATCCCGGAGCGCCTCGGCGATCCGGACCGTGGCCTCGCGGCTGGCGCGGCGACCGTCCGGAAGCCCGGCAGTCGCGGCCACCCCCATGCTGGACGTGCCGACCGCCGGAAAGCCCGCCTCTGCGAACACCACCGCGGAGGCCACATCCCAGGCGTTGGGCACGAGGAGGGGCAGGGGCCCCTGGTGGAGGTCGGCGAAGGTGCTCATCAGCCTTCCCACCTCCTTCCGGTACGTCGGGGACGTGCGACGTCACGCGAGATGTATCGGGCCGAACGGGTGTGGGGCACGACCACCGCCTAGGTGAGGTCGTGGTCCTTCAGCCACGCGAGCACCGCCTCGGCGACGTCGTGCCAGCCGCTGTCGACGGTCAGCGAGTGCCCCCTGCCCTCGAACTGCTTGAGCTCGGTCACGGCCGTGGAGTCGCGGTACTGCTTGAAGGTCGACCTGGTGACCACGTCCGGAACCGTGTGGTCGGCCGTGCCGGAGATGAGCAGCAGCGGCCCGCGCTCGGTGTTCGCGGTGTCGACCGCTGCTTGAGCGTGCATGACGAAGTTCGCGGCCGCGGCCTGGAACAACGGTCGGGCCGGTGAGGGGATGGTCCAGCTGTCGTACAGCCGGTCGGACTCCTCCTCGCTCACCGCGTTGCCGAAGCCGTACCGGAACTCCTTCTTGGTCAGCGACACCGAACGGTGCAGGTTCGCCGGGTTCCCGAGCGCCGGCAGTCCCGACCGCAGCTGGGCGAGCGGGAGCGGGAGCACACCCTTGATCTGGGCCGGGTCGATGGCGACGGCACCGGCGCCGTGCCCTTGGCCGAGGAGCTTCTCGGCGAACAGACCGCCGAAGGAGTGCCCGATGACGACCGGAGGCTCGTCGAGGCCGGCGATGATCCCGGCGTAGTGGTCGGTGACCTCGTCGATGCTGAGGTTCGCGACCACATCGGGGTTCGCGCGCGCCTCCTCGATCGTCGCCGGTTCGTGCGGCCATCCCGGAGCCACAGGCCGGTAGCCGGCGGAGGCGAACAGCTCCATCCAGGGCTGCCAGCTCGTCGAGTGCAGCCACAGGCCATGGATGAAGACAACAGGTCGGGTCATCGGGGTCGCTCCGGTTTTCGGCGGTGGGTCGGGTCGTGGTCGTGGTCCATCACGCATCCTGCACCGAACCGCCGCGCCGCGGCGTCGCCGGCCAGCATGAGAACAGGATCCGCGTGCTGCGCACGGGGCGAGAGCTAGGCGGAAGCAGTCGTCGAGGCCAGGAGGTGGCGTGCCCGACGCCCGAGGTCGCTCAGGTCGACCCGACCCTCGTCGGCCGCAGCTGCCAGCCGCGCGGCGAGGTCCAGCGCCTCGTCGAGCTCGGGCCCGACGATGGCCGACTCCTGGCCCATGTCGCGAAGGATGGTGATCTCGGTCCGAGAGGCGATCAGCGGGTCGGAGACTCCGTCGATCCAGACTCGGGTGCGCCGGCCATCGCCGCGTTCGTCGCCGGTGATCCGCTCGAGCGCGAAGATGCGGTCCGCGCGCGCGAACTTGCCGAATCCCAAGGCCACCATGCGTGTGTCCGACGCCACGCGACCATCCTGACACCTCCCACCGACCTCGGTACCGCGCTCGAGGCGCCTTGACTTCAAGTTCGCTTCAGATGCCAGCCTGCTGCATGAGAGAGGTCGGTGGTTCCATGGAAGAGGGCAACGTGCGCGGCAGTGAGTTCGCACTCCATCTCGTCGTCGAGGACGTCCCGGTCGCGATGGACTTCTACGAGCGAGCCATGGGCGCCCGGGTGACGCGCGTGCTTCACCTGCCGGACGGATCGGTCGCGACCGCCGAGCTGGTCATGGCGGGGCTGCCGGTGGCGCTGGCCGCGCCCGTGCCGGGGACCTCGTTGGCGACGCCCCGCTCGACCGCGACATCGGTGGCCGCCTACCGGTTCACGGTCGTGGACGCAGACGCCGCGATGGAGCGAGCGGTCTCGGCGGGCGCGACCGTGCATTCAACCGTGCAGGATGCGTTCTGGGGTGTGCGGACAGGAGAGATCCTGGACCCGTCGGGGCACCGGTGGGCCTTCGACCAGCGCCTGCGGGACGTCCCGGTGAACGAGATCGAGGCGCAGCTCGCGGCCATGCTCGACCAGGCCTGAACGGCAGACCGCTTCACTCCCCGAGCACGCCCGCGTCACCCCATCACGGTGACGGGGGCGCCGGCCTCGACCACTCGCAGACGTGAGTACGCCGACATGTCGATCTCGCTGCCCGTGCGCGGAAGGGTCACGCGCACCGGCTCCGCGTCGTGGTCCTGCCCGGAGTCGACGGCGTTCACCAGCGAGCTCATCATCAGCCCCACCACCGGCGCGTTCTTGAACTGGTTGCCGCTGGTTCCCATCGCCACGAAGAACCCGTCGGCGGCGGTCCGATCGTAGATGGGCGCCCAGTCGGTGGCCGCGTCGTACACACCCGCGATCCCGCTCGGGTGGTTCGGAACGGCCAGGCCCGGGAAACGCCGCGCGGCACGCATCACCTGCGCCTGGAAGAGCGCGGGCGTCGGCCGCGGGTCGGCCACATCCGGGTCGTCGAGCCACTGCAAGGGGTCGCACTCAGGCTCGAGCCCACCCACCAGGATCCGGCCCCTCCCGGTCGAGCGCACGTAGATGCCGAGGTCAGGGTCGGCGATGATCACACCAGGGTTCCCGTCGCGGTCGAACCCAGCGGGCGCCGCGACCTCGTGGACCTCCTGGCGCAGGGGGCGTGACCTCACCGCGAAGTCGCCACCC
>DATBDF010000175.1:0-2062 GCA_036270075.1 Nocardioides sp.
CTCTGGCGAGGTCACGCCCCGTCGGCAGTCCCTGTGGCCGACGGGGCACACGAGGTTTGGGGGCGGCCCCACGCGGGAAGAATCTCTCTCCCCGGCCATGCGGCCCGCCTCGACGCGGCCCGCGAGTCCGCGCCCCGCCGGAGGCTCCCGTGACCGGCCGGCGGGGCAGGCGGATCGGCAGCCACCAACCCATGCCAGCCGGGCGACCCTCAATGGGCCGATCGGCCGCGGCTACGGGCTGTCGATGCTCGAGATCCGGTACTTCGCGACGTCCCCGCCCAGGAGGGTCGGCGTGGCTGAGGGGTCAGCCCCCTCGTCACCGGAGCTGCGGAAGGACATCAGCGCTCCAGGTAGCGATCGCGCTCGGCAGCAGCCACGCGCAGCCGGCCGGCAATGATGATCACCGTCCCAGGCTAGTGACGCCGACGCCGTCCGCGGCAGGCGGCGGGTCCATCCGTCGACGGGCTCGAGCATCACGCTTCTGGCAGGCTCCCTCCGTGGCGATCGAAGAGGTACGGCAGATCGGTCCGTTGGGTCGAGTTTGACGCCACACGGTCCGCGATTCGTCGTTGAGTGCCGGCGAGCCGCTAGCGTGTGCGCCGCGGGGCACACAGTGCTCGCGTGTGAGTCGTCAGCTGGAGTCCGAAGCGGGCCACTCGGGTCAGCGTCAACCAGACCGGAGGCAGTCAGTACATGTTCAACGACAACGGGTCATTCCTGCTTGCCTTGTTCGAGTTCTTCATCTTCTTCGCATGGTTCATGTGCCTGTGGTGGATCCTGGGCGACCTCTTCCGCAGCAAGGACCTGGGCGGCCTCGCGAAGACCCTGTGGGTGCTGTTCATCATCGTGGTGCCGTTCCTCGGCATGTTCGTGTACCTCATCGCGCGCGGGCACGGGATGAACGAGCGCGCCGCCGAGGCCCAGAAGGAGCTCCAGGAGCGGCAGGCCGAGTACATCAAGTCCGTCGCCGCGGGTCCGGCCGGGTCGAGCGCGACCGACCAGATCGCCTCGGCGAAGGCGCTGCTCGACTCCGGGGCGATCTCCCAGCAGGAGTTCGACCAGATCAAGGCGAAGGCGCTCGCGTCGAGCTGAGTTCTCGACTGAGGTGTCGGACCTGCACCGGGTCGGTGCTGGTCCGGCATCTCACCAGGGTGGAGCACGTCGCATCCGGGCCGTGGATAGCAGCGGTCGATGCCTGAGCTGCAGCTGCTGCGATCCGACCATGCCGCAGCGGTCCTGGCTTTCGAGACGGCGAATCGCACCTACTTCGCCGCGTCGATCTCGGACCGCGGCGACGCGTACTTCCAGCAGTTCTCCGAGCGGCACAGCGCCCTGGTGGCGGAGCAGGAGGCCGGTCTGGGCGCCTACTACGTGCTCGTGGCCGACGACGGGGCGGTGCTCGGTCGGTTCAACCTCACGTTCGCGGAGGAAGGCGTCGCACACCTGGGTTACCGCGTTGCCCGACAGGTCGCCGGGCACGGCGTCGCCACCGCATCCGTGGGCGACCTGTGCTCGCTGGCAGCGACGCACCACGGGGTGTCCACGCTCCGGGCCGCCACCGCCCACGCCAACCCGGCATCGCAGCGGGTCCTTCTGAAGAACGGGTTCCTGCCGCTCGGGCCGGCCGATCCGTCAGACCTGGGAGGGAAAGAGGGCACCTGGTACCAGCGGAACGTCTCCTCGTCGGAGCAAGACGCCTGAGACGATCGCGAGCATGATGATCCTCGCCGGAGCAGGCACCTACGTCGCGACCACGAGCCACCACTGGGAAGAGCATCTGACGGTCCCGGACCTGAGCTGCGGCACGTACTCGTTGCCGGCTGGCGGCCTTGATCCCCAGTCCCCCCATACGGAGGACGAGATCTACGTCGTCACCCAGGGCACGGCGACGTTGTGGACCTCGAACGGGTTAGCCCGGATGACCGCCGGTGACGTCGCCTTCGTGCCGGCAGGTGAGGAGCATCGCTTCGTCGACGTGGTCGAAGACTTCGCGGTGGTGGTCGTCTTCGGGCCGGCGGAGTGCTCACGTGCTCAGGAGAGGCAGAGCCCCACGTGATCCTCA
>DATBDF010000176.1:0-2798 GCA_036270075.1 Nocardioides sp.
CGAGGATCACCTCGATGCCGGCCGCATGCATCGAGCGGACCATGGACTTGAACTCCTGCACCTGCTGGCCGAGCTGACCGGCCGCGGCGTACTCGGCGTGCGGTGCGAGGAACCCGAGCGTGTTGTAGCCCCAGTAGTTGCGCAGACCCTGGTCGAGCAGGGTGCTGTCCTGCACGAACTGGTGCACGGGCATCAGCTCGATCGCGGTGACCCCGAGCCGCGTCAGGTGCTGGACCACCGCCGGGTGGGCCAGTCCGGCGTAGGTCCCGCGCTCGTCCTCGGGCACCTCCGGATGGAGCTCGGTCATCCCCTTGACGTGCGCCTCGTAGATCAGCGTCTGGTGGTAGGGGGTGTTCAGCCGCCGGTCGCCCTCCCAGTCGAAGAAGGGGTTGATCACGACGCCGAGCATCATGTGGGCGCCCGAGTCGCCGTCGTTGCGCGAGTCCGGGTCGCCGAAGTCGTAGCCGAACAGCGACTGGTCCCAGTCGATGTCGCCGACGGTCGCCTTGGCGTACGGGTCGAGCAGGAGCTTGTTGGGGTTGCACCGCAGCCCCTGCTCCGGGTCGTAGGCGCCGTGGACGCGGTACCCGTAGCGCTGGCCCGGCTGGACCGACGGCAGGTAGCAGTGCCACACGAAGGCGTCGACCTCGGTCATGGTCACCGGGGTCTCGTTGCGGGCATCGTCGAACAGGCACAGCTCGACCCGCTCGGCCACCTCGCTGAAGACCGCGAAGTTGGTGCCCACCCCGTCGAACGTCGCTCCCAGCGGGTACGCCGTACCCGGCCAGACCTCCATGGATGACCCTTCCCGGTCGTCGAGCGTGCTCGGCTCCTCGAATCTCACCACATACCCTCGTGCCCTGGACGAGTGGTCGTACGCACGGTCGCGCGGGTGCAACCGGCGCGCTCCCGACCTGCGGGTCAGTAGTCCTGCGGCTGGGTGAAGAACCCGCTCGGGTCGTAGGTCTGGCGTGCCCGGGCGAGCCGGCCGGCGTTCGAGCCGAAGTAGGCCTGCATGTAGTTCGTCAACGAGGCATCGGCGTAGTTGACGTAGGCGCCGGTGCCCCAGCTCGGTGTCATCGCCGTGCGGAACCCGCGGACGTAGCTCACCGCCGGCGTGGCCGGCCCGGAGTCGTACGTCGCGGTGTACTGCACGGTGGCGAGCGCACTGCGGTAGCCGAACGCGGTGTCGCTCCCGCCGAGGTCGCGGACCTTGCCGCCCAGCGCGTCGATGGAGATGCCCGCCTCCGTGAGGCCGGTGCCCTGTGCCGCGTCGACGTGGTCGAGCAGCGTGTCCATGTCGACACCGGTCGCGTTGACGACGTGGGACGTCGCGGCGAACGCCTGGCGGTCGAGCGAGCCACCTGGACCGGTGTGGCACTGGTCGACCGGGATCGACGAGCAGCCGGCGTAGGTGAGCATCGTGTCGAGGTAGCCGGCGGTGGTGCGTGAGTCGGTCGACGGCCGAGGCACCTTCGACAGCAGCGGCGCGAGCGCTGACCCCAAGCCGCTGGCCGGCCCGGTCCAGGTCGCGGACATGAAGAGCACCGGTCCGCCGGCATGCGTTCGGCCGCCGAGCAGCTTGAGCGTCGCCCAGAGCCTCGGGTCGGCGGACGGGATCGTGCGGAGCCACTGCGGCACGACTGCGTGGGCCGCTGCGAACGGCCAGGCGACGTAGGCCCGGGTGATGGCGGGGGCCGCGAACGTCGTGAAGGTGAACGACGTGACGACGCCCAGGTGTCCACCGCCACCACCGCGCAACGCCCAGTAGAGATCGGGCTCCTGGTCGGGCGACGCGCTGACGACGCGCCCGTCGGCGAGGACGACCTGCATGGCCGTGACCGAGTCGCAGGTGAGGCCGTGAGCTCGGGTCAGCACGCCGACGCCGCCGCCCTGGGTGAGACCGGCGATGCCGACGGTCGGGCACGAGCCGCCGGGGATGCCGCGTCCGCGCGTGCCCAGTGCGTCGTACACCTGCACGAGGGATGCGCCCGCGCCTACGGTCGCGGTGGTGCCGTGCACGGCGACCTGGCTCAGCGGCCGGACGTCGATGACGAGCGCGCCGTCCCCGGCCGACCACCCGGGGTAGCTGTGGCCCCCCGAGCGGATCGCGACGGGTAGGCCGTGGTCCTGGGCGAACGAGATCCCCGTCGCCACGTCGTGGGCGTTCGCCACCGAGAGCACGGCGAGCGGGCGCGCACCGTCGTACCGAGGGTTCTGCGTCAGCCGGACGGTGTTGTACGTCGACGAGCCCGGCCGCGCGAGCGTGCCGTCGACGTGGGCGGCGAGCCGACGCCAGCTCGCGGCGGTCGGCGGCTTCGGAGGCGCGGCCGAGCCCGACGGCCTGACCGACGGCGCGGGCGAGGCGGGCGACGGTTGGGCGTCGTGCGGTGCGCAGGCCTCGACGACGGCCGCGGCGCCCGCGAGACCGCCGGCCAGGATCGAGCGTCGTGCCAGCGGCCTGCCCACGGCGTCAGCCTAGGGTTGCCGGCGTCGTGATCGGGTGTGTCGCACGTCGGTGAGCCTTGCCTTCCTTGCGAGCCCTACGGGCGGCTGGGGAGGATCGAGGCGTGAGCACCGAGATCGGGACCGACGAGGAGCCGCAGCACTGGCACGACGACATCGGTGAGGACGTCGGGAACCGGCTGAACTGGCTGCGCGCCGGGGTCCTGGGCGCGAACGACGGCATCGTGTCGGTCGCCGGCATCGTGATGGGGGTCGCGGGCGCAACGTCCGAGCGGTCACCGGTGTTCGTGGCCGGCGTGGCCGGTCTCGTGGCCGGTGCCCTGAGCATGGCG
>DATBDF010000177.1:0-11738 GCA_036270075.1 Nocardioides sp.
GTGGCCGAGCACCGGCTCGGCGCGGGTGTCGGCACCGAGGACCTCGTGTTCGTGCCCATCGGCACCGGGATCGCCGCCTCGATCGTCTCCGGAGGACGCCTGGTCACCGGGCACCGCGGCGAGACGGCGGAGATCGGACACGTGGCCGTCCGGCCCGGCGTCCCGTGCGCGTGCGGCCGTGACGGGTGCCTCGAAGCCATCGCGTCCGCGGCGGCGATCGCCCGCCGCTACACCGACCTGAGCGGCAACCAGGTCAGCGGCGCCCGCGACGTCGCCGCTCGGCTGAGCACCGACGACGTGGCGCGGCGGGTCTGGCTGGACGCGGTGGAAGCGCTTGCGGACGCGCTCGGCATCGTCTCGCTCGTCGTCGGGCCGGCCCTGGTCGTGATCGGCGGTGGCCTCAGCCGGGCCGGCGACGAGCTGCTGGACCCGCTGCGCGTCGCGCTGCGGCAGCGGACCCCCGTCGTCCATCCCGCCGACGTGACCGCGTCGGCTCTCGGCGACCGAGGTGGCGTGATCGGTGCCGCGCTCCTGGCGCGCGACGGATGGGCGCCGGAGTCATGACCACGGAGGCGCTGGCGGGGCGGATTGTGACGACCGCCGGGATCGTGGACGACGGCGTCCTCGAGGTCCGCCCCGACGGCACGATCGGGTACGTCGGCCCGGCGTCCGGCTGGTCGGGCCCGACCCCCGAGCGGGTCGACACGCTCGCGCCCGGGTACGTCGACATCCACTGCCACGGCGGTGGCGGCCACACCGTCACCTCACCCGACCCGGCCGAGGTCGCGTCGGTCGCGGCGCACCACCTGTCCCGCGGCACCACCACGATGCTGGCCAGCCTGGTGAGCGCGTCGACCGCCGAGCTGCTCAGTGCGATCGGGGCGATCGCCTCGGTCGTGGCGACGGGGTCGTCGGTCGTCGGGTGCCATGTCGAGGGGCCCTTCCTGGACACGGCGCACCGGGGTGCGCACGATCCCGCCTGCCTGCGCCTCCCCGGGTCCGCCGAGCTCGCCGGCTGGCTCTCCGCCGGCGTCGACGACGCTGGTCGCCCGACCGTCCGGATGGTGACGCTCGCCCCCGAGCTTCCCGGCGCCACCGCTGCCGTCGAGCTCCTCGAGCGCTCCGGTGTCGTCGTGGGCCTCGGCCACACCGGCGCGGATGCCGGCGGCTTCGGCGACGCCCTGCGATCGTCGCACAGGCCCCTGGTCACCCATCTCTTCAACGGCATGGAGCCCATGCACCATCGCCGGCCCGGGCCGGTCGCGGCATCCCTGGACGCGCTGGCCCGCGGGGCGACGCACGTGGAGCTGATCGCGGACGGCGTGCACCTCGCCGATGAGACCGTGCACCTCGTGTTCGAGGTGGACCCGGGGCGGCACGTCGTGCTCGTCAGCGACGCGATGGAGGCCGCCGGGATGCCGGACGGCGACTACGAGCTCGGGCCCGTCCGCGTGCGGGTCTCGGAGGGTCGGGCGTGGACGAGGACCGAGCCGCCGTCGCTCGCGGGAGGCACGTCCCACGCGGCCGACCTGGTCCGCCACTGCGTGGTGGAGGCCGGCGTCGATCCCGCAGCCGCAGTGGCCGCGGCCACCTCCACTCCCGCCGCCCTGCTCGGCATGGACGACCGCGGCAGCCTCGTGACCGGTCTGCGCGCCGACCTCGTGGTGCTCGACGCGGAGTGGCGGGTCCGCCGGGTGATGCGGGGAGGCGACTGGGTCCGTTGACCCTTCGCAGCGGTTGGCCAGTGCCTGTCGGGTCGTGCTAGCCGACCCGACGAACGGACACCTGCGCAACGGCGTCGGGCACTCCTGGTGCGCTCGCCGCGATGGTCATCGGCGGCACCTCGTGGCCGGCGTACCGATGGCTGGCCGAGATCGTGTACAGGCTGTTGACGCTGGTGGGGGTGGACGGTGTCCCCGAGACCGTCCCCGGGCTGGTCGTCCCGTCGCCCCAGTCGATGGAGACGGTGATCGAGGTGACCGGGATCCCGGGCGCCGACAGGGACGCCACCGTCCCGTCGACGCTGCCGGCGACGGCGCGTACGTCGGGTGAGCCGGCCAGGTCGAGCCCCCAGGGCACCTCCGGACTCGGATGGAAGTTGGTCCCGGCGAGTGCCAGCCGCGGTCCCTGCGCCGCCAATCGGGGCAGGAAGTCGGCGCGATCGCGCGATGCCTGCGGGGTCCAGCCGACCTCCGCCAGGGCGATCAGGCGCGGGAACACCATGTACTCCACCTCGCCGAGGTTGCGCACGGTCTCGCCCCACATCGCACCCTCGACCCCGATGACGTGCTGGTCGGTGACGCCGGTGACATAGCCGCCTGGGTCCCAGTCGTAGAACTGGCTGACGTCACAGCCGCTGTTGCAGGCCCAGCTCAGGCCCAGGGTCGGCGGCACGTCGCCGTCACGGCCGGCGACGTACTTCTGGTCGAGATAGGCGTGGTTGGCCGGCGCCATCACGATCTTCATGTTCTTGGCGACCGCCTCGTGCGCCGTCGCCGTCTCCGGGCTGGTGCCGGACGCGGGGTTCCAGTACTCCGCCACCGAGCCGGCCGGTGGTTCCGTGCCCGGGCCGGCGAGCTCGGCCCAACCCATCACCGTCTTGCCCTCGGCGATGACCAGCGGCACCTGGTGGTTGACGAACGCGGCGTACCGGTCCTGGCTCAGCACCGACGTGGGCACCTCGTCGCCGCCGAGATGGTAGTACGGGCTCGTCGACATCGCAGAGAGCTGGCTGATGACCGCGCGGTAGATGGCGAACGAGTTCCGGCTCTCGGGGCACATCGCGCTGAAGCCGACATCGCCGGTGAAGTTCCACTGCGGCGGGTCGTCCGCTGTGCAGCTGATGTCCTGCGGACGACCGTCCAGCAGCGGGTTCGCGGTGTCGTCGTACTCGGACATGATGATCGCGTTGTTGTGGCCGGGTGAGTCGACCTCGGGCACCACACTCATGAAGTGCGCCGCGGCGTAGGCAACCACGTCCTGGTAGTCCTGCTGCGTCCAGAACCCACCGGGGTCCATCGTCCGGCCGTCCGTGCCGACCGATCCCTGGCCACCGATCTCGGTGAGCCTCGGGAAGCCGTCGATGACGATCCGGAAGCCCTGGTCGTCACTCACGTGCAGGTGCAGGGTGTTGAGCTTGTACGCCGACACCTCGTCGATCAGCCGCATCACCGTCTCTGCGGTCTGGAAGTGCCGGGCGATGTCGAGCATGAACCCGCGGTACTCGTAGCGCGGGAAGTCGACGATGTGGACCGATGGAATGGTCCACGGACCCGGGGCCTTCGTCCGGCTCTCGACCCAGGTCGGCAGCAGCTGGCGGATCGTCTGGACGCCGTTGAAGAGGCCGTGTGCGGTGTGGGCGGCGAGGGTCGCACCGTCCGGGCTCGCGTCGAGGACGTATCCCTCGGCGGCCTGGCTCGCGGTGAGCTCGGGCGCGCGGCCGAGCTCGAGCCGAATGCCACTTTCACCGCCGGGACCCGCCACGACCGGCAGCGGGAATCCGGTCGCGGGACGCAGGTGGGTCGCAAGATCGGTCGCCACCGTCCACGAACCAGATCCCGGCGTGGCCACGATCTGGGTCTGGGCGGTGATGGTGAGGCCGCCGGTGCCGACGGTCATCGACACCGGCCTCGGCACCACCTGCGGGGTCGTGGCCGGCGCGGCCGGCTCCGGCTCAGGCTCCGATGACGACATGGCCACGCCGTACACCCTCGCAGACGACGGGACGGCCCTTGATCGTCTCCGGGCCTCTACCGCGGCGAGGCGCGTGGCACCGCCGCGCTCGACACACAGGGCCCCGGGCCGGCGCCAGGCGCATCACGCGTTCGGAGGTGGCCTGGGTCCAGGGCGTGGACGGACCCGACCCGCTGCCCACGCCGAGCGGCGGTCGACAGCACGGGGATGGTCCGAGGCTGAGGCGGTAAGCCGACAGTAGGACTTCGCCCGATGCGGGCGGGCACGGCTTAGTTGGAGCGTGCGTGGTCAAGAGGCCGGAAGAGCCGGCCGAAGACGAAGGACCACATCATGACCACCATCTCCACCACCCAACACCAGCGAACTCCGCTCTGGATCGCTCTCGCCGCGACCGGCGCGCTCGTCCTGGGAGGCGCGATCGGCGTTGCCGTCGAGCAATCCGACAACACGCCTGTGACAAGCCATTCGCATGCGACGACGCCGGCCGCCTTCGGCGGAGCGACCACCTCCGACGAGTTCTCAGGCTCGACGTCCGGCTCCACCCATGCCACCGGCTCGCCCGGCGGGGCGACCACCAGCCAGGAGTCGACCCAGACCGTGAGGAGCTTCGGGACGCAGATGGGTCTGTGAGAGGCACCATCCGCTCACGTCCGCCGGTGTCAGCGCCAACGAGGCATGTCCTCGCCATCCGAGCACCCGGCCGTGCCGGCGGCTATCGAGGGTCGTGAGCCTGAGACAGGTCCGACGGCGGTCTCAGGCACACGACTCCGATCGAAGCCCCACGGGCTCACATGCCGCTGTCCGGTGCACTCTCGTGGCTGATAGAAGCGGCCGGCGCCCTCCGGCGCCCGCGACTCGTGACCAGCAGCGTCACGCTCACGGTCACCAGCCAGGCCGGGAAGAGAAAGTCGAGGGGGCCCGCGAACGCGCCGGTGAGGCCGAGCAACGCACCGAGCACGAAACCCAACCGCGACAACCATCTGGGCATGGCACCGAACCGCATGCCCACGGTGGAGGTTGCCGCCATGAACACGCCGGCCATCCTCGAAGCAGCCACTCCCCACATGCCGAACCACAGGCCGTGCGCCAGGGCGACCGTCGACCCGTCGAGGCTCTCAGGGCCCCCGAACTGCACGACAAGCGTGGGGGCGGCCGCACAGACAGCCGTCAGCCCGAGGCCCTGCGCCTGCCGGCCGGCGACGACCTCCGAGTACTGACGGAGGGCGTCCTTGGCCTCTTCGCGGATCTCTCTCCCGTTCTCCCGCATCCGGGTGACGTGCTGGCGGTGGCGGGCCACGTGCTCCTGGGCGCCGGTCCGTCGACCAGGAAGCCGAGCCCACGACACCCACGATCTCCTCGAGATCATGGGGCGGAAGCTGTCGATCAGGTCGTCGAGGACCAGGAAGAGGACCCCCACCTGCTCCGACCGGGCGCAGGGCGCCGTGTGCGCCGTGAAGAGGAACCGCTCGGTCAGCACCACGCTGACGTCGTTCGCGTCGAGCCAGGCCGACGCCCGGTCGTCCACCGCGGCCGGGTGCATGACCTGCACCGAATCGTCGCAGGGTCAAGCGCCGGCTCATGACGTGAACTTCGCCCTGCGGAGGAGCAGGCACGACGCTGTTGTCGTATGTGGGTAGGTCCGTACGTGGACAGGGCAAGAGGCAGGCAAGCGGGGTGCCTGCCGCCAACGAAAGGATCACCACCGTGTCACAGCTCATCGGGATCATGTCCATGTCGCTCGACGGCTTCGTCGCCGACCCCGACGACGGGGTGGCGGAGGTCTTCGACTGGTACGTCAGCTCGGGCGACGTCGAGATCCACACCGGCGGCTCAGCTCCCATGACGTTCCGGATGTCCGAACCGAGTGCCGAGCACGTCCGGACCCTCACCTCCGAGCTCGGCGCCGTGCTCACCGGCCGGCGTACCTTCGAGGTGGCCCAGGGCTGGGGCGGCAACCACGCCTGGGGTCCGGCCTACGTCCTGGCGCACCAGGTCCCGGACGGGTGGCCGCGAGCTGACTCGAGCGTCCACTTCGTCACCGACGGCATCGCGAGCGCCGTGACCCAGGCCAAGGCCGCCGCCGATGGGAAGTCGGTGGGGGTGCACGGCGCGAACACCATCCAGCAGCTGCTGAACGCCGGGCTGCTCGACGAGCTCAGCGTCGACGTCACCGCCGTCCTCCTCGGCTCAGGTGTCGGGTTGTTCGATCACCTCGCCGGCACCCCAGCCGTCCTCGGCAGTCCGACGGTGACCCAGGGCGTCGGCGTCACCCACCTCCGCTACCCCGTCCAGAAGGCCCAGTCGAGAAGGTGACCGAAGGCCCCCGACCAGCACCTCTGCTGGTCGGGGGCCTTCGGTTTGCGGCGGGAACTGGCGCGTCAGGCCGCTGACGCGCCATGGGTCTCCGCGCCGGTTGCGGCGTTCGAGCCGGCCGGCTCGAGGGCGTCCGCGAGGATGGCGCCGACGTCGGAGACCAGGTGCACGGTCACGGCCTCGAGGACCTCTTTCGGAACGTCGTCGAGATCTGGCTCGTTGCGCTGCGGCAGGAACACCTCGGTGAGGCCGGCCCGTTGGGCGGCGAGCAGCTTCTGCTTCACGCCACCGATGGGCAGGACGCGTCCGGTCAGCGACACCTCGCCGGTCATGCCCACCTCGGCGCGCACCGGACGACCCGTGAGCAACGAGACCAGGGCGGTGGTCATCGTGACGCCGGCCGAGGGGCCGTCCTTGGGCACCGCGCCGGCCGGGAAGTGCACGTGCACGGGCCGATCGAGCAGGGCTTGCTCGATCCCGAGCTCGCCGGCGTGGGCGCGAACCCACGAGAGCGCGATCTGGGCGGACTCCTTCATGACGTCGCCGAGCTGACCGGTCAGGGTCAGGCCCTGCTTGTCGCCCGGGACGGCGGTCGCCTCGACGTACAGAACGTCGCCGCCCATGCCGGTGACCGCCAGCCCCGACGCCACACCCGGGACCGCCGTACGCTCCCGCGACTCGGGCGTGAACCTCGGTCGCCCGATCAGGTTCGTCAGGTCGTCGACGTCCACGGTCGCCGGCGTCTGGCCGAGCGACGCCTTCCGGAAGGCCTTGGCCAGGAGCCGCTCGAACTGGCGAACGCCCGCTTCTCGGGTGTAGTTCGCCGCGATCTCGCGTAGCGCGTCTTCGGTGATGGCCACGTCGTCGGCGGTCAGCGCCGCCCGCTCCAGCTGCCGGGGCACCAGGAAGTCACGGGCGATGGCGACCTTGTCCTCCTCGGTGTACCCGTCGATGCCGACCAGCTCCATCCGGTCCAGCAGGGCCGGCGGGATGGTCTCGAGCACGTTGGCCGTCGCGATGAACAGCACGTCCGACAGGTCCAGGTCCAGCTCGAGGTAGTGGTCGCGGAACGTGTGGTTCTGCGCCGGGTCCAGCACCTCCAGGAGCGCGGCGGCGGGATCACCCCGGTAGTCGGACCCGACCTTGTCCACCTCGTCGAGCAGCACGACCGGGTTCATCGACCCGGCCTCCTTGATGGCACGCACGATCCGACCTGGCAGAGCTCCGACGTAGGTACGCCGGTGCCCACGGATCTCGGCCTCGTCCCGGACGCCACCGAGAGACACCCGGACGAACTTCCGCCCCAGTGCCCGAGCCACCGACTCACCCAGCGAGGTCTTGCCGACGCCGGGAGGGCCGGCCAGCAGCACGACAGCGCCCGAGCCGCGGCCTCCGACGACCGACAGCCCGCGCTCGGAGCGGCGCACGCGCACGGCGAGGTACTCCACGATGCGGTCCTTGACCTCGTCGAGGCCGTGGTGGTCCGCGTCGAGCACCGCACGGGCGGCGGCGATGTCGGCGATGTCCTCGGTGGTGACGTTCCACGGCAGGTCCAGCACCGTGTCCAGCCAGGTCCTGATCCAGCCCGCTTCCGGGTTCTGGTCGCTGGAGCGCTCCAGCTTGTCCACCTCGCGCAGCGCCGCCTCTCGCACGTGATCGGGGAGGTCGGCGGCCTCCACGCGGGCCCGGTAGTCCTCGGACCCGTCGGGCTCGCCCTCGCCGAGCTCCTTGCGGATGGCCGCGAGCTGCTGACGGAGCAGGAAGTCGCGCTGGCTCTTCTCCAGCGACTCCCGGACGTCGGAATCGATCTGGTCGTTGACCTCGGACTCGGCCAGATAGGCCTGTGTCCACTCGATCAACAGCGGCAGCCGCGCGGCGACGTCCGGCGTCTCCAGGAGCTGCTGCTTGCGCTCGACCGAGAGGTACGGCGCCCAGCCGGCGGTGTCGGCCAGCAGGTCGGGGTCGGTGATGGCGTTGATCGAGTCGATGATCTGCCATGCCTCGCGCTTCTGCAGGAGCTCGACGACGAGCCTTTTGTAGTCGGCCGCCAGGGCGAGGACCTCGTCGGTGACCGGAGCGGTCTCGACCGGCTCGGCCTCCACCCACAGGGCGGCACCGGGGCCACTGACGCCGCTGCCGATGCGGGCCCGGGCGCCGGTGCGCAGCACGGCAGCGGGGGCGCCGCCGCGGAACTTGCCGACCTTCTCCACCTGCGCGACCACGCCGTAGGACGCGTAGGCGCCATCGAGCCTCGGCGCCACCAAGAGCTCAGCGGTGCCGCCGTCCGCCGCGGACTGGGCCGCGTCGACAGCCGATCGCGCACCGTCGCCCAGCTCGATGGGCACCACCATCCCCGGCAGCAGCACCACGTCGTCGAGGAACAGGACAGGGAGTCGTTTCGAGGTCATCGGAGTCCTTCGTGAAGTTGAGTCGTTGCTACTCAACCCGGGTGCGGCTCGGGTTGTTCCCGGCCTGACCCGTGCCACGGTCGAGCCCCTTGGGGTAGCAAGGTTTTCCAGCCCGGCCCCAACTCTCGGGCCTGATCTCGGGGGGTCCAGATGCGACGTCGTCTGTTTCCGCTGCTGCTCTTCTGCTTCGCCCTGGTCCTGCCGTTGGCGCCGGCACACGCGATCACCAGCGGGGTTCCAGACGGCGGTCGCCACCTGTACGTCGAGGAGCTGTTGTTCTACGTGCCCGACGAGTCGGACCCTCGGTTCAACGACCCCGGCGCCTGGTTCACGTGCAGCGGCACCCTGGTCGACCCGACCCACGTGGTCACGGCTGGGCACTGCACCTATGCGACCGGCCAGAACGGAGAGTCGACCACGGCCAACGGCGGCAGCGGCTCGGGCGGCAACGACGTGTGGATCAGCTTCGCGGAGGTCCCGGACTTCGACGTACTCCCGCCGAGCAGCGGCTTCGCGCCGGACGACAATGCCGGTCGCTACGCCGCCTGGTCGAACGCCCTCGATGCGAGCACGGAGTGGGTGCGCGCCACGTCGTACCCGCACCCGGAGTTCGACCCGAACGCCTTCGTTCTCCACGACATGGGAGTGCTGACCCTCTCCCGGCCGGTCTCGATGAGCACCTACGGAGCCCTGCCCCAGCTCGGCCTGATCGACCAGCTCTACGGGGCCGACAAGAACGCGACGTACACCGCGGTGGGCTACGGCTTGGAGGAGTCGAGCAAGACCAAGGCCATCGGCGGCGACAACCGCCGCGACGCCACGGTGAAGATCAACTCCCTGCAGGGCGTGTTCGGCAACGGCAAGGGCACACAGGTGGGCTGGTCGTCCAACAACGGCAGACCGCACCGCGGCGGCACCTGCTTCGGCGACTCGGGAGGCCCGACGTTCCCGACCGGTGACGCCGACGCCACCAACGACAACGTCGTGCTCACCGTGACCTCCTTCGGGATCGACGAGAACTGCGCGGCCGGCGGCGGTGGATACCGGCTGGACCAGCCCGACGACCTGGCATTCCTGGCCACCTCCGGTCTGACCCCCTGAACCCCCGTCGCCGAGGGCTGACCGTCCAATACGTCGCGCTCAACGGTTGATCGGTGGTTCCGGCGTCCTTCCCGTGGGACGCAACGACCTGGCGTCTCGCCCACTGGGCCGTGTCGGGCTGCACCGACGACCCGCTCCGAGCGGGTCAGTCCTGCTGCCTCTTCACCGTGACCACGGGGCACTCCGCCTCGACGATGACCTGCTGGACGGTGCTCCCCAGGAACACCTTTCCGACCAGAGGACGGTGTCGGAGCCCGATCACGATCAGGTCGGCAGCCACGTCCTTTGCCGCCCTGAGGATCTCCTCCGCCGGCACGTCCGCTGCGACGGGCTGCCGGATGTCGTGCTCGACACCTCGTTGCGCGAGGCGATCGGACATGGCGTCGAGATCCGAGGCCGGCGCGAACGACGGGTCGTGGTCGTTTCCGCGAACTCCCGAGTTCACGATCGTGACCGTGCCCGAGTCGCGTGCCGCCAGGTCGGTCGCGTACTCGACGGCGGCCAGACCCTCCTCACGCGGGATGTAGCCCACGACGATGTTCACCCGTCACCCTCCTGCCATGCGCGCATGGACTCGATGCGCGAAGCCTGCCACCCGAGCCCCGGACGTCGCACGCACGCATTTGTGCTGACCCCTGACAGACGGCATGTCACCGGGTCCGTTCCAGACGTCGTTTCGAGCGCAGGTGGATCGGGTGCGGCTGTGAGGGACGTCCCGTGGGTCACCCGCTCCGCTGTGGACTCAGGTAGCAGACGATCATCAACCGCCGAACCCGCCACCGCCGTGGTTGAGCCACGGGTCTTCCGGTGGCGCCTCGAACTTCTCACGATCGCCATGCACTCCCCAACGAGAACCACCGTGGCGCGACTGGCGGCGAAGCATGAGGCCGGTGAGAACGACGAACACCGCGACGACTATCCCCGGAAGTATCCAGTCAGCCATGGCTGCTCCTCTGGCTGGACCCGTTCCCGAGACGCTCACAGGCTACGCCTGCCGGCAGTGGAAAGCGGTCACGGAGATGTACTGGCGGCGGACGGTCAGGTCGCCAGCCGGGCTAGGAGGTGTCGAGCGCATCGGGGGGATGCGCGGCGGCTGTCTCGGTCCCCTGCACGGATGAGATCGCTCGCGGAAGGAACACGGAGGCCAGGAGGCCGATCAGACCGCATGTGGCGAGGACCGCCATCGCCAGGCCGTAGGAGCGTTCTGGCGTGGAGGTGATGCCGGCGACGAGCACCGTGCCCGCAACGGCGGCACCCAGCGATGAGCCGAGGTTGGAGATGCTCCGCGACAGGCCCGAGATCTCCCCCTGCATCTCGTCGGAGAAGCTCGACTGCACGACGTTGACCGACGGCGTCAGCATGAGGCCGAGGCCAAGGCCGATCAAGAGCAGGCCGGGCGCGAACGCCCACACGTTCGGCGTCCCGATCACCAAGGCCAACAGGGCGCCTATCCCGATGAGCGTGATCGCGAACCCGGTCAGGATGAGGGTGCGTTGTGCCCGCCTCTTCGCCAAGCGCTCGGCTGCCAACGACGACGCGAGCAGCCCTGCCGTGACCGCGGTGAAGATGACACCGGTCTGGATGGCGTCGTACCCGCGCACCACCTGGAGATAGGCAGACACCACGAACGACACACCGGTCAGCAGGAGCCACTCGACGTTCTGGGTGACCAGCCCGAGGTTCGACGTCCGGTTGTGGAACAGGCTCGTCGGCAGCAGCGCCTCGCGACCCGCGCGCTCCTTGGCCCGCATGGAGCCGAAGAACCAGGCGAGCACGGCCGCGCCGGCAACGATCAGGCCCGCCATGAGCGCGAGGTTCTGGTCGGCGGCCAGGATGCCGGTCACGACGAGGACGAGTCCGACAGCCGAGAGCACGGAACCGCCGACGTCGAACGGGTGCTTCGGATCGGCCGGCAGCGGGTCGCGCAGGTCGCGGCTGAGCCAGACGATCGCGGCGATCACCAGCGCCTGGAAGACGAAGGCGGCTCGCCAGGTGATCGCCGAGGTGATGAGTCCGCCGATCAACGGACCGGCGGCGGCGCCGATGCCGCCGAGCGCACTGATCACCCCGAACGCTCGCGCACGAGAGGTGAGCTCGGTGAACAGCAGCGTGGTCAGGATGTAGACCGGCGGGATCAGCAGCGCGGTACCGACACCCTCGAGGATCGAGTTGCCGAGGATGAGGATCCCGAGCCCGGGCGCGACCGCGCTCATCAGCGCCCCG
>DATBDF010000178.1:0-10081 GCA_036270075.1 Nocardioides sp.
ATGAACCGAACGTACCCACCGGTGCGCGCTCAGAGACGACCCGACTTCACGACCCGGCTCAGGAACTGCTGGGTGCGCTCTTCCCTCGGGTTCTCGAAGATGTCTTCCGCCGAGCCCCGCTCGAGGATCGAACCAGCGTCGAGGAAGCACACCTGAGAGGCGACCTCCTTGGCGAAACCCATCTCGTGGGTGGCCAGGAGCATGGTGAGGCCGCCGTGGGCCAGCTCTCGCACGATCTCGAGCACGTCGCCGACCAGCTCGGGGTCGAGTGCGGCGGTGATCTCGTCGAGCAGCATGACCCGCGGCTGCATCGCCAGCGCACGGACGATCGCGACACGCTGCTGCTGGCCGCCGGACAGCATGTCAGGGTACGACTTCGCCTTGTCCTGCATCCCGACCGAATCGAGCAGGGCGATGGCGCGCTCACGCGCTTGGCCCTTGGGGACTCCGCCGACCCGGGTCGGCGCCAGCATCACGTTCTCCAGAACCGACATGTGGGGGAACAGGTTGTAGCTCTGGAAGACGATCCCGACGTCACGTCGCAGGGCGTTGAGGTCGACCCCGGCGCCGGTCACCGTGTCCCCGTCGATCCGGATCTCCCCGTCCTGGATGTCCTCCAGCGCGTTCACGCACCGTAGAAGGGTGGACTTGCCCGAGCCCGAGGCTCCGATCAGGCAGACCACCTCGTGCCGCTCGACGTCGAGGGAGACGCCCTTGAGCACCTCGTGGTGGCCGTAGGACTTGTGGACGTTGTCGATCTCGAGGAACGGCACGGCTCAACCCCCCGCCCGACGACGAGCATCACGCTCGATGAGGTAGTCGACGAACCGTGCCTGCGGGATCGTGATCACGATGAAGAACGCCGCGGCCAGCGTGATGGGCGAGAGGTTGAAGAGCTGCGCCTCCCACAGCTTCGCGACGAGCACGACCTCACTGATCGCTGCGACCGACAGCAGCGCCGTGTCCTTCTGCAGGCTGATGAAGTCGTTCAGCAGCGGGGGGATGACCCGACGCACGGCCTGCGGCACCAGGACCGTGCGCAGTGTCTGCCCGTAGCTGAGGCCGAGTGACCTCGCGGCGGCGCTCTGGCTCGGGTGGATCGACGTGAGCCCTGCCCGGTAGACCTCGGCCACGTACGCCGAGTACGTCATCGCCAGCGACACGATGCCGAGCCACACGGGGTTCCAGTTCGCTGTGGTCGGGAACGCGAGCGGGGCACCGAACACGATCAACAGGATCGTGACGATCGCGGGGATCGCCCGGAACACGTCGCAGTAGACGAGTGCGATCATCCGCAACGGCGCACCGGCCCGTCCTGGCAGCATCCGCATGATCGCCAGGAGCAGCCCGAAGAGCAGCACGAGAACCTGTGCCACACAGGACGCCCAGATGTTGGTCCAGAAAGCGTGGATCATCTCGCTGTAGGACTGGGTCCAGGCGGCCTTGGTGAAGAAGGTCTTGGCAACGCCACCATCGTTCGCGAACGCCATCAGCAGCAGACCTGCCACGATCAACGCGGCGGCGGCGTACCCCATGGCGATCTGCGCTTCTTCTCGAGCTGCCGCCGCCGCCCGGCGGGCCGGGACCAGGTCACCGCCTCGGAGCAGCTTGGACCGCTGGCGGTCGCCGGCGAACGCCTTGAAGGCGGGGAGCAGCGGATACAGGCTCAGCACGACCAGCACAGCACCGACGACGGTCGAGACGACGCCGTCGTTGTTGTAGTCGCGCAGGCGCTGCGCGGCGAGGACCGCAACGGCGACACCGGCGACGGCCATCGCCAGACCGACGACGGCCAGCCCCGCCACACGGCGGGGCGGGCTCGGGGTCGGTGAGGGCTGGAGCTCTTCGGTGATGAGTCCGGTGGCGCTCATGGCGGGACTCTTACTGGACCGTCCAGACGGGAACGTCGTTCGGGTCGCCACCGAAGGCGGGGCCGAGGTAGGTCTTCGACAGGTTGTCCAGGGTTCCGTCGTCGATCATCGTCTGGATGCCCTTGTTGAACTCGTCCTCGTTCGCCGAGCCCTGCGGGTAGATCGCTCCGTAGTGCTCACCCGTCTTGTACTGACCGACCACCTCGAGCCTGCCGCCGGTGGACTTCGCCTCGGCCAGCACGATCGCGGTGTCGAGGAAGTCGGCGTCGACCTGACCCGAGAGGAGACCCTGGTAGAGGGTCTGGGAGTCGGGATAGGTCTTGGTGGAAGCGCAGTGGAGCTCGTTCTTCAGGAAGTCGACCGACGTCGTCCCGGCGTACGCCGCACACGACTTGCTCGTGATGTTGTCCTCGGTGATGCCCGAGTCCTTCTGCACCAGGACGCCGATGTTCGAGTCGAAGTACGACGTGGAGAAGTCCACGACCTTGTCACGCTCGGGGGTGATGGTGATCTCCGCCAGCGCGATGTCATAGTCGTTGGTACGGCCGGCGACCAGCTGGTCGAACGAGACGTTCTTGACCGTGACCGAGTCCAGACCTGCCATGTTCGCGAGCTCGGCGGCCATGCAGTACTCGTAGCCGCTCTTGATGGACTCGGGCGTCGTGCCGTTCCACCAGCCCTGGGCCGGAAGCGTCGTCTCGACCGTCAGCGTGCCGTCATGGACGGGCTTGATGTTGATGCTGTTGGCCTTGCTCGTGATGTCGCAGTCGCCGTAGCTGCCGCCGCTCGCGCTGCTACCCGAGGAGTCCGAGCCCCCACAGGCCGCAAGCGTGGCGGTGACGGCGAGAGCGCCCACGAGTCCAATGGTGCGCTTGAGCAGCATGCGTGGTGTCCTTCCGACGGGGTAGCCGAGAAATGGCTAGGGAGCACAGTGGTCGCCAGTGCCCTGTGGAGTCAAGGACATACCCCGCGGATTCCCGCATCGATCGGGACACGATGATGCCGAAAACGCCAGCGATACGGTGGCGCCATGACCGACATCGCGAGCCTTACTCGGGAAGAAGCCGCGGCGCGCGCGGCGCTCATCGACGTCGAGCGGTACGACGTGCACGTCGACCTCCGTGGCCTCTACGAGGGGAGTCTGTGGGCCGCGACCTCCACGATATCGTTCGGCTGCCGCGAGCCGGGATCGAGCACGTTCGTCGACTGCATCGGTGACGTCACCTCGGTCACGCTCAACGGCGAGGCGCTCGACCCGACCACCGCCGAGCAGGGGCGCGTCCCCGTCCCGGGCCTGCGCGCCCAGAACGTGCTCGTCGTCTCGCACACCCAACCCGACACCAGCACCGGGAACGCGATCCTGAAGACGATCGACCCGCTCGACAAGCTCGTCTACGTCTGGTCGACCTTCGAGCCGGACCGAGCCCGGTACGCGTTCGCCTGCTTCGACCAGCCCGATCTCAAGGCGCCGCACGGCTTCGTGGTGGACGCGCACGAGAGCTGGACGGTCACCAGCAACTCCGCGCCCGACCTCGTCGAGAACCTCGACGACGGAGGGCGCCGCTGGACGTTCGGCGACACCCCGAGGCTGTCGACCTACGTCACCGTCGTCAACGCGGGACCGTTCCACGAGATCCGGTCCACACGAGGTGGCTACGACCTCGGGCTCTTCAGCCGCCAGTCGCTGCGGCAGTTCCTCGAGCGGGACGCCGAGGAGCTGTTCGACCTCACCGACCGCGGCCTCGCATTCTTCGGCGAGCGCTTCGGCCAGCCGTTCCCCCAGGAGCGCTACGACCAGGTTTTCGTGCCGAACATGGGCGGCGCGATGGAGAACTGGGGGTCGGTCACCTGGACCGACAGCGTCCTCTACCGGAGCACCCCGACGTACGGTCAGCGAGCGGTCCGGTCGCAGATCCTCCTGCACGAGATGGCGCACATGTGGTTCGGCGACCTGGTGACCATGCGCTGGTGGAACGACCTGTGGCTCAACGAGGCCTTCGCCTCGTGGGCCTCCAACTGGGCCGGCGTGAACTGCACCGAGTTCACCGACGAGTGGGCGACGTTCCTGGCCGGCGGAAAGATGGGCGGCTACCGCCAGGACATGTCCCCCGCGACCCATCCCATCCGGGGCGACGTGCCCGACGTCTCCCAGGCGATGGCCAACTTCGACGCCATCACCTACACCAAGGGCGCCAGCGTGCTCAAGCAGCTGATGGCGTTCGTCGGGGAGGACCGGTTCGTCGAGGGACTGCGCTCGTACTTCGCCGAGCACGCCTGGGGCAACACCGTCCTCGATGATCTGATCGCGGCGGTGGGCAAGGCTGCCGGGCGCGACCTCGACGGCTGGACGGTGGCCTGGCTCGACCGCGCCGGGACGGACGTCCTCCGGCTGGACAGCGGGACGATCACCGCCTCGTCCCCGGACGAGGAGGAGCCTCGGCCGCACCGGATCGACGTCGGGTCGTACGCCGTCTCCGGCGACGGATTGTCCCTGGTCGACACCACCCAGGTGGAGACGTCCGGCGCCGCGACCCCGGTGGACCTGCCCGAGGCGGACCTGCACCTGCTGAACGCCAGCGACCACACCTTCGCCGCCGTTCGCCCGGACCAGGCGTCGGTCGGGGTGCTGCTCCAGCGCGCGGCCGACCTGCCCGCGGCGGTCGACCGCGCACAGGCGGTGGTGACGGGCTTCCAGATGCTGCTCGACGGTGAGCTCCCCGCCGACGACCTCTTCGACTGCGTGCTCGACGTCCTCAGCCGGGAGAAGAGCCCGGCCGTCGTCGAGCCGTTCTTGAACGTGGCGCTCGAGATCGCCCAGCGCTGGGTCGCCACCGAGCGGATCCCGGCGAGCCTGGGCCGGTTGGCGGACCTGGCGGCCGGCCTCGCGGACGACCCGGACCAGACGACCCCCGCGCTGCGCACCCTGGCGGCGTCGGCCTCGACGCCCGAGCACTTCGCGCGGCTCGACCAGGCTGCCCGCTCGGACGTGGACCTGGCCTGGCGGGTCGCGACCCGCCGGGCCGCGCTGGGCCGGTACGACGAGGAAGCCGTCGAGTCGTTGCTGGCCCGCGACCCCGACCCCGACGCCGGCGTACGGGCACTCGCCGTCCGCACGGCGCGGCCGTACGCCGATGCCAAGAACGAGGCCTGGGTCGAGCTGTTCGAGAAGCGGAACATCCCCGGCGGCCCGATGCTCGGCGCCATGATCCGCGCCTTCTGGCAGCCGCAGCAGGACGACGTGCTGCTGCCCTACGCCAATCGGTTCCTCGACGAGATCCCCGGACTGGCCGGGGGCGGGATGCTCGCGGTCTTCGGGCTGATGTTCGGGATGTTCCCGCAGGTCGGCGACGACGCGTTCGTCCAGCGGGCGAACGGGATGGCGGCGGACCCGACGTGTGATCCCACGGTTCGCGCCGCGCTGCTGATCGGGACCGACAACCTGGCCCGGATGGAGCGCTCGCGGGCGGCGTAGCCCCCGGCACCGTCACGGGACTTCGGCTCGCCGGTCACGGCCTCGCAAGCTCGGCCGTGGGCTCGCTCAATCTGCGCTCGCCCACGCTGTGGCCTCGTTCCTCAGCCACCGCTGCTCGGCTTGCCGGCGTCGCGGCGTCGTCCTCGGGCTCGCGCCGCAGGTTCGACTCGTCGATCGGGAACCGCTCGGCCTTCTGCCGCTCGATGGCCGCACCGATGAGCCCCACGAAGAGCGGGTGCGGATTCGTCGGCCGGGACCGGAGCTCGGGATGGGCCTGCGTCGCCACGTAGTAGGGGTGCACGTCGCGCGGGAGCTCGACGAACTCGACCAGGTCGAGGTCGGGGTTCATCCCGGAGAACACCAAACCGGCCGCGCCGAGCTGCTCGCGGTAGTGGTTGTTCACCTCGTAGCGGTGGCGGTGGCGCTCCTCGATCCTGGCGTCGCCGTAGGCCTGTCGGACGATCGAGCCCGGCACCAGCTCGGCCGGGTAGAGACCCAGTCGCATGGTGCCGCCCAGGTCGCCGGCGCCGTCGACGTACGACTTCTGCTCCTCCATCGTGGCGATCACCGGCTCGGGGCAGTCGTTGTCGAACTCGGTGGAATCGGCCTTCTCGAGCCCGGCGACGTTGCGGGCGTACTCGATCACCATGCACTGCAGGCCCAGGCAGAGACCGAGCGTCGGGATCCCGTGGGTGCGGGCGTAGGTCAGCGCGCCGATCTTGCCGTCGAGCCCGCGCACGCCGAAGCCGCCCGGCACGCACACCGCGTCGACGTCGTGGAGCTCGCGGTGGGCGCCGGCCTGCTCGGCGCACTCGTCGGCCGGGACCCAGCGGATGCGGACGGCCGACTCGTGGGCGAAGCCGCCGGCCTTCAGCGCCTCGGCCACCGAGAGGTAGGCGTCGTGGAGGTCGACGTACTTGCCGACCAGGGCGATCGTGACCTCTTCCTTGGGGTGGTGCACCTTGCGGAGCAGGTCGTCCCACGTCGTCCAGTCGACGTCGCGGAACGGCAGGTCGAGCCGGCGTACGACGTAGGCGTCCAGGCCCTCGCGATGGAGCACCTTCGGGATGTCGTAGATGGAGGGCGCGTCGGCCGCCGTGACGACGGCATCCTGGTCGACGTCGCACATCGACGAGATCTTGCGCTTGATCCCGTCGGGGAGCTCGCGGTCGGCCCGGCAGACGATGGCGTCGGGCTGGATGCCGATCGAGCGCAGGGCCGCCACGGAGTGCTGGGTGGGCTTGGTCTTCAGCTCGCCGGACGGGCCGATGTAGGGCACCAGCGAGACGTGCAGGAAGAAGCAGTTGTCGCGCCCGATGTCCTGCCGAACCTGGCGGGCGGCCTCCAGGAAGGGAAGCGACTCGATGTCGCCGACCGTGCCGCCCACCTCCGTGATCACGACGTCGGGTCGCTCGCCGTGCTCGTCGCGGTCGGCCATCGCCCGGATGCGCGACTTGATCTCGTCGGTGATGTGCGGGATCACCTGGACGGTGTCGCCGAGGTAGTCGCCGCGTCGCTCCTTGGCGATCACGCTCGAGTAGACCTGCCCCGTGGTCACGTTGGCGCGCTGGCTCAGGTCACGGTCGAGGAACCGCTCGTAGTGGCCGATGTCCAGGTCGGTCTCGGCACCGTCGTCGGTGACGAAGACCTCGCCGTGCTGGAAGGGGTTCATCGTCCCGGGGTCGACGTTGAGGTAGGGGTCGAGCTTCTGCATGGTCACGCGGAGACCGCGCGAGCTGAGAAGACGGCCCAGGCTCGAGGCGGTGAGCCCCTTGCCGAGCGAGGAGGCGACGCCCCCGGTGACGAACACGTGCTTGGTGACGGGCGCCTGCTTCACGGATCTCCATCCTACCCGAGGGGTACCGGGCCGTCCGGCCCCGACGCTCCGAACGCGCCGCCCTGGGTCGTCCAGGCGCGGACCAGCCCGAGCACCGCGGCCACCCGACCGGCATTCGTCTCGCTCCCGTCGACCGTCGTGACGTGGCGGGTGACTCCCTCGGCGTCCATGGCCGCCAGGGTGGCGTCATGCGTGGGCGCGACGGCGACCACGCCCCGCGCGCCGGCCGCCAGCCCGGTGACGAACCCGTCGGCGATGGCCTGGTCGACCGTGGATCCCATGACGACGAGTACCAGAGGGACGCTCTGGGGGTTCCCGCGAGGAACCGTCAGGAGCTTGGCGGCCACCAGGCTCTGCCGGACCGCCGCCGCGTCGTCCCCCGCCGGGACGGCCGCCGTCCCGGGGTCGGCGATCCCCAGGGCGACGAGCTGACCGATGCGGGGATAGGTGGTGGCGTCACGGTCGATGCCGTGCACCTGCTTGGCCAGCTGGATCCCCAGGGTGTCGACCAGGCTCTTCTGCTCGGGGTCGACCAGCTGTCCCTGCACCGCGTAGGTCCCAGAGACCTGGCCGCCGGCGGACTTGATCTGCGAGGTGATCGCCGCGACCGTGGCCGGGTCGGCACCCGGCATGGTCACCACGGCCACCGGGCGACGGGACAAGCCGTGGGCGTAGAGCCGCGGCGCGACCGAGGTCGCGAACGTGTCGGCGTACGTCGAGTCGGGTGCGGGAGTCGCCACCCGTGTCCCGGGCGAGGCGTCGGAGCGGGTGTCATCGAGTGGCCCGGCCCCCAGCGCGATGCCGGTGGCCAGTGCCAGGAGCACGGCGGTCAGCGGAACGGCGTACGAGCGGGAACGGATCACGAGAGCCTTCCCCCGAGAAGCTGGTCGAGCTGGTCGCGCAGGTCGAGCACCCACTGATGGCCGACGTCGGTGGTCGCGAGCGCGGCGGCGACCGCGACGAGGCCGATGAGCAGGACCAGGTAGGCGTGCCGCGCCCGGAGCTGGCCGGAGTACAGCATCGGGACGGCGGTGGCGTCCACGAGCCTGGGGCCGGCCTTGAGGCGCGCGATGTAGCCGCTGCCGAGGCTCTCCCGCGTGCCGTCGAGGAACTCCGCGACCGTGCCCCGGAGCCCGACGCCGACGATGGGCGTCGCCTCCGTGGCGTCCGCCAGCAAGAGGGCGGCGTCGGCCACGGTGGCCGTCGTCTGCATCGGCAGCGTGCGGACCCCCAGTCGTTCGAAGCGCTCCGTGCCGGCCGAGCGCGTGCCTCCCGGCGCCTCGGTGACCACCACGTCGCGACAGGCTCGCAGGCTCTTGGCCGGGGGCAGGTCCTCGGTCCGGCCGTCGAGGACGACGACGTCCGGGCGCAGGCCCGCCGACATCGCCACCGCCAACCCGTCTCCCGTGGCGATCACCACCGGCTTGACCTCGCGCAGGTAGCGACGGATCCGGCGCAGCTCAGCTGCGTCGTCGGGTCCTTGGGCGACCACGACTGTGGGGCGACCGCGCACCCGGGTGCGGAGCCGCGGGATCCCCTCACCGTGGAGGACGAGGGCCTCCTCGCGTCTGAGGAACTCGACGCTGTTGTGTGTCAGCGTGTGCAGCTGGGTCGACATGCCCGTCTCGGCGGCCGCGAGCTGCTCGGCGATGTCATCGGCGGAGAGAGCGCGGCCCTCGGCGACGACCTGCTCGCCGACCATGATCGAGCCGCCGAGCACCTGGACCCTGCGCCCGTCCGAGATCGCAGCCAGGAGCTCCCTCCCGCCGTTGCCATGGGCGAGATCCACCATCGCGATGCCGGCGTCGACGAGGAGCTGCGGGCCGCGGTTCGGGAAGCGTCCGGAGATCATCGGCGCCCGGTTGACGACCGCGGCGACGCCGGCCTCCACGAGCGCCTCGGCCGTCGGTCCGTCCAGATCGACCTGGTCGAGCACCGCGACGTCGCCCGGGCGGAGCCTGGGGAGGAGGGCGGCGGTCCGGCGGTTGGTCCGAGCAGTGCCGGTCACCCCGGCGTCGGTCTGCAGGCGCGTCCTGAGCTTCAGCACCGAGTCATCGTGTCAGCCGGTGCGGCCTCGACCCGGCAGGAGGGATGCCCCGGCGCGTCGTCTCCCGAGGGGTCAGGAGGACGCTCGCCCGGCGGACTCCAGGAGCTCACGAGCGTGGGCCAGCGCGGTCTCGGACTCCGCCATCCCGGCGAACATCCGCGACAGCTCGCGCTCGCGCCCGGCCGCGTCGAGGACGGTGAGCCCGGAGGTCGTGACGGAGCCGTCGCTGGCCTTCTCGACCAGGACGTGGCGGTCGGCGTACGCCGCGACCTGCGGGAGGTGGGTCACGACGAGCACCTGGGCCGAACCGGCCAGCGCCGCGAGTCGACGCCCCACCTCGACAGCGGCCTTGCCGCCGACGCCGCTGTCGACCTCGTCGAACACGAACGTCGGCACCGGGCTCGTCCCGGCCAGCGCCACCTCCAGGGCGAGCATCACCCGGGACAGCTCGCCGCCCGAGGCACCCTTGGCCAGGGGTCGCGGCTCGGCGCCGGTGTTGGCCGACAGCAGGAACTCCACCTCGTCCACGCCCGACGAGCCGAACCGCAGCCGCACACCGCCGACCTCGAGGCCGTCGTCGGCGGGGGTCTGCCGGACGGCCACCTCCAGCACGGCATGCGGCATCGCGAGCAGGTCGAGCTCACCGGTGAGCGCGGACGACAACCGCTCCGCCGCGGTCGTACGAGCCTGCGTGAGAGCCGCCGCCGCGAGGGACAACCGGCTCCGGAGCTCGTCGCGGCCCTCGCGCAACCGGGCGATCCGGTCGTCGGTGTCGTCCAGCTCGGTGAGCCGGGCCGCCGACGACTCGGCCCAGGCGAGGACGTCCGCCGCGGTGTCGCCGTACTTGCGGGTCA
>DATBDF010000179.1:0-7023 GCA_036270075.1 Nocardioides sp.
GACCTCCCCCAGCACCAGGACGACGTCCGCCGCCTGCCAGTCGGCACGGAGCGGATGCTCCCGGGGCACGCCGGTGTCGGCCGACGAGGCCAGCGCGAGCGGACCGTCGGTGAGGTGAGCGCGCTCCTCGGGGCGGTACACCGCGAGGTCGCCGTGCCTGCGCGCCAACCACCCCTGCTCGGTGAGGTCGACGAGGAAGACCTGGTCCCCCTCCGACTCGAGCTCCCGCGCCGCGGCCACGACCACCCGCGCTGCCGAGCGCAGGTCCCCGACCCCGAGGACGCCGAGTCGCTCCGTGCCGGACCGCTCGTCAGGCAGCCCCGAGATGAGCCCGGTCGCGAGCACCTCGAGGTTGCGCGCACGCTTCCTCCGCCGCCACGGGACGACTCCGCTGACGGCTCCGGTACTGAAGCTCACCGGCCGGCCGAGCGCCGTGGCGACGTCCTCACGCCTCCGCAGGCTGTTGGAGATCAGTGCGTGCACGAAGACCAGACCGATCCCGAGTCCGCCGCCGAGGATGAGACCCGACATCACGCCGAGCGCGATGCGCTTCTTCCCGCCAGGCGGCAGGGGTGCCGCCGGGTCGACGACGTGGCTGGCGGCGGCCAGGGAGTCGGCAGTCAGGGCCGTCGTCTGGCTCTCCTGCTGGAGGGTGGCGATCTGGTCCTGACGCTGCGCGATCTGGCCGATGTAGCTCTGGGCGAGCTCCCCCTGACCCTCGCTGAGGGCTGCCTGGGACTCCTGGGTGAGGCCGTCGACCTGGTTCTGCAGGATCTCCATCTGCGCCTTGTCGGAGGAGACGATCTTGTCCGCTCGCTCCTGGAGCGTTCCGTTCCGGAAGTCGAGGAAGGCCGCGCACAGAGCGGTCAGCCGTCGGACCGCCTCCGCGTTCGTCGGCGCCTTGAGGTCGATCACCAGCACTTCGGTCGAGGCCTGACTGGCCGTGAACGTGCCCTGGAAGGCATCCGGCGACATCGGCAGTCCGAGCGCGTCGACTGCGTTCTCCGACACCGTGCGAGTGGCGAGGAGGCTCTCGTCGGTCTGGATCGCGGTGAGCGGGTCCGACGCGGGGTCGTGCTGGAGCAGGACCGTGGCCGACGCGGTCGCGGACTGCGGGAGGGCGAACATCGCGACCAGCGCCAGGAGCAGACCCGCGGTGGCCGTCGCCGCGACGAGTCGCCAGCGACGCCGGAGCTCGGAGCGCAGGTAGTGGAGGCTCACCCAGGAGCCCTGGACCACGCCGGGAGGCGTCGGCTGGGGCTCCGGGTCCTCGATCCGCCAGACGGGGCCGCTCATCGCCCGCTCCCTTCGGATGCCTCACCGTTGGCGGTGGGGTCCAGACCGGTCATCCGGGTCGGTAGCGGCATCTGCTCCGAGCGCTGCTGGAAGAGCAGGCGGCCGGTGGTGTGGTCGAGGCTGTCGGGGTCGGCGATGATGACGCCGGAGATGCGTCCCCCGGCCTCGTACGCCGCCACCGCGGTGCCAGCGAGGTCCTCGGCCGTGGCCGAGCTCGACGCCACCGCCAGCAGCGTGACGGCGCTGCTGTCGAGCGAGACGAACTGTGGGACGCGCCGGTCGACGACCACGACCTCCACGGTCAGGTCGTCACCTCGGCGCCGCCGGGTGTCGACGTACAGCCCGGGCCGGATCTGCTCGTCGCGGCGCAGTGCCGAGCAGGCTGCCCAGAGCGCGGTCGAGGACTCGTGTCCCTGCTTGGCCACGAGCCGGGTCTGGAGTCCGAGCGACGCCGCGTGCGACGCGAGCTGCGGGCCGACCGCGAGGCCACGTGGGTCGTCCGACAGGGAGACCACGGTCAGGATCCGTGGTCGGGCGCCCTTGTTCCCGCCCTGCGGGCCGGACCGGACGGTCAGGTCACCCAGCCCGACGTGGTCCAGAGCCTGCCGCAGCGACCAGGCCTCGGTCACCGAGGGCTGGTACTTCTCCATCAGTGCCGACCATCCGGCGGCTGCTCGTTGAGGACGGGTCCGGACCGAGCCGATCACGGCACTGCCCAACGCGTCCGCCACCTCGTCCCTCGTGCGGAGCCTGCGGTCGCGCCGGCTCAGGATCGAGAGCACGAGCGTCGAGAGCCCCAGCGCCACCAGGCCGCCGAACACGATCCCGAACGCGGTCCAGAGCACGAGGTTGCTGCGCTTCGCCGGCGTGGGAGAGGTGATGACTTTCGCGGGTGAGCCCGCGTTCGTGGGGATGAGCTGCTCTTTCAGCAGCTCGACCTGCTGCGCGAGGTGTCCCCGCTGCGCCGTGAGCTCCGCGACGGCGACGGCGTCGGCATGCCACCGGTCACTGTCCTTGGACTCGCGGCCCATCCGGGCCCTGGTCGCCTTGATCTGGGTCGCGATGTCGTCGATCTGGCCCTGGAGCGCGTTGTTGCGATCGTCCAGGCCCTGCTGCTCCGAACCCGTCAACGAGCTCGTCGGCGCCGACAGATAGTCGACCTCGGACTGGGCGACCGCACCGACCAGGTCCTCGGCCTCCTGGGCGGTCGGCGCCTTGGCCTTGAAGTTGAGCACGTTGGCGCTTCCCGAGCTCACGGTGACGCGCTGCAGGACCTCGGTCACGGTGAGGTGCGGCATGACCTTGGTGCTGGCCGGCTCCAGCACCACGTCGCTCAGGGCCACCTTCATGTCGGTCGCCGGGTCACGCGCGGCACCTGCCCCCGCGTCCGGCGGGTCGGGCAGGTAGACCTGGGCCGTGCTGGCGTACATCGGCGGGTGCACGTGCACCAGCGCCGCTCCCGCCAGTCCGCCGGCCAGGGTCAGCCCCGCCAGGAGCATGCGATGACGACGCATCGTGGAAAGGACTGACTGGAAGTCCAGGGCCTGCTCGCTCATCGTCCGACCACCTTCAGCGCAGCGGGTGTCTCTCGAAAGACCAGCTCGGTCCGGAGGACCAGGTGGCCGTGCACGTGCCCGGTCCCGACCAGGGTCGTGATCGGCACACGTTGACCGAACGCCGGCGAGTACCAGCCCGACGGCGGGTCCGACTGGCCGCGAGTCGCCGACCACTGCAGGGCGTCGGGAAGCGCGAGCTCGGCTCGGCCGATGCCTCCCTCCGGCCGCGGCCAGCGGAGCGATGCGTGCGACCCCTCGAGCACGGCCTCGACCTCGGGGCCGAGGTGGAAGGCCAGGCTGACGGCATGGTCACGCCCCCGCCCACGTCCGGTCACGAGATCCTCCACCCCGAGGGCACGCTTCTCCGGCGAGAGGCGTACGACGCGCTGGTGGCGCGCGGGGCCACTGGGCAGGTTCCGGTAGCCGTCGTGGACGGCTGCCCAGACCTGTTCGCCGTCCGCTCGGGTCTCGTCGCGCAGCAGCGTCGTCGTGGCGTGGTGCGTCCAGAGGAACGGCCCGCCCGAGACCGACTGGTCGCGGTCGTCGATGCAGATGGTGTTGTGGGCCCGGGTCGAGCGGAAGTACTGCCGCCACTCGGGCTCGCCGTGGTAGCAGTAGGTGCCCGGGTCGACCAGGATGTCGACGCCCTCGTGCCGGACCTCCAGCGACAGTGCGTCCGCGTGTCCGTGCGCGGCGATCGACAAGAAGCCGTGCGGCCCCCCGTCGCACCGGCACCAGATCTCCGACCGCTCCTCGGCCGGCGTCCGCAGGAGCACCAGTCCGGCCTCGGGGAACGAACGCGGGCGTTCGCCGGATCGTCCCTCGCTCACCGGCGACCGGTCCGCGAGGGTGCCCAGCATCGTCCCGACCAGGCTCGGCGCGGTCGTGGGCCACCAGTCCAGCGAACCCACGGTGGCGGCGCCGGCCGACAGCAGGAGCGCCCACGGGTCGGCGTCCCCGTCGAGCACCAGGGCGCGACCCTCGTCCCCGTCGCCCTGGCGCGGAGCGCGTCCGCGCACGTCCAGCACGGCAGCGGCCGCATCGAGGCTCGAGGTGACCAGGACCCACAGGTCCTCGCCCAGGTCGTGACCGGATGCCTTCGCCTCGGCCAGCGCCACCAGGGCGAGCTCGGTGACGAACCGGTGGTAGTCGGTGGCCTGCTCGCGGTTCAGCCCGTCCGCCCCGGTGTTCGTGACGAGGTGGCGGCGGAGTCGGCTCGACGCCTGCTCGCGCCACGCCTCGCTCTCCTCGAACCACGGCAAGCCACACGCGGCCACGAGCAGTCCCACGTCCTCGGCGACGGCGTGGTTGTTGCCCGACGAGCCCTCGCTGTGGAACGCAGCCAGGTACTCCTGGTGCCAGCGCAGCTGACGACGGCAGTCCTCGTGGTGCTCGAACAGGTCCTGCACCTTGGGCCACTCGTCCAGCAGCCGACGGATCCAGACCCAGGAGACCAAGCGCACGCCCAGCTCGATCCCGCTGGTCCAGTGGATGCCCGACAGGAAGGGGTTCTCGGCCCACCACGACCGCAGCTGGCGGTCCACGGCCTCGGCGTACTTCTCGTCCCCCGAGACCCAGTACGCCGCGGCGAGCTGGGTCAGGTGGTGGTGCCGCGAGAGCTCCCAGACCTGCTTGACGTTGCCCGTGACGGACTCGTCCCGCTGGTTGACCGAGAACGCGAGGACGTCGCTGGGTGCCGTCCGGCCGGTCACCGGGTCCCGGAACCAGTCCGGGTCGGGCAGGTCCGCGCGGACAACCCCGAGCAGCGGCCAGTCGCCGGCGAGGATCCGGTCACCGCCGGCTTGAACGGTCGCCCGGACCCGGGTGGGGACCGGGTCTCGGGCGACCGGGTGGACACCCACGGGACTCTGGAGCTCGTCAGCCAGAAGCCCCGCCGCGGGCGGTGCATCGGATCCGGGACGCACGCGCCGAGTCGCCCACTTCTGCTGCCGGGCCCGGTCCGTGGCCCGACGTGAAATCTCCCCCGCAGACATCTTGCTGAGCCTCCGGACGTACCATCCGGCCCGGCTCACAGCCCTGCCCCCGTGACCGACGCGCCCTCGGCGCGCAGTGTCGCCCTGGTCGTGGCGACCAGTGACTCGAGCGTGATCGGCATCGGCTCACCCCGCTGGACCGAGCGGACGAACGCCTCCACCTCGGCCCGCTGGCCCTTGTCCTGTCCGGTCAGCGAACGCTTGTGCTCGCGTCCTCGTGACGTCCAGACCGCGACCCGGGTGAAGTTGTCCAGGCGGGCGTTGGCGCCGCCGCCCGTGACGTCGAGGGTCTCCTTCGGGAAGCGTCGGTGCCCTCCCGTCGCGTAGGTGATGGAGCCCAGCGACCCGTCCGGGTAGCGGAGCGACACCTGCACGTCTCCCGACGGTCCGGCCTGGCCCACCACCTCCACGGGGTCGTGGCCGATGAGCGCCGAGAGGGTGTCGACGAAGTGACCCCCCTCGCCGGCGAAGCGCGATCCTTCGGTGTCGGCCTTGAGGTACCAGCTGGCCGGGTCGAGCTGCCCGGCGTTCACCAGGTAGCGCGCGGACACCGGCGCGTCGTTGCGGCGGAAGTGCTCCCGGAGGTGGACGAACAGGGGCGCGAAGCGACGGTTGAAGCCGACCATCACCCGGTCGTTGCCGGTCTCCGCCACCGTCGCGAGGACCTGCGCGACCTGCTCCTCGCTCAGGGCCAGGGGCTTCTCGACGAAGACCGCCTTCCCGGCCCGCAGCGCTCGGCACACCAGGTCGGCGTGGCTCTGGTGGCGGGTGACGACGAAGACCGCGTCGAGGGACGGGTCGGCAAGCACCGCCTCGGTGTCCGTGCCGACGTTCTCGAACCCGAACTTGTACTGCGCGTTGACCGCGCTCAGCGAGCGCGTGGTCGCCACCGACACCAGGCGCACTCGCGGGTTCTCCGACAGGTGGGGCAGCAGCATCGAGGTCGCGTAGTTCCCGGCCCCGACGAATCCCACCCGCACCTCGTCGCGATGCGCCTGGACCGGACCGGCCGGCCTCAGGTCTGCCCGGGCGGTCGACGCAGTCGTCTGCGTCACCGCCATATCCGCGTCCGGGTACTCCAGGAGGTAGCCGACGCCGGACAGGGTCCCGTCCTCGAGGCGGGCGTACGCCGTGGTGGCGTCGTCGATCGGGAACGTCCCCGACACCAGGGATCCGACCTCGAGCTGGTCGCCGGCGATCAGGTCGAGGAAGCACTGGAGGTTGCGGCGCTCGGTCCACCGCACGTAGCCGGCCGGGTAGTCGATGCCGTCGAGCTCGTAGCTGTCGTCGTACCGGCCGGGCCCGTAGGACCGGGAGAACCGGACGTCCAGCTCCTTCTCGTAGTAGGAGTTCCACGGCAGGTCCAGCTTGGTCTTGCCGATGTCGACGACACGGCCACGGTCGCGGGCCACGCGTACAGCGAGCTCAACCGGGCCGTTGGAGCGGCCGCCCGCCGCGAGGAGGACGTGGTCGCACCCGAGACCGCCGGTGGCGTGGCCGATGGCTTGCTCGACCGCCGCGATCCCGTCGTCGTCGGGCGCGGCACACACCAGGGCACCGCCCTTCTCGGCGAGACGGCAGCGCTCCGCGACCGTGTCGAACCCGACGACCCGGACGCCGGCCGAGACCAGGAGCCGGACGACGAGCTGGCCGATCAGCCCGAGTCCGACGACGCACGCGAGCTCGCCCAGCTGGGGCTCGGCACGACGCACGCCCTGCATGGCGATGGCACCCACGGTCGCGAACGCGGCGTGCTCGGAGGCGATGCCGGCGGGGACCTTCACGCACAGGTTCGTCGGCACCCAGTTGAGCTCGGCGTGGAGGGCGAACTCGTTGCCGGCGGCAGCGACGACGTCACCGACCGCGAACTCCTCGGCTCCGGCGCCGACCTCGACGACGACGCCGCTCAGCGAGTAGCCCAGTGGCGTGTAGCTGTCGAGCTTCCCCATCGCCTTCTGGTACGTCGCGAGGGCGCCCTGCTGGGCGACCGAGTCCAGGAGCTTGCGCACCTGATCCGGACGGGCCTTCGCCTTGCCGAGCAGCGAGAGCCTGGCCTCGCTGACCTTCATCAGCTCCGTACCGGTCGAGATCAACGAGTGCGTCGTCCGCACCAGGACGCCGCCCGGCTTGCACGCCGGCGTCGGCACCTCGAGGACACTGAGCTCCCCCGACCGGTA
>DATBDF010000180.1:0-4593 GCA_036270075.1 Nocardioides sp.
TGGGCTACCTCGGCGCCTGCGTCGGACGGCCGTCACCGGTCTCCCTGCCGTGGGAGGACGACGGGTCCGTCTGGGAGTCGGCCGACATGTGGGCGACGCCCGACCAGAGCCGGGAGTACCTGCTCGACCTCTACCACCGCGCCTGGCAGCACAGCGACGAGTCGCTGGCGGAGTTCCCGCTGGACGCGCCGGCCACGGTGGAGTGGTGGTCCGAGGAGAACCGGGACACGACCTTCGGGCACCTGGTGGTGCGGGTCGTCGCCGAGACCGCCCAGCACGCCGGTCACTGCGACATCGTGCGGGAGATGATCGACGGCCGCGGTGGTGGGGACCAGGGCGACCTCGGCGGCGAGGAGTGGTGGACGGCGTACGTCGCGAAGATCCAGGGCGCGGCGGACACCTTCCGGGATCGCGGCTAGTCCCCGAACAGCGCCTGCCGGTCGACCTGGACCGTCGCCGTCGGCTCCTGCGGAGTCGGGTCGTCGGGGCCCGGTGCGACCTCGGGCAGCGACGACTCGCCGTACACCGCCTGGGCCAGACCCAGGGCGAGCCCGATCATCTCGTGATCGGCGAGCCCGAGCCGGATCGCGACGGCGCGCGCGTTCTCGGGCCGGTCCTGCGGATCCTTGGCGAGGAGATCGTCGATCACGCCGGCGAGGTCCTCGGGCACGTCGTCGGGGAGGGGCGGCGGTGGCTCGTGGAGATGGCTCATCGCGGTGGCGATCGGCGTGGGCTTGTCGAAGGGCTTCGCGCCGCACAGCATCTCGTGGCCGACGATACCGAGCGAGTAGAGGTCGCTCGCTCCCGTCGCGGGGCGACCGAGCGCCTGCTCGGGGCTGATGTAGCTGGGAGTGCCGAGCAGGTCTCCGGCCCGGGTGTGACCCGACGCGTCCAGGGCTCGGGCGATGCCGAAGTCCGTGAGCTTCACCAGGCCGTCCTCGCGGACCAGGATGTTGGCCGGCTTGACGTCGCGGTGGACCACCTTCGACTCGTGGGCGACGCCCAGCGCGAGCGCGCACTGACCGACGATCGAGCGCACCTGGTCGGCCGGGAGAGGGCCGTGCTCGCGGATGATCGCCGACAGCGGCTTGCCGTCGACCAGCTCCATCACCAGGAACGCGACGTCGTCGTCCTCGCCGTAGTCGAAGAGCGTCGCGATGTTGGTGTGGATGAGCGCCGCCGAGTGCACGGCCTCGTCGCGGAACCGCAGCGCGAAGACATCTTCGTGCCCGGGATCGGGGCGCATCACCTTGACGGCGACGTGCCGCCGGAGGACGTCGTCCTCGGCGGCCCACACGTCGGCCATGCCGCCCGAGGCGACGCGACGCTCCAGCCGGTAGCGGTCGCCGAGCACGAGTCCCGGCTCGAGCCGGTTCACGTCGGTCTCACTCTGGTCAGTTCCTTCTCGCCTTCGTCGGGCGACTGTCCTGCCCCGTGGCCGGCGGAAGTCCCGGGGCGACGTTACCTGCGCTCGCTCGGCGCAGGCTCACCCCGAGGGCGGGAGTCCGCGGGCCGGTGACTCGACCGGCCGTCACGACCTCTGTCAGGCTGGACGCACCACACAGGCACCACCAGTTACCCCACTCCGTTCCGGGAGGGCGAGATGGGCGCGATCCTCGTGCACGAGTTCATGAGCCTCGACGGTGTCATCGACGCACCGCTGTGGACCGCCGACTTCGGCTTCGACCCGAAGATGGGCGAGACGCTCGCCGCGGTGACGGGTGGCTGCCAGGGCATCCTGCTCGGGCGCACGACGTACCAGATGTTCGAGCCGGCCTGGTCGACGCGCACGGTCGAGGACGACCCGGGCGCACCGTTCTTCAACGACACCACGAAGTACGTCGTCTCCGGCACGCTCACCGACGCCACGTGGCGCAACAGCGAGATCCTCGGGCCCTACGACGCCGACCGGATCCGGGCCTTGAAGGACGAGGTCGGCGACCTCTACGTGAGCGGCAGCGCGACGCTGGTGCGCGCGCTGGTGGCCGACGGACTGGCCGACGAGCTGCACCTCTTCGTGTACCCGGTCACCCGCGGCGGTGGTCCGCGGCCCTTCCCCGACGGGGTCGAGGGGAGGTTCGAGCTCGCCACGGTGGAGCAGTACGCCAACGGTGTCGTCCACCTGCTCGCGACTCCGGTCGCCGCCGGCTGAACGGCCTCTACGACTGCCGGGCGACCCAGGTCGGCCGGGTGATCGCGAACCGTCGGAAGTACGACGGCCGGCCGAGGAACTCACCGTCGTCACCGACCCCGGTCTCGGTCATGCCGAGTCGCTCGAGGATCCGCACCGACGGCTCATTGGCGTCCAAGGACTCGGCCCAGATCTCGCGGAGCCCGAGCACCGCGAACCCGTGGTCGAGCCCGGCCGCCGGGATCGCCGTACCCCAGCCCCGGCCCCAGTGGGCCCGTGAGCCGACCAGGTAGCCGAGCTCGCGGCGATCGCGGCCCAGCCCCATGAAGTCGACGTAGCCGACGAGCGCTCCGGCCACGTCGACGGCGGCCAGTCGCAGGAGGTCGTCGTGCGGGTCCCGGACCAGCTCGCGCCACAGGCGGGCGCGGTCGGCCGTGGATCGGTCGACGGTCCAACCGGCGTACGCGCAGAAGTCCGGGTCCTCACCCCAGCGCGCAGCGGCGTCGCAGTCGGGCAGCGTCAGCGCCCGCAGCCTCACCTCTGGGGTTGCCTCCGGGGCCACGTCGCGGGTCACCGAGACCTCAGGAACGCGCCGAAGTGGGGGACCGTGAACGCGATCCGGCCGCGCTCGCCGGAGTAGATCAGCCCCTTCTTGAGCAAGGCGTCGCGTGCGGGCGACAGGGACTGCGGCTTCTTGCCGAGCGCCGCGGCCACGTCCGCGGTCAGGACCGACTCGATCTCGTCGAGCGCCTCACCGCTGTCGGCCAGGGCGGAAGCGGCGTCCGCCATCGCGCGGAGGTACTCGCGCTCCCCCGGCGTCGCCCGCTCGTACCGCGACCCGAAGAAGCCGACGGCCAGCTCGCGCTCGGCCTCGGGTGCGGCCACCGCGACGTCGTCGGGCGTGACGGGAGAGCGCGGCGCGAGGTCCCACACGGTCTTGCCGTAGGCCTGGATGAAGTACGGGTAGCCACCGGTCGCGGCGTAGAGCGCGGCCAGCGCCGCCTCGTCGTACGCCGCGTCCTCGGCCTCGGCGGGCACGCGGAGCGCCAGATCGGCGTTCTCGCGGTCGAGCCGGTCGATCCGCTGGTAGGCGAAGAGTCGCTCGGAGTAGGACTTCGCGGCCGAGAGCACGGCCGGGAGGTGCGGCAGCCCGGCGCCCACGACGATCATCGGCAGCCCGGACTGGCTGATCTCGTGGCAGGCGGCGCACAGCGCGGACACGTCATCCGCGCCAAGGTCCTGCATCTCGTCGATGAACACCGCGATCCCGTGGCCGCGGTCGGCCGCGAGCCCTCCGAGGTCGGTGAACAGCTCGACCAGGTCGATCTCGACGTCTCCCGAGTCGGCCCGGCCGCGCACCACCGGGGCGTCGATGCCCGGATGCCACCGCTCCCGCAGCTTGGCGCCGGTCCCGGCATCGCGCTCGGCGAAGGAGCGGACCACGCCGAGGACGTGGGTGACGGAGTCCTGGTCGGGATGGCCCAGCTCGCGGACCGCTTGGTGCAGGGCCGACGAGAGGGGACGACGCAGGCCCTGGTCGGGCCGGGCCTCGAGCTTGCCGGTGCCCCAGCCACGTCGTACGGCAGCCGAACGCAGCGCGTTGAGCAGCACCGTCTTGCCGACTCCACGCAGGCCGGTCAGCACGATGCTGCGCTCCGGGCGTCCGTGGGCGACGCGCTCCAGCACCACGCCGAACGCCGCCAGCTGAGCGCCCCGGCCGGCCAGCTCCGGCGGCCGCTGGCCCGCTCCGGGGGCGTACGGGTTGCGGATCGGGTCCATGCTCGGACCGTATCCGGCTCTCTAGCCGATTCCGTAGATTTCCGGACGTCGGGTCGAGGCGGGCGGGCAGGTGACGGATCGGTGAAGAATCGGAGTCGGTTGCCGACGGCAATCAGTTCGTTAGTACCCTTGAACTAATGAACTCGACCGCCTCTCCGTCTGTCTTGGGTCCGCACTACAAGTGGATCGCGCTGTCCACCACCACGCTGGGCGTCCTGATCGCGACGATCAACTCGTCGATCCTGCTGATCGCCCTGCCCGACATCTTCCGCGGCCTGAAGATCAACCCGCTCGCGCCCGGCAACTCCAGCTACCTGCTGTGGCTGATCATGGGCTACCTCGTCGTCACCGCGGTGCTGGTCGTCACGTTCGGACGCCTGGGCGACATGTACGGCCGAGTCAAGATGTTCAACACCGGTTTCGCGATCTTCACGGTCTTCTCGGTCGCGCTCTCGGTGACCTGGATGACCGGTACGTCGGGCGTGCTCTGGCTGATCGTCATGCGGATCCTGCAAGGCGTCGGCGGTGCGCTGCTGATGGCCAACTCCTCGGCGATCATCACCGACGCGTTCCCCTCGACCCAGCGTGGCCTGGCGCTCGGGCTGAACATGGTCTCCGGTATCGCCGGGTCGTTCCTCGGCCTGGTGATCGGCGGCGTGCTCGCGCCCGTGCACTGGCGTTAC
>DATBDF010000181.1:0-3295 GCA_036270075.1 Nocardioides sp.
CGGTTGATCTCGGCAGACCAGGGCCCGGCCGCGTTGATGACGACGTCCGCCCCGATGGCTCCTCCATCCGTCGTCCCCACCCGCCAGCGGTGCGAGTCGGTCTGCTCGATCGAGGCCACTCGGGTGCGGAGCCGGAAGGTCCCGCCGTGGTGGCGAACCGCTGTACCGAGGTTCTGGGCGGCGAGCTGAGGATCAGCCACGTACCCCGCGTCGGGTGTGAAGGTCCCACTGATGGGTCCGTGGGGCTCGGCGAAGAACGCATCCGAGCCGACCGGTGCCGGCGGTCCGAACCGTCGTGGGTCCACGTGCGGCAACCGGCGGGCGATGGTCTCCGCATCCCACAGCTCCCAGGGCACGCCCACCTCGTCGAAGAGAGTGGTGACGGATCGGGATCCCTCGCGAGCCGGGTCGAGCACGAGGATTCCTGTCCTCTCGAACGCCGCCAAGCCGGACGGGTCGAGGTGACCGACGTGGTCCGCCCACTCCGTCCAGGCATGGACGGATTCCCAGGAGACCGCGACGCCGGCGTACGTCGAGTAGTGGAACCGCACGATCCCGCTCGACGCGCTCGTGGAACCGTGACCGACCGCCCCGGCACGGTCCACCACCACCACGTCACGCCCGGCCCGTGACAGCTCCAACGCGATCGAGCAGCCGACGATGCCGGCACCGATGACCAAGACCTCGGTCGCGCTTCTCGCCATGGGTCCCATGCTCCTCTTCAGCCGGGTGTCGGGACGTCATCCGAGGTGAGCCAGCGATGCCACCGTTCATATGACGTTGCGAAGGGGCGAACGGGTCGGAGCCGCCTGTCGGAATCGAACCGACGACCTATTCATTACGAGTGAATCGCTCTACCGACTGAGCTAAGGCGGCGTGCTGCCCGTCCGCTGGGCGGTCCGGGCAACGGCCGGAAGTATACGGAGGCGGCGCGCGGCTCAGGGAATCGGCGTCAGCACGACAAGCCGTCGCGCGGCACGACGCCGGAGACGAGGTAGGACTCCACGGCGTGGTCGACGCACGGGCTGCCGCGGTGGTACCCGGTGTGACCGTCGCCGTCGCGGGAGACCAGCACCCCGGAGTCCAGCTGATGGGCCAGCGCCACCGCCCACTGGTACGGCGTGGCAGGGTCGCGCGTCGTTCCGATCACCACGATCGGAGCGGCGCCGCGGGCATGGATCGTCGGCATCGTCTCGTCGCTGCGTGGTCGGAACCCGTCACACATCGTCAGGGACCAGGCGAACGAGCGGCCGAACACCGGCGACGCCCTGTCGAAGGCCGGGAACTGGCTGGGCACCTTCCGGTACGGGATCGAGTAGGGGTCGTCGAGACAGGTGATGACGTTGAAAGCCTCGAGCAGGTTGGAGCTGAAGCTCCCATCCGGGTTGCGCTCGGCGTACGCGTCGGCGAGCTGCATCAGCAAGGACCCGTCGCCGCCGAGGGCACTCCTGAGTCCCGCGCTCAGCACGATCCAGTACGTGCGGTCGTACAGGGCGGCCGAGATCCCGGTGTAGGCGTCCCCGACGGTGAGCGTCCGCTTTCCGGCGGGCAGCGGATGATCGGCGATCTTCTCCAGCAGCGCGCGGATCGTCTGCTCCACGCCGGCGACGTCCTTGCCGAGGAAGCAGCCGATCGACGACTGCACGCAGTTCGCGGCGTAGGCGTCGAGCGCGGTCTGGAACCCCTTCGCCTGCTGCAGCAAGCTGGCCCGCATGCCGAGCTTCGGGTCGACGGCGCCGTCGAGGACGAACCGGCCGACCCGCTGCGGGAAGAGCTGGGCGTAGGTCGCGCCGAGCTCGGTGCCGTACGACGCCCCGAAGTAGCTCATCGTCCGCTCCCCCAACGCCGACCGGAGGATGTCCATGTCGCGGGCAGACTCGACCGTGGACACGTGGGAGGCGAGGATCCCCGAGCGTCGGCTGCACCCGGCGACCATGGCGCGCTGGCGGGCGCGGAACGTCGCCACCTCCGCGGGCGTCGAGGGGGACGGGTTGCCGGCCAGGAACCGGTTCATCGCGGCATCGCTCAGACAGTCGACCGGTGAGCTGTCGCCGGTGCCGCGCGGGTCGAAGCCCACGATGTCGAAGTGCTCGAGCAGGGGCTCGCCGAACCACGTGCCGCGCCCCGCGGCGTACGACGTGCCGGCGGCCCCGGGGCCCCCGGGGTTGACCACGAGCGACCCGATGCGGGAGCCGGATGCAGGCACCTTCAGCACCGCCAGGTCGATCGTGCGACCGGCGGGCTTCCGGTAGTCGAGCGGGACCGTGAGCCGCGCGCACTGGTCGCCCTCGTCGGAGGAGTCGGAGCACGCCGACCACTGGAGCCGCTGGGAGTAGAAGCGCGCCAGGGCCGGCGACGGTGGCGTGGTCGCCGGCGGTCCACCCGAGGGCGAGACCGGCGTCGGCCCCGCGTCCGCCGTCGTGGACCCCCGGGTGACGACGAGGGCTGCGCCCACCACCAGCACCACGACCACCACGAGGGTGACCGCGGCCACGAGTCGCTTCACCGGCGCCTCACGGTGACGGCGCCTTGAGCGAGACCATCAGCGACTCGAGCGCCAGTGCCGCCGGCACGTTGAACTCGAGCATCTGCTCGCGCGCGTCGAAGACCCAGCCGATCCGGCGCAGGTTGAGCTCGGGGCTCGAACCGGCCACGAGCAGGTCGATGTCGGGACGGATCTCCTCGTTGACGAGGGGCACGCCACCACCGGTGGCCACCGCGATCGCGTCGCGGTAGACGGACACGAGGTCCATCAGGCCCCGGTCGACGACGTCGAGATGCCGCCGCTTCGCCCGCGTCTTCTGGGCCCGCTCCAGAGCGGCCAGAGCGGGGGCGTACTCACGTGGCCGACGGCCGCGCTCGACCACGCCGTACGACGCGTCGAGGTCGGCGCGCTCGCGGGCGTCGAGCTCGCCGGTGATCAGGTCGGCCTCCTCCTGCGTGGTCTCCAGCAGGTTCGCAGCGGCGTTCATGCACGACCCCAGGCTGGTCAGCCGGGCCGGGATCGACACGACCTCCTTGCGCCGGTTGCGGGCGCCCTCGTCGCGGGCGAGCGCCCGGGCGCGGCCGATGTGCCCCTGGCTCGCCCGAGCGCAGTATGCCGCGAGTGGGGGCTCGACCCCGTCGGCGCGGGCGAGGAACCCGGCCACCTCCTCGACCGAAGGGGTCGCGAGGGTGACCAGCCGGCAGCGCGAGCGGATCGTCGGCAGGAGATCCTCGACGGTCGGCGCGCACAGCATCCACACCGTGCGGTCCGTGGGCTCCTCGATCGCCTTGAGCAGCGCGTTCGCCGCCT
>DATBDF010000182.1:0-15020 GCA_036270075.1 Nocardioides sp.
CAGCTGCGTGCGCTCGGCCGGGCTCCCGGTACTGAGGCATGTACGTCGGCCCGGGTGGTGCGTCGGGGTTGTGCTCCGGGTCGGTGGCCATCCAGGCCCGGAAGGCTCGCTCGAGCTCCGGCCGGAAGCGTCGCTCCGCCACCGCCATCTTCTGCTTGCTGTCGAGCGTGTAGGCGATGAACCAGGTGTTGAACGTGCTCGCATCGAAGTTCTTGGTCGCATCCGCGACACCGAGGGCTCGGTTCGACTCGACGCGCAGGGTGGAGGCATGCGCCAGATCGAGCCGGGAATGGGTCGACCAGCTCGCGGCGCAGTAGCCCGCCCAGGCCGTGAGGATGGTGACGACGGAGAGCAGCACCACCTCGAGGATCTCCACCGCCTCGCGCCGGGCCCGCGAGCCTCCCGAACGCGAGAAGGTCTCGTCGGGCTCCGGCCCTTCGGGAGGCTCTGTCCCTGGGTGCGACGGCACAGGTGGACGCTCCATCGGCCCCGGACCTGAGGCATCCCCCTGTGCGGATGATCTCGCGACGTCGCCGGAGGACGTCCCGGGTCAGCGCTCCGTCGCCACGTCGGGCACCCGCTCAGCCCGGCCCAGCGGCGGGGCCAAGCCGCACCACCACGCCGGCGTCGAACCCCCGGACCTCGGCGGTCCGCAGACCGGCGCTCGCGATCTCGTTCTCCAGGGCCACGACCTGCCCTTCAGCGCCGAGCTGCATCAGCGCGACCCCTCCCGGCGCGAGGTGCACGCCGATGACCTCGAGGCACTCCCGGGCGACGTCCAGGCCATCCGGCCCGCCGTCGATGGCGGTCAGCGGGTCCTCGGGGTACCGACCGGTCTCGTCGCGGCGCACCCAGGGTGGATCGGCGATGACCAGCACGAACGTCTCGTCCGCGGTCAGGGCCTCGGTCATCGCGGCCGTGCGGACCTCGACGTACGCCGTGAGGCCGGCGCCGCGCGCGTTCACGGCGGCGAACGCGGACGCCACCGGGTCGCGGTCGACGCACAGCAGACGGCGACGCGACCCCGCCACGGCGGCCAGCCCGATCTGTGCCGCACCGGCGCACAGCTCCAGGACCGGTCCGGGCGGGAGGTCCGCGAGGAGTGCCGCCGCCCAGCGTGACTGTGCCACGGTCCAGGGCCTCGGCCGGAGCACGCGGTCGTCGAAGCGGATGGTCAGACCGTCGAAGTCGATCGCGTGCTCGGCCCGAGTGCTCGATGAGCCGCTCATGGCGTTTCGCGGCGCTGGGCGGCCTTGTGCGTGCCGTCGCACCACGGCGCTCGCGACGACTTGCTGCACGCGCACAACGCCACCACCGGTCGAGTGACCTCGTGCTCGACACCGTCCGCGTCGGTCACGCTGCCGGCGCCGCGCACGAGGACGGGTCCGTGGGGGCACGGGCGGATGCGGACGTCGCGGGTCATGATGCCTGCTCCTGGCCCGCCTCCGAGGTCCAGCGGGCGAGGAGCTCCGCTGCCGAAAGCGCGTCGAGGTGCAGGGCAGACGCGGCCCCGAAGACCACGTCGTCCCGGAGCGAGGGATGCCCGGCCACGAATGATCCGCACACCTCCCTCGCCGCGACCTGTTCGTGGACCGAGTCGGCCTCGACGTGCTCGAGGAAGTACGCCGCAGCGATGGCACTCATCCCGAGTCGCTCCATCCCCGCCGCGATCAACCGCGACGGGAGGGCGCTCGACGCCTCGAAGGCCGCGAAGTGGCCGAGCCCGGCTCCCCGGAGCCGGGCATGGAGAGCGAACATGGACATGACGTTGGCACTCGCGAGCGAGATGGCGGACGCCTCGTCGACGTAGGCGCCGTACGCCGGATCCAGCCCGACGGCCGCGAGCGTCTCGGCGTACATCGTCTGGTGGAGCCTCTCCGCGCGGCCGGCACCGTACTCGTCGTACTGGACCTCGGCGAGCGCGACCTTGGCAGCGCCAGCGAGCCTCGGCAGCAGGAAGGACTGGGGATCCGACTCCTTGAGCTGCTGGACGCTGCGCTCGCGCAGGAAGTCCCGCATCTGGTCGGCGGTCGCGGCGCGACGCAGGTACGCCGAGAGGGCGGGGCCGTCCGTCTGCTGGACGAGCCGCAGCAGCTGGTCGCCGACGGGCTCGCCGGAGTCCAGCTCCTCGGTCATGGTGCGGGTGGCCGACCTCAGCTCGGCCTCGAACCGGCGCTCGATCTGCGCGCGCAGGCCGAGGACTCCCGGGTCCCACTCCCGATCGGCGTCGACATCGTCGAACCCGCGGTAGTGCAGCTCGTAGGCGCTCCATAGCGCCAGCTGTGCGTCGCGGTCGTCGAGGAGCGGCTGGTCGTCCAGGTTGAGCACGGGAGGCTCATGGTCGTGGCCCGTGATCAGGCCGGCCATCAGCGTGCTGATCGGCCCGCAGGGTGCTGGAAGCTTCATCGGGATCCTTCTGAGTCGACATCTGGTCCCCGGCCAGGGCCGTCGGTGATCTCCGAGTACCCGGACGTTCTGCGACTCATGCGATCGCATGCATCGGCACACCCGCGCGCGGTCAGTCCCGCCGGTCTCTCTTCGGAGGCCGGCTCGTGGGAGGTGAGGTCACCGGATCCGCCGGAGCCGGTTGTGGGCGAGTGCAGCGCGCGCGGCGTTCATGCCGGGGGCGCCGTGCACCCCACCCCCGGGGTGGGCGGAGGCCGAGCCGAGATACAGCCCACGGATGCCGGTCTCGGCCCGCCCGGCGCCGGGCACCGGACGGAACACCAGCTGCTGGTGGAGCTGGGAGGTGCCGCCGTTGAGGGCACCACCGACGAGGTTGGCGTTGCGCGCCTCGAGCTCGCGTGGGCCGAGGACGCGTCGCGCCAGGACCCTGTCGGTGAATCCTGGGGCACGTGCCTCGATCCGGGCCTGGATCCGGTCCGCGAAGCGCTCGCGGTCGTCGTGGTCCCAGCGTCCGGTGATCCCCGCGTCGCCGGCGTCACCGGCCGTGTCCCGCGGCACGTGGGTGTAGGCCCACAACGACTCGGTGCCCTGCGGCGAGCGGCTCGGGTCGGTGGTCGTCATCTGGCCCATCAGCAGGAACGGGCTGGCCGGCACCAGACCCGCCGAGACCTGTCCCAGGGCCTGGGTGAGGTCCGCGAGATCGTCCGCCACGTGCACCGTCCCCGCGGCGTACGCCGGAGCCTGCGCCCAGGGCACGCGTTCACGCAGCGCCCAGTCGACCTTGACGGTCCCCGGGTCCCACTGGAAGCGCTTCATGCCCCGACGGACCCGGCGGGGCAGATCGTCCTCGGCGAGCAAGGATCCGTACAGGATCGGCGCGACCACGCCGGCGATCACCGCTCGACGTGCTTGCGTCCGCGACCCGTCGGCCGCCTCGACGGCGACCGCGCGTCCGCCCTCGACCACGACCCGCTGTGCCGGGACCGAGCAACGGATCTCCCCTCCGTTGGCCCGCAGTCGCTGCGCCAGCGCCTCGGCGAGCCGACCGGCCCCGCCCTCGGGGACCGGGAAGCCGACGGTCTGGCCGAGCATCGTCAGGAGCAGGCCCATCAGCCCCGACCCAGGGGCGTCGAGCGGGATGTCGGAGTGGCCGCCGTTGCCGGCCAGGAGCAGCCTCGGCCCATCACCGGCAAAGGGCCACAGGGTCGGGTCGGCGACGGGAGTCAGCAGCGTCCGCACCACGTCTAGACCTCCGGCGCGCGGGAGCCGACCCAGGAGGCCGAGGCCGGCGCGGACGGGTGGGAACGGCGTCAGCAATGCCCGTGTCAGCTGCTCACCGACCCTGTCCCACAGGCGACAGAGGTCCAGCCAGGCCTCGCCGTCACCGGGATGCTCGTCCTCGAACATGCGGCCGGTCAGCTCGCGATCCCGGTGGAGCAGCGCCCACGAGCCGTCAACCCGTGCGTGCCCTAGCACGGCGGGCGCGTGCCGCCACACCAGTCCGTGCTCCTCGAGCCGGAAGGACCGGATCGCGGCCGAGGCGGCGGCGAGCGGGTAGAACGAGCTGAAGGTGTCGTGCACGAACCCGGGGTGCACGTCGTCCGCGCTGCGCACGGCCCCGCCGACGTGATCCGCGCTCTCGAGGACGAGGACCGACCAGCCGGCGTCCGCGAGGCGGTTGGCCGCGACCAGGCCGTTGGGACCCGCTCCGATCACGACGGCGTCGTAGGACGACACCCGACGCTCACCCCCGCCGTTCGGCCAACCAGGACAGGCGCCGCAGCGACTCCCGGTTGCGCCACACCAGCGCCGGCGTCCGCAGCGGCTTCGGGACCAGTCTCGCCGGGCCTCCGGTGACGTCCTCGATCATCCGTACGCGGGTCCCATCTCCGTGTGCTTCGAGGTGCAGGGTCACCGAAGCCTCGCCTCCGGGCCAGGCCCTGGCCTTGAGCTCGAGGGAGCTCTCGGGGACGCACTCGAGCACCTCCGTGTCGTCGTTGATCACGGCCGGCCAGAGGCCGACCGAGTGATGGATCTTCGATCCGGGCTGCGGCCAGGTGTCGTCGACCTGCCGCACGCGCGAGGCGCCGACGACCCAGAGTGGGTAGAGCCAGCCGTCGGCCAGCACGCGCCAGAGGGCCTCGGGGGCGACGTCCATGGTCGTGTCGACTTCGATCACGTGCGTCCGTACCCGCCCAGGCTCGAGGGATTCCCGTGCACTGGGTGGTCCCGGCGACGTCGGCCCGTGTGCGAGCCCGCCGCTCGGGCACTCGTTTGCCGGTGGCGACTGGTGGGTACGTCGCAGCCACATCGGACGGGCCGGCCGTGATGGGGGGAACCGGCCCGGAGGCCCGCCGTGCCAGCCGCGAGCGGTACGGCGGGCCTCCACCTCTTCACACCTGACGATGTCCCGCTGTCGAGGCTCCCGTGCACCACTGCGTCGTCGTGGGCTGCACGTGCCCGGCGTGCCGAGCCGGCCCGCCTGACGAGCGTGTCCGTCACGCCGTCGTGGGTACGGGCGACCATGACCGCCACCTCAAGCAGAACGACGTCACTGTGGCGCGACCGCGCGCCCATCGAGACCGACCCGGAGGTCGGCGAGCGCTACGACGACGTGGTCGTCGGGGCCGGTATCACCGGTCTCACCACGGCACTGCTGCTCGCTCGGTCCGGTCGCAGCGTCCTCGTGATCGAGGCGCGCGACGTCGGGGCCGTCACCACCGGCAACACGACGGGCAAGGTGTCCCTGCTCCAAGGCACTCGTCTGTCGCGGATCCTCGAGCGACAGTCGGAGCGCGTGGCGCGCGCCTATCTCGAGGCCAACCGGGAGGGCCAGGCCTGGCTGCTGCGTTTCTGCGACGACCACGACGTGCCGTACCAGCGCCGTCCGGCGGTGACGTACGCGGCCGATGACGACTCCCTGGACAGCGCTCGAGACGAGCACGACGCCGCCCGCCGGCTCGGTCTCGCGGTCTCCTGGCACGACGACCTGGGTCTGCCGTTTCCGCACGTGGGCGGCACGCGCCTGGAGAATCAGGCCCAGCTCGACGCGATGGACGTCTGCGCCGCCCTCGTCGGCGAGATACGGCGCGAGGGCGGCGTGGTCGTCACCGGTCGGCGTGTCGTCGGAGCCTCCCTGACGGACCCGTCGGCACTGGACCTGGAGGACGGTCGGCGTGTCCAGGCCGAGAACGTGGTGCTGGCGACCGGCGTCCCGATCCTGGACCGGGGGCTGTACTTCGCCAAGGTGCTCCCTCAGCGGTCGTACGCCGTCGCCTTCCGCCATCCTGCGGCGCCGGAGCTGATGCTGCTCTCGGCCGGCTCACCCACGCGGTCGGTCAGGGACGCCCCCTCCACGACCGGGTCCCTGCTGCTGGTCGGCGGGGAGGGTCACACCGTGGGTCGACACGGCTCGACCCTCGCGCATCTGGAGGCGCTCCGGGAGTGGACGGAGACCTGGTTCCCCGGCGCCGAGGAGAGCCATGCCTGGTCTGCCCAGGACTACGCGTCACATGACGGCCTGCCGTTCATCGGCGCTCTCCCTCGGGGCCGCGGCCACGTGTACGTCGCCACCGGGTACGGCAAGTGGGGCCTCACCATGGGCGTCGCCGCCGCACTGTCACTGAGCAAGCAGATCCACGGTCACCAGGCGGGCTGGCAGGTGCCGATCTCCCGTCGCGTGACGCGTCCGAGCGGGGCGCTCGAGATGGTGCGCCTCAACGCCGAGGTCGGTCTCCACCTGGTCGGCGACTTCGCCCGGGCCGAGCTGACCGAGCTCCGAGAGCCGGACGAGGGCGAGGGGATCGTCGGTCGCCGAGGCACCCTGCCCGAGGGCCGGGCGCGCGTCGACGGTCGGACCTGTTCGGTGGTCGCGCTCTGCACCCACCTCAACGGCACGCTCCGCTGGAACGACGCCGAGAGGTCGTGGGACTGTCCGCTCCACGGCTCCCGCTTCGCCGTGGACGGGACGGTCCTCGAAGGGCCCGCCACGCGTCCGCTGCGCCGACCCTCCTGAGCTCCCGGCCCCGGTCCGCGACCTGGTTACCTGGTGGCGTGCGGATCGCCACCTTCAACATCCTCAGCGGCCGCTCGCCGATCGACGACCGCGTCGACGAGCTCCGGTTCCGGGCGGCGATCGGGACCCTCGATGCGGACCTGCTCGGACTGCAGGAGGTGGACCGCAACCAGCCACGATCGGAGCACGCCGACCTGACGGCCATCGCGGCCGACGCCCTGGGGGCTCCGCACCACCTCTTCGTGGCGGCCCTGGCCGGCACGCCGGGAGCCACCTGGTCGGCGGCCACCGGCGACGAGCAACCCGACTCCGCGGCGTACGGCATCGCCTTCCTCAGCAGGTACGACGTGCTCGGCTGGCGCGTCGTCCGCCTGGCCGGGGCGCCGCTGCCCGTCCCCCACCGCTTCCACGGACGAACCTTGCCGATCTGGGTCCGTGACGAGCCCAGGGTGGCGGTGGTCGCGGAGGTCGACAGCCCGCTCGGACGACTCGACGTGGTGACGACGCACCTGTCCTTCCTGCGCCCGTGGAACGGACGACAGCTGCGGCGGCTCCTGGCCGCGCTGGGCCCGCGAGGGAACCCGCTCGTCCTGCTCGGAGACCTCAACATGGGCCCCCGGGCCGCACGTCGCATCACCGGGATGACTCCGCTCGCGAGCGGCGCCACCTTTCCGGTCACGACCCCGCGAGAGCAGATCGACCACATCCTGGGTGAGGGCGTTCCGGCACCCTCCCATGCCGAGGTCCTGGAGCTGCCCGTGTCGGACCACCGGGCGCTGGTGGTCGACGTCGACGACGTACGCCGTCCGTGACGCACGTCGTACACCGTGCCGCTCCGGCCGCAATGCACCCTTCGGGCTGAAGACGCGCGCGTCGTCTCTTCCTACGATCGACACCATGGTGGAGGACTCGGGGCAGCTACGGGTGCTCGCCTCGGGAGCCACGGAGCTGTGGGCCGGTGAGGTCCGTCAGGGCGACCGGCTGGGTGGACTCGGTGATGACGCCCTCGAGGCGGAGCGCCCCTTCCACGTCGCCGTCGACGGGAACGACACGACCCTGTGCGGAGCCTCGGTGCGATACCTGGTCGAGTACCCGATCGACTTCGCAGCCCAGGAGCAGCGGATCCGGTGCCCGATCTGCGACGAGAGGCTCGGCCACCCGCATCACTGACGGATACACCTCCGGCCGGGGTGGGAGTCGTCGAGTGGTCAGGCCTTGTTCCGCGGGAACCACCGCATCGGGCCCGACGTCCGGCTGATGTCGACCATGTCGATCGGCGAGCCCCGCCTAGCGGCCGGGGTCCTCCCGGGACTCCACACGGCTGCTGCGCGGGGGCGTCGCGCCGGCGCGGGCCAGCCGCCCGCGCGCGGCGATGTCGACGGGTTCGAGGTCGCCCACGGCGCGGGAGAGGAGGAACTGGTCGTCCAGGATCGAGGCGAGCACGGTACGCGCCTCCGCGTCGTCGCCGGCGTACTCGGACACCGTGTCGGTGGCCTCGTGCAGGAACGCGCGCCACTTCTCCGAGTCGCCCTCGAGGATCAGCGTCTCGATGCGATACCGGAAGTCGCGCTCGACGTCCTCCGCCGAGCCTCCCGCAGTGAGGGCCAGCCGGGCCATCAGACGCGGCACCATCGCCTCGACCTCCGGAGGCAGGAAGAGCCAGGCGTCACGATGTGGCAACGCTGCGTCCCCCCGTGGCGATGGCCTCGAGCTCAGTGATCCGTGGCAGCAGCTCGCGGAGCCGCTGCTGGAAGCGGATGACCGAGAACTCCTGCTCGTCGTTGAGGATGCCCGAGTGGTACGACGGCGCCTGGACGCCGCGCTGCACGCGGGTGGTGATGTCGACGTCCTGGCCCATGATGTCGACGTTGAGCTCGCGCATGAGCTCGCGCGCCCGCCGGTCCTGCTCGCCCTCGTCGGGATGGACCAGGGTCATCGTCGTGGCTCGCGTCGTGAGCAGCCCGGTCGGCTCGAGCTGCCACATGTCGACGTGGTGCGGGTAGATCTCGAAGAAGGTCGTCGGCCAGATGCAGACGTGTCCCATGGCGTTCTCGAACTCCTCGGGCATGCCGGGCATCCGGCGGATCAGGCTCTGGTACTCGCGCTCGCGCGGGTCGCGCGACTGGCGCGTCCGGTAGGGCACGCGCGACCACTCGCACCAGTCGTTGTTGTCACCGATGGTCTCCTTGACGTCGACCAGCCGGACGAGGGTCGGGTGAGCCACGGGGACGTGGTAGTCCTCGTAGTAGTTGTCGGCGAGGATCTTCCAGTTCTCGTCGAAGTCCTCGGTCCACCGGGCTCCCGTAGGTCCGCGGTGCACCTGCAGTCCGGAGACGTTGAGCCACTCCAGGTACGGGCCGACCGGGCCGAGCATCTCCGCCAGCGACATCTGGTCGGGGTCGACGCACACGAAGACCAGGCCACCCACGACCCCGAGCCGGAACTGCGGCAGGGCGACCTGGTCGCGGTCGAGGCAGGCGAATCCCTGGCCCGAAGGCGCCGCCGCCAGCTGACCGTCCAGCTCGTAGGTCCATGCGTGGTACGGACAGCGCATGACCGAGCGCGTCTGTCCGGTGCCCTCCAGGATCGTCGAGGCCCGGTGCCGGCAGACGTTGGACATCGCGCGTAGCTCGCCGTCGTGGCCACGCACGACGAGCACCGGCTCGCGCCCGACGTTCGCGGTCACGTACTGGCCGGGCCCGGACACCTCAGAGACGTGACCGACCAGGACCCATGCGCGCTCGAAGACCTCGGTGAGCTCCTGCTCGTACAGCACCGGATCGGTGTAGGCGATGCCGGGCAGGCTGCGCGTAGCGGTCGGCGGCCTCTGGCGGGCCCTCGACTCCGGCGTGTTCGTCGGCGAGGCGATGTCGGTCGCCAGGGTGCTGGGATCCATCGAGGGACTCCTGACTGATTGTTCGGTCAACACTACCGAAAGTCGCCGACTCCGTCACCGGACGAGATGTGGAAGGTCTCCGTGTGACCGTCCACCGCGATCACCTGGCCGTTGACCATCGACGCTCGAGAGGAGGCCAGGAACGCACACATCTCCGCGATCTCCGCGGGCTTGACGAAGCGCGGGATCGACTGGCTCGCGACGTACTCGCGCTGCACGAGGTCGGCAGACACGCCACGCTGAGCGGCCTCGGCTGCGATGACCCGGCCCATGCGGGGCCCCTCGACGGATCCTGGAGCCACGACGTTGGCGCGGATCCCGAACGGTCCCAGCTCGACCGCCAGGGACTTCGTGAGACCGATCACGGCCCACTTGGCCGCGGCGTACGGCGTGCGCATGCCGTAGCCGAACAGCCCGGCCGTGGACGAGATGGCCACGATGGCGCCGGACCGCTGTCTCTTCATGTGCGGGGTGACGAGTCGGGCCAGGAGGAAGTGGCTGTCGATGTTCACCGACAGGCACTCGCGCCAGGCCTCCGGGTCGATGTCCTCGACCAGGGCTGTCGGACCGGCGATGCCCGCGTTGTTGACCAGCACGTCGATGCCGCCCCACCGGTCGACGACCTCGCCGACCCACCCCTCCGTGTCCCCGGCGTCGGCGACATCGCCGACCACGGCGTGCAGGCCCGGATTGATGCTGGTCGCCACCTGGACGGCGGCCTCGTCGCGGTCGCAGATGCTCACCCGAGCACCGTCCGCCCGGAATCGCTCCACGATCGAGGCGCCGATCCCGGAGGCACCTGCGCTCACGAGCACGCGCAACGGCTGGTCCATGCACACCCCCGGAAGAACGGTCGGGCGCGTCAACCTACCCATGGACGCGGTCCGCTGTCAGCAGGTGACGTACCAGCGGTCCTATCCGGCGCTACAGGTTCGCCTTCACCAGCGACATGCGCCAGTACGCGACCCGCTCCTCGTCCTGACGGCGGAGGAGACGCATGTGCCCCACCCGGTTCCGGATGGGCACCACGTCCTGGGCGAAACGCCGCCAGTAGTCGGGGTCGCAGCCCAGGTGGTCGGCCCAGGCGGCCTTCGCGATCACCTCGAGGAGCTCGCCCAGGCTGAGGTACTCGAGGGGGTCCCTGAGGCTCTTCAGCGTCGCCGTGCGGGCCAGCTCCTGACTCGCACGGGTGATCACCTTGCCTGCCAGGTCCCCGTGCAACGACTGGGTGCGCCAGCCGGCCCCGTGCGCTGCACGAGATCGCGCGCGCAGCGCCCGCCGCAGCCGACGCTCGATCTCGACGAGGCCGCGCGTGACGGGCTCGTAGGCGAACTGCACCCCCAGCGACTCCGAGATCGCCGCCTCGATGACGGGGGCGACGAGCAGCGGGTCGACCGTGAAGCGCGCCGTGCCTCGCGTGTAGTCGAGGGCCACCAGGTCCGCGCCACGGAGGGCCTCCCACTCCCGGGCGGAGACCAGGTCCAACGGGATGTCCCGGTCCAGCCGTAGGTCGAAGAGCAGGAAGTCGAGGCAGGCCAAGGCGTCCAGCCCCAGATGGCGGATGCGATCCGTGAGCTCGTCGGGATCGGGCGGGTCAGGCTCGGTCCACGCGGTGTCGTAGAGCTCGCCGCACAGGTGGCCCAGGTGCGCGACGTACGCGTCGTCCAGGACGGAGCTCCCGGGGCACGGCGGGTAGGCCATGCGAGGAGCGGACGACAACAGGCACAGGCCCGTCAGGCCCCGGTCGAGCCAGGAGACGTAGAGGTCCCTCCTCTGTCCGAGCTCCCGGACGGGGTCCAGCTCGTCGAGGCAGCGGTCGAAGCCGTCGATGACCGCGATCCGGCCGTCCTGGGGCGGTTCGGCGACGTCCAGCCCGACCTGGGCCAGGGCCGCCTCGGCCGCCTCATGTCTCAACAGGGCCGAGATCCGCGGATTCGCCTGGAGGAACACGATCCGATGTCGCTTGGCGCGGACCACGAGCTGGTCGACCATCGTCGCGGCTGCTTCTGGCTCCCACACGTCGACGCCCTTCAGAGGAGTTGAAGGACCGGAGTGAGGGCGAACTCGTGCTGCGACTCCTCGACCAGACCCAACCTGAGCAGATGGCTGAGCTCCGTCGGCATGTCGCGTGCCAGCTTCTCGAACTCGTCGGGATCCTCCTGGAGGGTCTGGAGCAGGAACGCCTCGTCCGGGTAGTAGCGGCGAACGTGGTTGACCATCTCCTCGATGTTGCCGGCGATCTCGCGCTGCCAGGAGGTGAGGGACCGGAGTACGTCGGAGCGCAGCATCGTGCGGCTCATCACGTCGATCGGCAGCTCGCCGACGACGGCGGAGGCGAGGTGCCGGTAGAGGAAGGCGTGTCCGCCGGTCGCCTCGTAGAGGGCGTCCAGGGCGCCGGCGTCCAGGCGCACGCCCATGCGTTGGCCGACGGCGATGGCGAGATCGTCGGCCTCGGACTGGTTGAAGGGTGAGAGGAAGTAGGCCTTGGCCCAGCTGAAGAGCGGGTTGGGTCGGCCGTAGAGCCTCCCGGACTCGATCATGGCCGAGGTGAGGCCCGAGATGAGGAAGGTGAAGTTCTCGTTCTCCTGGACCAGGCTCCGGAGGGCGCCCAGGAACTGGGCGACCGACGGCATGTCGCCCTCCCGCACGTCGATCCGGTCCGACGGCACCAGGTACTCGATCTCGTCGAGTGCCACGACCAGCTGGATGCCCGTCACCGCCAGCTCGCGCAGCGCATCCTGCAAGGCGCGTCGGAACTCTGCGACGGAGGGGGCCGGCGACAGGGCGTTCAGGGCCCGGGCCGACAACCCGGCCTCCTCCATCCGGGACACGACGTCTTGTCGCAGGTCGGCGATGAGATCGGGGATCGGGTCGTCCGGAGGGCTCGGGAGACTCTCCAGGTCCCGCAGGAGGTAGACGGTGTCCTCGGACTCCATCGTCTTGCCCAGCTCTTCCAGCACGCTCGTCTTGCCGGCCTTGCGCAGTCCGAACACGCCCACGACCCGGCGTGACCGAAGGTCCGTCCGCAGGCTCTGGAGGAGCGGGCGTCTGCCGAAGAACTGGTCGCCGGACACGGGCGTGGTCTCGTAGTACAGATCGCGCGTGAAGACGTACTCACGCAGGATGCGCAGGAGCTCGAGCGGGTCGTCGAGGCCGTCGGCGGGGAGCGGGATCGCGGTGAACTCGGTCCCACTCCAGTCATCCAGCTTCACGCGGGCCCGCGGGTCCTTCGACCAGACGACGACCAGGTCCGGCGTGACGTCGCGCGGCAGGTGACGCAGCGACGCCCGTGCCGCGACAAAGGTTCGATGCTGCAGGTCGGGGTAGGGGCTGTAGAGGAACAGCAGCTCGCGGGTGAACCCGAAGGCCGACTCGACGGCCCCACTGAACCGCACCAGGGTCACCTCGCACTCGCGTGCGTTGTTGACCAAGCACGGCGCCGCATAGGTGAACTGCGAGCCGAGGAGCTGCAGCATCTGTCGGTGGTCGCGCGCGACGGGGAACCTCAGCTCGAAGTCCTGCAGGCTCCGGCGGACGCGCTCGTCCCGCGGGGCGGGGACCGGGTTCGCCCGCCAGCCTTGCGGCGTGATCTGCTCCCCCAGGACTTCCGCAGCGGTGGGGTCTCTTCGCGTCACAGCAAGGGAGTCTATGAAGCGGGCTCGGCGTCCCGCTGCGACGTTCGCCGTACGCCGGGGCGCGGCCGACCCGCCGACGGGCCACTGGTCCGGATTGGGTGAGGTCTCCGGGACCGCCGCCTGCCTGTTGCCCGTGTCCGAATCCTTCCCGATCCCGAGGAGCGGCTCCGCGTCGCCATGTGCCGACAGTAGGGCTCACGGGCTCACAGGTAGGAGTCGAGGTCGGCCTGGATCTCCTCGGCCGTCACCGGCGGCTCGTAACGCTTGACGACCCGACCGTCACGATCCACCAGGAACTTCGTGAAGTTCCACTTCACGTCGGCGGGGTCGGCCGGCGGCTTGATCCGGTTGATACCCGTGTAGAACTCACCCAGATGCGGACCCCAGTCGCCCGGAGCCTCGGACCGGAGATGGTCGTAGAGCGGGATGGCGGCCTCCCCGTTGACGTCGACCTTGGCCATGACCGGGAACGTGACGTCGTAGGTCGCGGTGCAGAAGTCCTGGATCTCGGCGTCCGTGCCGGGCTCCTGTCCCAGGAACTGGTTGCAGGGGAACCCGAGGATCTCGAACCCGCGATGGCGTTCGGCGCGGTAGAGCGCCTCGAGGCCCTCGTACTGAGGAGTCAGCCCGCACTTGCTGGCGACGTTCACGATCAGCAGGACCCTGCCGGAGTAGTCGGACAGCGACACCGAGTCGCCCTCGGCCGTCGACACCTGGAAGTCGTAAACAGTTGTCATGGTCAAGTGAACCCCGTCGGCGCCCCGACGATTCCTCGGCGATCCTCCAGCATGGACTCACGATCGTGTTCTCCGCGACCACGCTGATGCTCCCGACGAGCGCGCCGTGTCCGGTCGGGTGCGGCTAGGCCAGAAGATCGACCGGCACGGCCGCCAGTGCGGCTCGGATGGCATCGACGAGGTTGCGAGCAGATGGCGCGTCGAGCTCCAGCGCGACGCGGGCGCCCGGACCTCCCGCCGGGTCGCCGACGTCGATGTTCAGGGTGTGCTCCGCGAGCGCGTGGACGGGGTGGTCGAAGTAGACCGTCGCATCCGTCACGTGGAACCAGGCTCCCCCGGGGCCCTTCGCGCTGCCGTCCACGGTTGTTCGTTCGGTGGTGTAGGTGCACATCGATGCTCTCCTGGTCTCGCTGGGGCTCGGCTTGGTCACGACTCGTTCAGGTACCGCGCGAAGAACGCCGCGATGCGCTCCCAGCCGTCATTGGCAGCGGCCACGCGGTAGGAGGGACGGTCGACGGCGAAGAAGGCGTGGCCGGCGTCGTCGTACCGGTGGATCTCGTAGGTCTTGCCATGGCCGGCCAGGATCGCCTCGAGCTCGTCGACGTGCTCGGGCGTGGGGTACTTGTCCTCGTTGCCGAACAGGCCCAGGAGGGGGCAGCGCAGGTCCGGGAGCTGGTCGACCAGGTTGCTGGGTATCGGGAAGCCCTCCGGCGGCGTACCGGTGACGAAGGCTCCGTAGCAGTCGACCGCGGCATCCACGTCGAGGTGGCAGGCCGCCAGCACGGACTGTCTGCCTCCCGAGCAGTAGCCGATGACGCCGACTCTCCCGTTGCCTTCGGTGCGGGCCCGCAACATGCGCGCGGCGCCTTCGAAGTCGCCGACGCATTGCTCGTCGGGCACGCCGCCGGCCTCCCGCGCGGCCGCGGCCGCATCGCTCGCGCGCGCACCGGGCGCGTACCGGTGGTGCAGATTCGGCATCACGGTCGCGTAGCCGTAGACCGCGAACGTGCGCACGATCTCCTTCGACGAGCGGTCGTAGCCGGGCATGTGATGGAGGACAACGACGCTCGGCTGCGCGTTGCCGTCGATGGGTCGGGCGAAGTACGCCTCGATCGCGTCGCCGTTGTGGTCCGTGATCGTGATTGTCTCCGCGATGATGCCGTCGGACATGGTGCCGACGTTACGCGTCCGGCGGGGCCAAGCTGTCGCGCCGCCGGCGCCACAGCAACGTGACGGTCGCCGCGACCACGATGAGGATCAGCAGCAGGATGATCCACCACAGCGAGTTGCTGTCCGACTTGCTCGACGCCGCCGAGCTGCTCGACGCGGTC
>DATBDF010000183.1:0-5042 GCA_036270075.1 Nocardioides sp.
CCGAGCGCGACCAGGCCGGCGAAGAAGCCGAGACCGTCGGTCCCCGCGCCGGTCAGGTCCTCGACGGCGTGCTCCGGGTGGGGCATCAGACCCACGACGTTCCCGTGCTCGTTGGTGATCCCGGCGATGTCGTCGAGAGAGCCGTTGGGGTTCAGCTCGAGGTAGCGCGCCACGACGCGCCCGTCACCCTCGAGCCGCTCGAGCGTCGGCTCGTCCGCGATGAACCCGCCCTCGCCGTTCTTGAGCACGATCGTGACCTCGGCGTTCTCGGCGTACGACGACGTCCAGGGCGTCCGGTTGTTCTCGATCCGGAGCCGCTGGTCGCGGCAGACGAACGTACGGTGGTCGTTGCGGATGAGAGCGCCCGGAAGCAGGTGGGACTCGCAGAGGATCTGGAAACCGTTGCAGATGCCGAGCACCGGCATCCCGCGCCTCGCCGCCGCGATGACCTCGCTCATGACCGGCGCGAAGCGTGAGATGGCGCCGCAGCGCAGGTAGTCGCCGTAGGAGAAGCCACCCGGCAGGATGACGGCGTCGACCCCCTGGAGTTCGGCGTCCGCGTGCCAGAGCCTGACCGCGTCGCCGCCGGCCAGCCGGACCGCGCGTGCGGCGTCGGCATCGTCGAGCGAGCCGGGGAACGTGACGACGCCGACCCTCATCGGCCGCGCTCCGGGTCCCCGTCGTCGGGTACGGCGACGGGCTCAGCCCCTTCCGTAGTCACGACGAAGTCCTCGATCACCGGGTTGGCGAGCAGCGTCTCGGCCATCCGGTGTACGTCGGCGAGCCGACCGTCGTCCGCCTCGCCCTCGACCTCGATCTCGAACCGCTTCCCCTGGCGTACGTCGATCACGCCCTCGAAGCCGAGACGAGGGAGGGCGCCGAGGACGGCCTTGCCCTGGGGATCGAGGATCTCGCGCTTGGGCATCACGTCGACGACGTAGCGGGCCACGGCGGTGCCTTTCCGGGGCGACGGCGGTACGCGCGTCAGTCTAGGGACGCGCGCCGCGCCGACGTGCCGCCACCCCGGTGGGCGGGTCGCTCAGAGCTGGACGGTCGTCCCCGCGCTCAGCACCCCGTCGTAGTTGTAGCTGTAGAACGTCAGGCACGGATGCGTCTCGCCCGAGAATCCCTGGAAGGCCGTTCCCGTGCCGTCGTCGAAGATGGACACCTGGTAGTCCGCGGCTGACGCACCGGACGGGAAGGGCTGGCAGGATTCGGTCGGGTCCACCGTCATCGCCAGCCCGAACTGACCCTCCGGGTCCAGCGAGGTGTGTCCGCTGACGGTGCCGAACTCGTTGACGGCCACGGCCGACATCGTCGGCTTCGGTGGAGCCGGGGCCGCCGTCATCTGACGGGTGACCGCGGTGGGGCTGGTCGCGCCCTCGGCGTTCACCGTGAAGAACGACAGGCACGGCTGGCTGGTGCCGGTCGTGTCGATGAAGCCGTCGGTGAGCGACTGCGTCGGGTCCCCTCCCGGCCAGCTGGTCACACACTGGCCGGTCGGCTTGACCACGACCGCGAGACGAGCCACGTCGGAGTCGTAGGTCGCGTCGACGGTGTAGGTGTCGGGTCCGGTGCGCGTCACCGCGTTGATCACCGGAGGCGCCGGAAGCGGCTCGCTCCCGACCTGGTAGCTCACCGGCGCGCTGATGCGCTTCTCGTCGGCGCGCATCGTGAAGAACGTCAGGCACGCGTCGGGGATGGGATCGAACGCCGAGTCGTAGGCGTTGACCTGGGCGGGCTCCCCCGGCGTGACGGCGACGAGATGGGAGTCGTAGGACTCACCGGTCGGCCAGGCGTTCGCGCAGTGCCCACTGGGCCGCGCCACCATCAACAGCTCCTCGCCGTGCGAGTCGTCGAAGTCGACCACCACCTTGTAGAGCGACGGGTCGAACTCCTGGTCGTAACCCCGACGGACCGACTGGACCGTGGGGCTGACCGGTGCCGACAGCCAGCTCTTGAGGACCTTGCCCTGGGGGGCGCTTCCGGCACCGCTGCGATTGACGAGGGTCAGGGCGTAGCAGTGGCGGGAGATGTCGACCGCCGGCGGCGAGACCGAGCCCTTGTCAGGAGCGATCTCCTGGAGTCGCCGCAGGCGGCTTCCGTCGTAGGCGGTCATCCCCCAGAAGTCTGCCGAGACGGGGTAGCGACAGGAGCCGCCGTTGGTGACCAGCAGTAGGACGTGAGAGCCGGCCGGAGCGTGCTTCGGCGGAGTCCACGTCAGCTTCACCGGTGCGTCGGCGTCGAGCCCGCCGTGGAACGACACCCCGCGCAGCCGGGGCGGCAGGGAGTCGAGCGGGAGGCTCTTCGGGCCGAGCGAGAGCCGTCCGCCGTACCGGCCCACCGTCTTCTTCAAGGCGGGCCGATCGACGATGCGGCTGTAGAAGCCGATGCGGTCGGCCATGATCGGACAGGTCGGCAGCATGAGGACCGGGGTCATCAGCTCACAGCCCGAGGTGTGCTCCAGGCCCAGGACATGGCCGAGCTCGTGGGCGATGATGTGCGCCGCGACGACCCGGGCGTACGACGCCGGCTCGGACGGGATCGGCTTGGTGAGCGCCGGCCGCAGGTGCACCCAGTTCCGCTGCTGGTAGCCGACCGTGGCGTAGCCGTCGGATCCGTACGTCTTCCCGACCACGATCTGCAGCTGGGCGCGCGACTTGGGTGCGCGCACGAACGTCATGTCGAGGCCGGTGGCGTTCCACGACCTCAGCGCGGCCTGCAGCGACCACTGGTAGCTCTGGGGGAGGTCGGCCCAGTAGCGGATCTTCTTCCCCGGCCACGAGCGGATCGAGCGGCTGCTGGTCCGAGACGAGTCGCCCGCAGGAGCCGCCGTGTCACGGTCGAGGTGAACGACGTACGTCGGGTGCGCTGAGGGCGACGGCGCGCGGCCGTGACCATCGGCTCCCGACGACGGCGGCACCGCCGCCAGTGCACCCGCGACAACCAGCGCTGTCCCTGCGAGGCGCCACGCTCGGCGCACACTTCGTCCCTCCGGCACGCGCACACCGTAGGTCCCCCGTCAAGCCCGGGCATCGCCCAGGTGGGTCATCTTCGAGCGGGGGCGGCACACTGGGGTCATGGCAACGAACAACCCGATGGGTGGTCTCGGCAGCTCCGGGAGCCCGGGTATGCGGGGGGCGAGCGCGCTGCAGCTGCAGTTCCCGCAGTCTCTGGCCGTGTACGACGACTACGCCGCCGCGCAGAAGGCCGTCGACTTCTTGTCGGACAAGGAGTTCCCGGTCGAGAACTGCATGATCGTCGGCACCGACCTGAAACAGGTCGAGCGCATCACCGGCCGCCTCACCACCGGGAAGGTCGCGCTCGGGGGCGCGCTGTCGGGGCTGTGGCTTGGCATCTTCATCGGGATCGTCTTCGCCCTGTTCGACAGCGGCAGCGGGTTCGCGACCGTGGTCGTCACGGCGCTCTTCGGCGTCCTGTTCGGCATGATCTGGGCCCTCGTCGGGTACGCCGCCACGCGCGGCCAGCGCGACTTCTCCTCCGTCCGCGTGGTCGTCGCGACCCGCTACGAGGTGCTGGTGGAGCACAAGCTCCTGCTGCGTGCCCAGGAGCTGCTCGCCCAGCTGCCCGGCGCTCGGCCGAACCCCTTCGCCTGAGCGTCGTCCCGACCGGGCCGGAGGCATCGCGCGGCAGCGAAAACGACGTAGCGCCCCCACCGGGCCGTTGCCTCCTACCCGTCGACCCCGCTGCGCTCGGCGAGGAGCTCGGAGGCTCGGAGCAGGTCCTTGCGGACGGTCTCGGGTGCCCAGCGACCGCTCACGGCCGCGGCGAGGGCGAACGGCCCGTGACCGATCAGACGTCCCTCGGCGGTGACCCGGGTGCCCTGGTGGGTCTTCACGAAGCGGAGGGTGAGGAGGCCGTCGACGCCGCGCCAGGTCCCGGTCTCGCTGATCACGCGGTACGGCGTGAGCTCGGTGATCTCCATCCACGGCTTGATGCCGACCCGGGTGACGTCGCGCCACTGCATGCCCCGGTGGGGGTCGCCGTCGTCGCAGTGGGTGATGTCGCGCAGGCTGGTCTGCCAGAGCGGACGGTTGTGCGGGTCGGCCAGGAACCGGAAGAGCGTCGCCGGTGGGTGCGGCAGCTCGAGGGTGACCGAGAAGTCGCTCACCAGGTTCGCCCCGTGAGGGTCTCGAACGCCTCGATGTAGCGCGCGCGCGTGAGCTCCACGACCTCGTCCGGCAACGGCGGCGGCGCCTCGCCCGACGACCGGTCCCAGCCGGACGCCGGCGACAGCAGCCAGTTGCGGACGATCTGCTTGTCGTAGGACGCCTGCGCGCGACCCGGCTGCCACTCGTCGGCCGGCCAGAACCGGGACGAGTCGGGGGTGAGCACCTCGTCCGCGAGCACGATCGTCCCGTCGGGTCTGCGGCCGAGCTCGAGCTTGGTGTCCGCCAGGATGATCCCGCGGCCACGGGCGATCTCCTCGGCCCGTGCGTAGACCGCCAGGGTCAGCCGCCGTAGCTCGGCGGCGACATCGGGGCCGACCGTCGCCACGACCGCGTCGTACGAGACGTTCTCGTCGTGCTCGCCGAGCTCGGCCTTCGTCGCCGGCGTGAAGATCGCCTCCGGCAGCCGGCTGCCGTCCTCCAGGCCCGCCGGCAGCGCGATGCCGCACACCTCCCCGGACGCGCGGTAGTCGAGCAGGCCGGAGCCGGTGAGGTAGCCACGTGAGACGCACTCCACCGGAATCATGTCCAGGCGCTCGCAGATCACGGCCCGGCCGCGCACGGCCTCGGGAACGTCGGTCGACAGCACGTGGTGCGGTACCAGGTCGGCGAGCCGCTCGAACCACCACAGGGACATCCGGGTCAGGATCTCGCCCTTGTCCGGGATCGTCGTGTCCAGGACGAAGTCGAAGGCCGAGATGCGGTCACTGGCGACCATCAGCAGGTGCCCGTCGGGCAGCGCGTACAGGTCGCGCACCTTGCCGGAGTGGAGGTGGGTGGCACCTGCGATCTCAGGGGCTCCGGTGAGCGGCATGGGGCGAGGGTACCGAGCGGACTCCGGCGGACCGGTCA
>DATBDF010000184.1:0-8077 GCA_036270075.1 Nocardioides sp.
AGGTCGAAACTCCTGATCGGGTCGTGGCCCGTCAGTCTACCGAGAGGTGGGGGCCGAACCTGGAATCGAGCGCCCCTCCGCGGGGTGCTCCATGAGGCAGATCACGCGGGCCAGGCTGCCTCGCCACGACTCGACAGGAGACCAGGATGTTCGAGAGCGCGGAGGAGAAGGCCGCCAAGAAGAAGGCCCGCGAGGAGGAGCTGGCGCGGTCCGAGGCCGCTCAGGCGGCGCAGGCGCAGGCACAGGCAGACGCGCGGGCCCGGCGGGCCTGGCTCGCGAGCCCGGTGGGGGGAGCCACCGCAATGAAGCAGGCCGACGAGGAGTTCTTCGAGATCCAGCTCCAGGTCGGGGCCCACACCGGAAGCGCGTCGTGGGGCGAGGCGACGCGCGAGCGCGCCGCCGTCAGCTCGGCCACGACGCTCGCCGAGATCGAGCGGGTCGGGTGGCGGCTCGAGCACGCCAGCCACGTCTTCATGGTGACCGGTGAGAGCAGCACCGAGCGGGGTTCCTGAGCGGCCAGAACACCGCCGTGAGCGGCGCCATGGTCGGCGTCTACCTCTTCCGCAACGACCGTGCGATCGCGGTCGCGGCCGACGCCGGGCCACCTGTCGCGCCGGTCGCCTAGCGCGAGCCGGCGGGTACGGCGCGCATCGGGCGCGCGTCGCGCACCGCCCGCAGCACGTTGCTCGCCTCGGCCCGTCCGCCCCGGACCGGGCTGAGCGCGACGACCACGGCGGCGATGGCATAGGGCTTGGCCCGGACCAGCGGGTTGGCGCCGTAGCGGAAGTGCACCGCGAAGAGGTTGCGGTACATGTAGTAGCCCTTCCACGTGTCCAGCGCGTGCTGCTGGTCGAACTCGAGCTGACGCACGAGCACCGCGTCACGGACGGCCCAGATCCGGTACCCGGCGCGGCGGGCGCGCAGGGCGAGGTCGACGTCGTCGTAGAAGATGAAGAAGGAGTCGTCGGGGAGCCCGATCGCGGCGATGACCTCGCGGCGTACCAGGAACCCCTCGAACGCGACCGCCTCGATCTCGACGAGCTCCGGCATCGCCGCGCGGTCGCCGTACGCCGTCTCCACGCTGGAACGCTTCGGCCGGATGGACCACGGCCGGCTGAGGTCGAAGGAGGTCGCCGCCTTCTCGACCAGGTGCCCGCGCACGTCCTCGCGCACCGACATCAGGCACGGCTCGTCGATGTCCATCAGCAGCGCCAGGCAGTCGGGCGCGGGCACGACGTCGTCGTCCATGAGCCAGATCCGGTCGAAGCCCTGGTCGTACGCCGTTTCGACGCCCGCGTGGAAGCCACCGGACCCGCCGGTGTTGGTGTCGAGGTGGATGCGCTGCAACGACAGGCCCTGGTGCGCGTCGAGGACGTCGCGGGTGTGGTCGGTGCTGGCGTTGTCGACGACGATCACGACGTCCGGCGCACGGGTCTGCGCAGCGAGGCCGTCGAGCGTCCGGCCGAGCAGCTCGGCCCGGTTGAACGTGACCACCACGACCGCGACCGTCTCGTTCACGACAGGTACCTCCGGTGGCCCGTGAAGTCGCCGCGCACCGCGTCGCGCCACGCCCGCACGCTCAGCCCGAGGCGGCCGGCGTCGCGCCGGGTGAACGTGTAGAACCAGAGCGTCTTCGCGACGAACGCCAGGGCGTGCAGCGTGCCGCCGTACTCACGGAGGTTCACGAGGTTGTTGCGTGCCATGCAGTAGTGCTTGAGGTCGCTGGGCGTGTCGTTGTACGTCGTGCGCCCGAACGCCATCGGGGTGCCGAGCGCGCCGACCGACGGATGCCGGACACGAGCGTCGACCACGGTGGCGACGCGCGCGCCGGCACGCTCGGCACGCAGCCGGTACTCGTGGTCGTCGCCCCAGATGAAGAACTCGGCGCGTGGGAGGCCGATGCGTCGCACCAGGTCGCGGGTCACCAGGACGCCGTTGAACGGGATCACGATCCCGCGGATCAGGCCGTCGTCGGCGGCGCGACGCACGTCGGCCATGGCGTGAACCACGCGCGTGCCGCCGGGAAGCCGGATGGGGAAGACCAGGCGCTCGGGATCGTCCTCGTCGACGACCACCGGTCCCCAGAAGTCGAGGTCGGCGGCGCGGTCCAGCAGGCGGGTGAGGCAGTCCGGCTCCGGCAGTCCGTCGTCGTCCATCAGCCACACCAGGTCGGCCCCGCGCTCGACGGCCCAGCGCAGTCCCTCGTGGAAGCCACCGGCCCCGCCAGTGTTGTCCGTGAGGGTGCGCACGAGCACGCGCTCGTCGGCGAGCGCCGCCAGCCACTCTCCGGTGCCGTCGGTCGACGCGTTGTCCACTACCAGCACCTCGTCGAGTCCGGGCACCTCGTCGAGTGCCTTGACCAGGCGCTGCAGCAGCTCCACGCGGTTGTAGGTGACCACGACGGCGGCGATGCGCTGCCTGACGGCGTCCTCGGTCACGCCGGAAACCCTAGTGGCGGCTCAGACGTCGACCGTCAGCAGCACGGTGACCAGGTCGCCGAGCTCGAGGCGTTCGGGCTTGCGCACAGCGTCCTTGATCGGCACGACGTAGCCGCCGTCCTTGGGCCACAGCGAGGTGGTGAACTCCGTCTCGCCGATGCGGCCGCGGACCGGGATCATCCCCCAGCCGTAGGTCACGTACGCCGCGGCGTCACGGAGCTCGTCGGCCTCGTCGTCGGGCACCGCCAGGAAATGGTACGGCGCCGGCCCGCGCCACTCGTACATCGGCGCGGAGAACTCGAGGTCCATGCGCCAAGTCCAGCAGATGCCTCCGACGAACGGTCAGCAGACGGCGCCGAGGTTGCTGGCCTGGTTCGCGGCGTACCCGGTGCTCAAGGAGCCGATCGAGCCGCCGGTCACGGCGGTCGTCCCCTTCTTCTGATGGTGCCCTGATCGCGCGGCCGGGTTCTCGGACGCCGTGATGACCGAGGTGATCTTGTGCCGGATGAGCGGGATGTCCGGGTCGGCGGTGTTCACCAGCGGCGGCACGAGGGAGAGCGTCGAGACGGGTTGCCCCTTCGCCTTCAGCGCCAGGGACATGAACGTGTCGACCTCGCTGGCCGGGATGTCGGTGGAGATCATCTGCGACGACGCCTTCGCGATCTTCTCGAAGTTCGTGAGCACCGTCTGCGGGCTGATCTGGTGGAGCATCGCGTTCATCACGCACTTCTGGCGCGCCATCCGGGAGTAGTCGTCGGAGCTGTCTCGCGAGCGGGCGAACCACAGTGTGTCGAAGCCGTCGAGCTTGCGGACGCCCGGCTTGATGTAGCCGGTGACGTCGGAACCGAGACCACCGACGGGAATGGGCTGCCGCACGTTGAGGGTGACCCCGCCCACCGCGTCGACCAGCCCGCGGAAGCCGGCCAGGTTCACGAAAGCCCAGTAGTTGATCTTGAGTCCGGTGATGCCCTCGATGGCCGACATCGTGGCGTCCATGCCGGGGTCCTTGACGCCCTTGAAGAGTCCGAGGTGGTCGCCGACCCAGGTGTTGACGCCGTTGAGCTCGCAGTTCGGGTAGCCGCAGTTGAAGCCGTGGGGCCAGGCCTTGTGCATGACCGAGCCCTTGGCGAACGGGAAGGCCGTCATGTTGCGGGGCAGGCCGATCAGGACCGTCTTCCCGGTGCTCGCGTCGATGCTCGCCACGGTCATCGAGTCGGTGCGCAGGCCCCAGCGACCGGCACCGGAGTCCCCGCCGACCAGGAGCACGTTGTAGCGGCCGTCGTTCGCACCGTGCACGGTGTCGCCGGAGAACATCGTGAGGATGAAGCTGCGCTGGACGCCGACGAGGTGCGCGCCGAACAGCAGAGCGCCGGCGACCGAGAGGCAGAGGATGCCGTTCAGGCCGACCACGGCGCGGCGGTGACCCAGGGAGAGCGACAACGGCTGGCCGATGCGCCAGGCGTCGAGGAACAGCAGCGCCCACCCCACGGCCAGCGACATCAGCCCGAGCCGGACGATGCCGAGTGCGGTCGTGTCCGAGACGAACCAGAACACGTACTCGTGGTGCGACGCCGCCAGCACGACGCCGACGAGCGCCGCCGTGACCAGGGCGGCCCAGATGCGGGTGGCGATCCGGCCGATCCGACGGTTGCCCGCGACCAGCTGTGCCGAGCCGGGCACCGCCAGCGTCATCATCATCAGCATCAGCGCCCGGCGATAGCGGACGCGGGCGGCGCGATCGCCTGCCGACGCGCGAGCGGAGCTCGGGTCGAGCAACCCGGGGGAAGAAGCGGGCAGCCCCATGAAGGCGTCCTTCTGTGCTGGGGAAGTAGCCCCGTCAGTATCACCAGCCACACGGGCCACGCGGCGGACCGACGCGCCGAATCGGGTCCTTTGGTACCCGGCCGGTAATCTCGCCGTCATGTCCGACGACTGGCTGTACGGCGGCAAGCCGGGCGGCCGGCAGGGCCGAGACCCCGACCGTGACGCCGCCGATCCCGACGCCACCCGCCCGGTGGAGCGGCAACCGTCCCGACCCCCCGGGCCGGACGAGACCCGGGTGATGCCCACGATGGCCCGCCAGCAGCAGGCGACCCGGACGGCTGCTCGTGGTCCGGGCGAGACGCCGGTACCACCTCCTCCTTCCGCTCCTCCCGCTCCTCCCGCCGGCCGCGACTCGTCCGGGGGCGGGTTCCTCGACGGCGTACGCCGGTGGTTCGCGCGGCCGGGACGGCCCCGGTTCAAGCTCCGCTACCTGTGGATCCTGCTCGTGCTGTGGCTGGTGTACCTGATCGCGGTGCCGCTCTTCGCCTGGAACAACGTCTCGCAGGTCGACGCCTTCCCGTCGGGCCAGCGGCCGGCCGACACCCCGGGCACCAACTACCTGATCGTCGGCAGCGACTCCCGCAAGGGCCTGACGGCCGCGCAGCGCAAGAAGCTGCACACGGGCAACGACTCCGGACAGCGCACCGACACGATCATGCTGCTCCACGACGGGAGCGGCCCGACGCTGCTGATGTCGATCCCGCGCGACTCGCTGGTGCCGATCCCGGGCCACGGCACGACCAAGATCAACGCGGCATTCGCCTACGGCGGCCCGAAGCTGCTGATCAAGACCGTGGAGGACCTCACCCAGATCCACATCGATCACTACGTCGAGATCGGGTTCGGCGGGTTCGTGAACGTCGTCGACTCGGTCGGCGGCATCACGATCTGCCCGAACCACAACATGAACGACAAGCTGGCCAACCTCCACGTGAAGAAGGGCTGCCAGCACGCGGACGGCACCGTCGCGCTCGCCTACGCGCGGTCGCGGCACGCCGACCCGAAGCTGGGCGACATCGCCCGTGGCGGCCAGCAGCGGCAGGTCGTCAACGCCGTAGGCCACAAGGCACTGTCACCGTGGACGTTCCTCAACCCGTTCCGGTACTGGAACCTGAACATGTCGGCCGCCGACAGCGTCACGGTCGACCAGGACCTGAGCGCCTTCGGGATGGGACGGTTCGCCTGGGGCATGACGCACGCGAAGCTCAACTGCGTCGTGCCGATCAGCGACCTCGGAGTCCACCTCGACCCGACCCGGTCGAAGCAGATGTTCAAGCTGATCCGCGACGACAACACCGACGCGGTCGGCAAGAACCTCTGCACCCAGTCCGGCCTCCCGCGGCCCTAGCGCGACGACGTACGCCGGTCAGCGGCCGCGGCGGTCCTCGATCCTGCGGGCCTTGCCGGTCGACCGCTCGAGCGCGTGGGGTGCGACCACCTTCACGCGAGCGGTCACGCCGATCCGGTTCTTGATCCGCTCGGCGAGCGTCTCCGCGAGCGACGCCGCGGCCGCGTTCTCCGCCGAGAGATCGGCCAGCGACTCGACCTTCACGGTGAGCTCGTCGAGGTTGCCGGGCCGGGTCAGCACGCACGTGTAGTGCGGGGCCAGTCCCTCGACGGCCAGGATCTGCTCCTCGACCTGCGTGGGGAACACGTTGACACCTCGCACGATCATCATGTCGTCGGTACGGCCGGTGACCTTCTGCATGCGCCGGAAGGCCGGGAACGCCGTTCCCGGCAGCAGGCGGGTGAGGTCGCGGGTTCGGTAGCGGACCACCGGCATCGCCTGCTTGGTCAGACTGGTGAAGACGAGCTCGCCCTCCTCCCCGTCCGCGACCGGCTCGAGGGTGAGGGGGTCGACGATCTCGGGCAGGAAGTGGTCCTCCCACACGTGCAGGCCGTCCTGCATCTCGCCGGACTCCTGGCTCACCCCCGGCCCCATCACCTCGGAGAGCCCGTAGATGTCGACCGCCCGGAGGTTGGTCCTCGCCTGCACGGCGTTCCGCATCTCGTCGGTCCACGGCTCCGCACCGAAGATGCCGATCTCGAGGCTGGTGTCCTTCGGGTCGACGCCCTGCGCTTCGAGCTCGTCCAGGATCGCCAGGAAGTACGACGGGGTCACCATGATGATCCGCGGCCGGAAGTCCACGATCAGCTGCGCCTGCCGCTCGGTCATCCCGCCGCTGACCGGGATCACCGTGCACCCCAACCGCTCGGCCCCGTAGTGGGCGCCGAGTCCGCCGGTGAAGAGCCCGTACCCGTAGGCGACGTGCAGGACGTCTCCCGGCCGGCCCCCCGCGGCTCGGATGGAGCGCGCCATCAGCTCCGACCACACCTCGAGGTCCTCGTGCGTGTACCCGACCACGGTCGGCTTCCCGGTCGTCCCGCTGCTCGCGTGCACCCGGTTCACCTGCTCCCGCGGCACGGCGAACATGCCGAAGGGATAGTTCGCGCGCAGGTCTGCCTTCGTCGTGAACGGGAAGAGACCGAGGTCCTCGAGTGAGGTGAGGTCGTCGGGCTTCACCCCCGCCTCGTCGAACGCCCGCGTGTAGTGCGGGACGTGGGCGTAGACCCGCTCGAGGGTCTCGCGCAGGCGCTCGAGCTGCAGCCCCTCGAGCTCGGCCCGCCCGATGGTCGGGATCTCACCACTCATGCAGCGAATCTAGGACCACGTCGGGGTGCTGCGACTAGACGGCCCGCATCCGGTTGTTGCGGGCGTTGTGCTCCAGCTCGGCCAGCCCGAGCGCCTCGAGCACCGGCGGGACGTAGTTGCCGAAGCGCCCACGCAGCCCCTTCTTGATGCCGTACCAGCCGCCGACCGGGTTGTCCGCCGACCGGCCCCACGCCTCGACGGTGTCGGGCTTCGCCTCCTTCTGCTCGTCGGCGTTCCCGAGCGACATCCAGTCGCCGTACTCCTTCAGCATCGCGTGCAGGTCGTCGATGCAGCTGAGGTGGTAGCGGAGCTGGGTCGTGCCCACCTGGACGACGAGGGCCGGCGGGTCTGCCCCGGGGTCTCGGTAGGCCTCGAACTCCGACGAGCCCGGCGGGGTCGTCAGGATCCAGGGGTCCTCGGGTGTTCCGGCGCCTTCGACGTCCATCTGCTGCTCCTTCTCCTCCACGATCGGTCGGGTCCGACGCTAGGGCCCATTCCTGACATCACTTGTCATGAATCGATGGTGACCTCATCCTGGACCGGTGCGCGCCGGACGCCTGATCAGCCTGGTGTCGATCCTGGGCCGTGAGGGCCGGACGACCGCCGGCGTGCTCGCGCAACGGCTCGAGGTCAGCGAGCGGACGATCCTGCGAGACCTCGAGGTGCTGTCCGGCTCGGGCGTGCCCGTGTACGCCGTACGCGGACCGGGCGGCGGGTTCCAGCTGCTCGAGGGCTACTCCCCCACCCTCCCCGCTGATGCCTGGCTCCGACCGGCATCACGGCGAGGAGGCTCCGGCCGGATGACGGTCCGCATCACGTCGGAGGGACGGCGTGTGGCCGCCATCCTGGGGTACCTCCAACCCCTCCGCCTCCGACCGGCCGACGGCGAGGACCCCGACCGCGGCTGGGTCACCGCGACCTGCCGCATGCGCTCCGTCTCGAGCATGGCCGTCGAGGTCCTGGCCCTCGGCCCGCACGTCGAGGTGCTCGCGCCCGGGGACCTGCGTGACCACGTCGCCGAGCTGGCCCGGCGGACGTCGGCGCTGTACGGCTGACCCGGGGGGCGGTGAGCTGTCCACCTTTCCCGCACCGATTTCGGTGGCTACCTCACCGCTCCAGGCGGCCGGTGCCCGGGGGCGGTGAGCTGTCCACCATTCCCGCA
>DATBDF010000185.1:0-3652 GCA_036270075.1 Nocardioides sp.
CACAGGCCGTCAGAGCGGTGCCGGCCAGCATGAGACCCACGGCTGCGAACACGATCTTGCTACGCATGATGTTCCTTCCAGATGACGCCGCCCTCATCCTGTGGGCTGAGTGAGGTCCAGCCCTGGCGTCGATGTGGCGAGTGTGCCTGAGTTCCTACCTTCCTGTCTCGCCGGGTCGACCGAGCCGGCTCACCGACGGAGGAGTACAGCGATGTCCACATCCACCCATGACGTGGTTGCGAGCCGGGACCCGAAGGGGGCCTCCTCGACCACCGAAGAGACCGACGGGCTCCTGCGCATCAGTGCGCGGTTCGGGATGGCCTTCACGATCTGCCAGCTCGGTGTGATGGTCTCCATGGCGGTCTTCGTGCTGCCGCACGGGGGTTCCCCGAACGATCCGGCGCTGGAGCGCGGCCACCACGTCCTCGACGCTGAGGACCTCTACCGCGCCGGCAACTACGCGTTCATGCTGGCCGGCAGCCTGCTGCTCGGCTTCCTCGGTGCAGTCCACCTCAAGCTCCGCAGAGCAGACGGCACCGGCGTCCTGGCGACCATCGCGGTCGCGGCCGGCACGCTCCTCACGCTGATCTGGCCGTACGCCGGGGTCCTGCACGACGTCGCACTCGACACCGCCGCGGATGGCACCGACCTGCGGATCCTCGGCGGTTGGGACGCGGTGGCGCCGTACTCCCTGGCGTTCTCGGCGATGCCTCGAGTCTTCTTCATCGGGGCGATCGTGCTGGGTCTCCGGATGCTGGGCACCGCGCCCTGGCTCCAGCGGGTCGGCGTCGTCCTGCTGCCGCTCACCCTGCTCGGCACGGCGACGCTGGTCGCCGGTGCGTTCTTCCCACTGCTCGCGCTGAGCACCCTCGGCTACGAACTGTGGGTCGGCGCCGTCGCCTGGCACTGGCTGCGGTCGTCGCGCTGAAGTCCCGACCGACCGGGCCGCTCCCTCACCCACAGCGGGTGAGGGAGCGGTCGCCGTTCGGGTCTTGACTGGAGGACGGGGCGACAGGAGGAAGCGTCATGGTCACCGTGGAGCGCACAGACACCGTCGTCGAGACGCCGGCGGATCGGGCCGACCGCGGGCGAGCCGTACGCCGTGTCTCGCCCCGCCGCAACCTGGCGGCCCTGCACCTCCCCTCCGATCGACCCGACCCCGTGGAGCTCCTCGAGGGACAGGCCGCGACGCGCATCCCGGAGCTGGTGCCGATCCGGTACGGGCGGATGCTCACCTCGCCGTTCGCCTTCTACCGCGGCGCGGCGTTGCTGATGGCCAGCGACCTCGCAGCAGGGCCGCGGTCGGGCCTGACGGTGCAGCTGTGCGGCGACGCACACCTGTCCAACTTCGGGGTCTTCGGGTCGGCCGAACGTCGGCTCGTCTTCGACCTCAACGACTTCGACGAGACGCTGCCGGGGCCGTTCGAGTGGGACGTGAAGCGACTGGCAGCGAGCCTCGAGATCGCGGGGCGGAGCGTCGGGTTCACCACCGCGCAACGCCGTACGGTCGTGACGGAGATGGGGCGCGCCTACCGCGAGGCCATGCGCGACTTCGCTCAGCAGACCAACCTCGCGGTCTGGTACTCCCGTGCGGACATGGACGACCTGTTCGAACGGCTGGGGCCGAAGCTCACCAAGAAGATGCGATCGCGGACCGAGAAGCAGCTCGCCAAGGCGCGCACCCGGGACTCCATGCAGGTCCTGGGCAAGCTGACCACCTCGGTGGACGGCCAGCCCCGCATCATGAGTGCCCCGCCCCTGGTCGTGCCGGTCGAGGAGCTCTTTCCAGAGCACGAGGCCGAGGAGCTGTACTCCCAGCTGCAGGGACTGCTCGCCGGTTACCGGAGCACGTTGGCCGCGGACCGTCGCCACCTGCTCGGCCAGTACCGGCTCGTTCACCTGGCGCGCAAGGTCGTCGGGGTGGGCAGCGTCGGCACCCGCGCCTGGATCCTGCTGCTGCTAGGCCGCGACGGCGATGACCCGCTGTTCCTGCAGGCCAAGGAGGCCGAGGCCTCCGTGCTCGAACGCTTTCTCGGAGCCAGCGCGCACGCCCACCACGGCGAACGCGTCGTCCAGGGCCAGCGATTGATGCAGGCCAGCAGTGACATCTTCCTCGGCTGGGAGCGTGTGACGGGCCCCGACGGCGGCCGGACGGACTTCTACCTACGACAGCTGCGTGACTGGAAGGCATCGGCGGAGCCCGAGGTGATGGTCCCCGAGGGCATGGTCGTCTACGGCCGGATCTGCGGGTGGACCTTGGCCCGCGCCCACGCGCGCTCGGGCGACCGCATCGCGATCGCGTCGTACCTCGGCAGCTCGACGAGCTTCGACGAGGCGATCGCAGACTTCGCCGTCGACTACGCCGACCAGAACGACCGCGACTTCGCCGCGGTGGGGGAGGCCGTGGCCTCCGGACGGATTGAGGCGGTCAGCGACGGCTGAACTCACGCGCGGCCTCGAGAAAACGAGGCACCCGGTGACTGCGTGAGCCACCGGCGCGCCCCCGTTGCCTTCCTGTGGGTCCAAGTCCCCGTTAGGTCGGACTCCGGACAAACTAGTGCTGGACATGGCTTGTTGTCCATGCTGTGTCCGCGAACTCTTCGCGGGCGGCGTTGGGTCTCGACTCCGGCTCGCTGGCGCTCGCCGGGCTCGACCACCGAAGGCGCGGCCGGCGTTGGGTCTCGACTCCGGCTCGCTGGCGCTCGCCGGGCTCGACCACCGAACCCGGGTCATCCCAACCGGGTGAGGAAGGAGGGGCGTCCGGCGGGTTGACTGTTGTCCGGTCTCGGACGAACGAGGGAGAGGTCATGGGATTGCGGGGACGACGCCGGGACGACGGACCGGGAATGCGCACCTTCCGGATGCGGCAGAAGCTGGTGTCGATCGGGGACGACTACTGGATCGAGGACGACCAGGGCGAGCGGGTCTACAAGATCAACGGCAAGGCCCTGCGCGTCCGGGAGACGCTGATCTTGGAGGACACGCACGGCGGCGAGCTGTACAAGATCCAGTCGAAGATGCTGCACATCCGCGACACCATGAAGATCGAGGACGGCAACGGAGGTGACGTCGCCACGGTCAAGAAGGCGCTGATCACCCCGCTGCGCGACCGGTTCGAGGTCAAGGTCGCAAACGGCCCGGACATGGAAGCCAAGGGCAACATCGTCGACCACGAGTACAAGATCGAGCGCGACGGCGACAAGGTGGCCGAGGTGTCGAAGAAGTGGTTCCGGATCGCCGACACCTACGGCGTCGAGGTCGAGGCCGGCGTCGAGCCGAGCCTGATCCTCGCGGTCACGGCGGTCATCGACAGCATGGCCGACCCCGGTCGCTGACCCTCCAGGGTCTTCCCGACAGCGCCTCGCTGACCTGGTACGGCACCCAGCCGCAGCCGGGCTCGCAGATCGTCTTCGACGCGGACGGGGACTCCGGCACCACCGACGCCTACAACGGCTCGTCGGCGAGCCGGTCTACGGCGACGACTACTGGTACACCGGCGGCCAGGCCCGCGCGGCCCAGCGCGGGTTCACGTGCCCCGAGACCGGTGGCGGCTTCGGCGGAGACTGCCACGGCACCCTCGCCCAGTGGCAGGCGCTGTTCCCGCACGCGAACGTGTACGCCGTGGGCTTCTCGCTGGGCTCGGGCGTCAAGG
>DATBDF010000186.1:0-2194 GCA_036270075.1 Nocardioides sp.
ACCTCCAGGATCTCGGCGACCTCGGCCGCGCGGTATCCCAGCACGTCCCGCAGGATCAGGACCGCGCGCTGCTTCGGCGGTAGGAGCTGCAAGGCGGTCACGAACGCCAGCGAGGTCGCCTCGTGTGACTCCACCACCGCCTCGGGGCCGGGCGCGGGGTCGGGCACGTCGAGCAGCTCGTCGGGGTACGGCGTGAGCCACGGGACCTCGCCGTACCGGGTCGGCGCCGGCGGTGTCAGCCCGTTGATGCGGGTCCTCATGTCGCGCTCCTGCCGCGCACCGGAGCGCACGGCGTCGAGGCTGCGGTTGGTCGCGATGCGGTAGAGCCAGGTGCGGACGGACGACCGCTCCTGGAACCCTGCGAGGCCGCGCCACGCCGAGAGCAGGGTCTCCTGCAGGACGTCCTCGGCGTCCTGGAGCGACCCCAGGATCCGGTAGCAGTGCACCTGCAGCTCGTGGCGGTACGGCGCGACCAGCTCGCCGAACGCGTCCTCGTCGCCCGCACGCGCACGCTCCAGCAGGTCGACCGGCTGGTCGTAGTCCATGTCATCACCTTCGTCTCTCCTCGACCCTGGCGCACACCACCGACAGCGATGGCTGAAGGGATAGACGACGGTGCGGCCCGGAACTGGGCGCTGCGCCGACGCCCACTTCACGACGTACGTCACGTCTGCCCTTTCGTACGCCGGTGACAACCGGTCGCCGGCGGGAGAGAGGAATGACCCATGCCACCCACGGAGCTCGGGCCGACCCGTACGGAGTCACCGGGGACGCAGCCACATCGCCGGCTGACGGTCCTGCTGACCGCGGGCGCCTACCTGCTGATCACGCTCGACGCCCTGGTCGTCGTCACCGCCCTGCCGTCGATCCACGAGGACCTCGGCGGCGGCGCGGGCAACCTGCCCTGGATCATCAACGCCTATGCCCTCACCTTCGCGGCCGGGATCATCACCGCGGCCGCGCTGGGTGACCGGCTCGGACGCAGACGGACCTACGTCGCCGGGCTGCTGCTCTTCAGCGCCGCCTCGGCCGCCTGCGCTCTCGCCCCTGACCTCGGTCTGCTGATCGGCTTCCGCGCCGTCCAGGGGCTCGGCGCCGCGATCGTCATGCCCCTCGGCCTGACTCTGCTCACCTCGTCGTTCCCGGCCGAGCGCCGTGGGGCGGTCGTCGGGATCTGGGGCGGGGTCGCCGGCCTCGGCGTCGCGTCCGGGCCGCTCGTCGGCGGCGCCGTGACCGAAGGCCTGGACTGGCACTGGATCTTCTGGGTCAACGTGCCACTCGGCATCGCCGCCGTGCTGGCCATCCTGCGCGTCCTGCCGGAGTCGTACGGCCCGCGGACGCGGCTCGACCCGCTGGGCATGGTCACGGCCTCGGGAGCCATGGCCACGCTGGTGTGGGGCGTGCTCCGTGCTCCCGTCGCCGGCTGGGGCTCGACCGAGGTGGTCGTCGCGCTCGCGGTCGGTGTCGTCCTGCTGGCCGCATTCGTCGGGTGGGAGTCGGTCGCGCCGGCGCCGATGGTGCCCCTGTCGCTGTTCCGCTCGCGGGTGTTCTCCGCGTCTGCCGCGACGCAGTTCCTGATGGCGGCCTCGATCTTCGCGACGGCGTACGTCACCAGCCAGTACTTCCAGATCTCGCGAGGCGACTCGCCCCTGGGGACGGGGCTGCGGTTCCTGCCCTGGACGATGACGCCCCTCCTGGTGGCCCCGATCGCGGGTAAGCTGGTGGACCGCGTCGGTGCTCGCGTGATTGCGGCGCCCGGTCTCGTGCTGCAGGCGGTCGGGTTCCTCTGGATCCTGCACGCGGCGCACACGCACGCGTCGTACGCCGAGTTCGTGGCGCCGTTCGTGCTGGCCGGCGTCGGCATCTCGATGGCACTGCCCGCACCGTCCGCTGCCGGACTCAACGCGGCCCCGCCTGTCCTGCTCGGTCGTGCGGCCGGCGTCCTGAACACCCTCCAGCAGATCGGGCAGGCCACCGGCGTCGCCGTCGTGACGGTCGTGTTCGACGCCCACGGCTCGTTGGACAGCCCGTCGGAGATGTTGTCGGGCTACGAGCCGGCGCTCGTGACCGCGGCGACCATCTCGGTGCTCGGCGCCGTCGCCGCCCTCGGCATCAGCCGGCAACGCCGTACCCCTGAGGTCGAGGGGCCCGCGTCCTTCGAGGAGGTCACGGAAGGCGCCGCCGCCTAGAAACC
>DATBDF010000187.1:0-9001 GCA_036270075.1 Nocardioides sp.
CATCACCTGCCAGCGACGCCCGACCGGCGCGAGCGCCGAGCGGCGGACCAGCTCGCGCACCTCGTCGACCCCGATCGACAGCCGGTCGGTGCGGACGACGGTCACGTCGGCATGGCTCCCGGCCAGGACCGTGTGGCATGAGTGGCACCGACCGCACCCGGGCGGCTGCTCCTCGCACTGCAGGGCCGCGGCGAAGGCGACGGCGGCGTTCGAGCGGCCCGAGCCGGGCGGCCCGGTGAAGACGAAGGCATGCGTCATCCCGTGCCCGTCGGCTGCAGCCCGCAGCTGCTCGACGGCTCGGCCCTGACCGACCAGGGCGCTCCAGACCGAGCCGGTCTCGGGGGATGTCGTCGCGGGACCCGTCATCGCACCGCCTGCGCGAGGAGCGGCTCGAGCCGGGTGAGCACGACGTCGGTGATCTCCTGAGCAGCTCGACCTGCGTCGACGACGAGGTAGTGGTCGGGATCGGCGGCCGCCAGCGCCAGGAACGCCTCTCGCGCCCGGACGAAGAAGTCGTGCGACTCCCCCTCGATCCGGTCGCGCTCGTCGAACCGGCTCAACCCGTGCTCGGGGTCGAGGTCCAGGACGACGGTCAGGTGGGGACGCAGGTCGCGGGTCGCCCACCGGGCGACCCGGTCGACGTCGGCGAGGTCGAGCAGGCGTCCCCCGCCCTGGTAGGCGAGGAGGGAGTCGACGTACCGGTCGGTGATCACGACGTCCCCCCGCTCGAGCGCCGGCATCACCACGGTGTCGACGTGCTCGGCCTTGTCGGCGGCGTACAGCAGGACCTCGGTGCGGTGGGACAGCTCGCCCGTAGCGGGGTCGAGCACGATGCGCCGCAGCTCCTTGCCGACGGCGGTGTCGCCCGGCTCGAAGGTCAGCAGCGGGTGGTAGCCGCGGTCGGCCAGGGACGCCGCGAGGGCGCGCGCCTGCGTCGACTTGCCCGCGCCCTCGCCGCCCTCGAAGCAGACGAAGACCCCGGTGGTGGTGTGCACGCAACCCGCCTTTCGCTCGCTGGACGAGCGTAGTCGAGGGCACCTACGCCGCTCCGACGATCGCGCTGGTGCGCGGAGGACGGGGTACGCCGCTCGCTACGGTGACGCCATGACAGCCGCCGCGACTGCCACCCCCACGTTGACCACGTCGGACAAGGTGATCCTCGGCGGTGCTGCGGTGCTGACGATCCTCGCGGGTGTCGCCGACTACGGTCACTGGGGCTCGGTCGCAGCGTTCGTGATCTCCGCGGCCGCCGTGTGCATCCTGGCCTCGGTCGTCGGCCGCTCGGTCGAGCAGCTCGGCGACCGGTTCGGACCCGGCGCGACCGGCGTCCTCCAGTCCGCGCTGGGGAACCTGCCCGAGCTGTTCATCTGCATCTTCTCGTTGCAGGCGGGCCTCGTGGACGTCGTGCGCGCGGCCCTCGTCGGCTCGATCCTGGCCAACCTCCTGCTCGTGCTGGGCATCGCCTTCGTGGTCGGGGGTCTCCGGCACGGCACCCAACAGCTGGGCTCCGAGCGGGCGCGGACGATCGTCGTCCTGATGCTGCTGTCGGTGTCGGCGATGGCGATCCCGTCGCTGGCGCACTGGCTGCACACGCCGGCCGAGGCTCACGAGAAGTCGTTCTCGGTGATCGTCTCGGTCCTGCTGCTGGTGCTCTTCGCGCTCTCGCTGCCGTTCTCGTTGAAGCGGGTCTCCTCGGATGAAATGGGCGGTGAGGACGGGCCGGCCGAGGTCCCGCGCTGGCCGGTCTCGCTGGCGATCGGGCTCCTCGCGGCCGCCGGCGTCGCCGCGGCCTTCGTGTCGGACTGGTTCGTCAACGCGCTCCAGCCGGCCATGGACGCACTCTCCATCAACGAGACGTTCGCCGGACTCGTGGTCGTTGCCATCGCCGGCAACGCGATCGAGAACGTCGTCGGCGTGCAGCTCGCTGCCGGCAACGAGTCGTCGTACGCCTTCTCGGTCATCCTCAACAGCCCGGTCCAGATCGCCCTGGTGCTCGCACCCGCGCTTGTGCTGATCTCCCAGATCTTCGGGCTGGCGTCGCTGACCCTGGTCTTCTCACCGATGCTCGTGGTCGTCCTGCTGCTGGCGGTGGTGCTGGCGGCGTTCATCGCGTTCGACGGGGAGTCGACCTGGCTCGAAGGTGCCTCCCTCGTCGTGCTCTACGTCATCGTCGCCACCGCGTTCTGGTGGGGGTGAGCAAGGTCCGCTTGCAGACGGAGGGCCCCGCGTAGCGAAGCGGCGCTGCCGGATGCGTAGAAGACCGCGCGTCCGTCGTCCTGTCACGGTGCGGTGGTTTCGAGACGGGCCTCCAGGAGGCCCTCCTCCACCACCGGAACGACGCAACTCCCGGAGGCTCGTCAACCACCGGAACGACGCAGCTCCGGGAGGCCCTCCTCGACCACCGGAGCGAGCCGGCTCGACCGCCGACGAGGTCACCCCTTCTTCGCGGCCGTCTTCTTCGTCGCCTTCTTGGTCGCCTTCTTGGTCGTCTTCTTCGCCCCGCGCTTGGCCGTCTTCTTGGCAGGGCCCTTCGAGCGCCGCTCGGCGAGGAGCTCGGCGGCCCGCTCGAGGGTGATGGCCTCGACGGTGTCGTCCTTGCGGAGGGTGGCGTTGTACTCGCCGTCGGTGACGTAGTCGCCGAAGCGGCCGGACTTCACCACGACCGGAGCGCCCGAGACCGGGTCGGGACCGAGCTCCTTGAGCGGCGGCGCCGCGGCGGCGCGGCCGCGCTGCTTGGGCTGCGCGTAGATCGCCAGCGCCTCGTCCAGGGTGATCGTGAGGAGCTGGTCCTCGGACTGCAGTGACCGGGAGTCGGTGCCCTTCTTGAGGTACGGCCCGTACCGGCCGTTCTGCGCCGTGATCTCGACGCCCTCGGCGTCGGTGCCGACGACACGCGGCAGCGACAGCAGCTTGACCGCGTCGTCGAGCGAGACGGTTTCCAGTGACATCGACTTGAACAGCGACCCCGTGCGGGGCTTCGCGCTCTTCGCAGCGTCGTCCGGGAGCTGTTCGGTGACGTAGGGCCCGTAGCGGCCGTTCTTGGCGACGACCCGCAGGCCGGTGTCCGGGTGGATTCCGAGGTCCTTCTCCTCGCCGGCCGGGTTGGCCAGCAGCTCCTTGGCCTTGGCCAGGGTGAGCTCGTCGGGCGGCAGGTCGTCGGGGACGTTCGCGCGGACCGCGGCTCCGTCCTCGCCGTCGCCGGGGCCCTCGAGGTAGGGGCCGTAGCGTCCGACGCGCAGCACGATGCCACTGTCCGGGCCACCCACGGGGAACGTCGCCAGCTCCTTGGCGTCGATCTCACCGAGCTCGTTGACCAGCTGGTGCAGGCCCGTCACCCGGTCGGAGCCGAAGTAGAACTCGTCGAGCTCGGTGACCCGATCGGCGCGACCGGCCGCGATCTCGTCGAGCACGTCCTCCATGCCCGCGGTGAACTCGTAGCTGATCTGCCGCGGGAAGTGCTCCTCGAGCAGACGGACGACGGAGAACGCGATCCAGGCCGGCACCAACGCCGTGCCCTTCTTGTAGACGTACCCGCGGTTCAGGATCGTGCCGATGATCGAGGCGTACGTCGACGGGCGGCCGATCTCGCGGTCCTCGAGCTCCTTGATCAGCGTGGCCTCGGTGTAGCGGGCCGGTGGCTTGGTCTCGTGCCCCTGCGGCGTGAGGGACGCGGCGGACACGGGGTCGCCCTCGTAGAGGTCGGGCAGCGGTGTCTCCGCGTCGTCCTGCCGCTTGTCGTTGTCGGTGCCCTCGACGTAGGCCTTGAGGAAGCCGTGGAACGTGATGACCCGACCGCTGGCCGAGAACACGATGTCGCGTCCGTCGGCGGCGGCCCCGCCGATGCGGATCGTCACCGACTGCCCGACGGCGTCCCTCATCTGCGACGCGACCGTCCGCATCCAGATCAGCTCGTACAGGCGGAACTGCTCACCGGTCAGACCGGTCTCGGCCGGCGTACGGAAACGCTCGCCGGACGGACGGATCGCCTCGTGCGCCTCCTGGGCGTTCTTGACCTTGGAGGCGTAGGTGCGCGGCGCATCGGGCAGGTACTCGCCGCCGTACAGCTCACGCACCTGGGACCGCGCGGCCTCGATGGCGGCGGTCGACAGCGTGGTGGAGTCTGTCCGCATGTAGGTGATGTAGCCGCCCTCGTAGAGACGCTGCGCCACCGACATCGTCGCCGATGCGCTCATGCCGAGCTTGCGGCTGGCCTCCTGCTGCATCGTCGTCGTGCGGAACGGCGCATAGGGCTGGCGGCGGTAGGGCTTCGACTCCACCGACCGCACGGCGTACGACGTGTCGCGCAGCGCGGCGACGAGCGACTCAGCGGCGTTGCGGTCGAGGTGCACGCGGTCGTTGCGACGCTTGGACTTGAGCTCTCCGTCGTTGCCGAAGTCGGAGCCGCCGGCGACGCGCATCTCGTCGATCGTGTGCAGCTTGGCCGGGAACATCCGCGGCTCCTTGCCGGAGCCGGCGTCGAAGGTCCCCTCGAGGTCCCAGTACGACGCGACGCGGAACGCCATCCGCTCGCGCTCGCGGTCCACCACGAGGCGGGTGGCCACGGACTGCACCCGCCCTGCGGACAGGCCGGACATGACCTTCTTCCACAGCACCGGGCTGACCTCGTAGCCGTAGAGGCGGTCCAGGATGCGCCGCGTCTCCTGGGCCTCGACGAGGTCGTCGATGATCTCGCGCGGGTTCTCGACCGCCGCCAGGATCGCGGGTCGGGTGATCTCGTGGAAGACCATACGGTGCACCGGGATGTTCTTCGGCTTGAGCTCGTCGAGGAGGTGCCAGGCGATCGCCTCGCCCTCACGGTCCTCGTCGGTGGCGAGGTAGAGCGCGTCGGCGTCCTTGAGCAGGCCCTTCAGCTTGGCGATGTGGCTCCGCTTGTCGCGGGGCACCACGTAGTACGGCGTGAAGCCGTTGTCGATGTCGACGGCCAGCCGACCCCACGGCTTGTCCTTGATGCTCGCCGGGGTGTCGGCGGCGGAGTTGGGCAGGTCGCGGATGTGACCGACCGAGGACTCGACCACGTAGTCGTCGCCCAGGTAGCCGCCGATCGTCCGCGCTTTCGCGGGCGACTCGACGATCACCAGCTTGTGTGGCATGCGTCTCCTGACTCGAAATCCATGGTGAGCCGTCGCTGGCGCGTGGCTCACGGCCGATCACGGTAGCGCGTCGGGACCAACACCTTGTTCCCGATCCCCAAGAACCACCTGGGCACGGCCCGGTTCCATGACCCGATCACAGGCGACTGAGATGCGGCTGACATGCACCCGACATGGAGGAGCGCGGCCCCGTCGGGACCGCGCTCCGTTCCCCCGGGCGTCAGTCGCCGAAGGCACGCATCACGCGCTGGGCCGTGCCGTGAGCCATCTCGTAGGCGTCGACCATGGCCTTCCGGAAGTGCAGGCCCGACCAGATGCGGGCGTGGAACGCCTCGAGCTCCAGCTCGCTCAGGTGGTCGTAGACCCGTGGCGTGGGCGAGTTCACCGAACGGATCTCGAGGCGGGTGTGCTCGCCGAGCACCCGCCGGATCACCTCGACCGCCGGCCCGGTCAGCGAGCCATGGCCGCTGACGTAGTCCGAGTAGGGCGGGTTCGGGACGAGCGGCTGCCATCCCGCCTCAGGCGTGGTGGCGCCGTTGCCGTCCGCGTCGGCACCGGCGATCGCCTGACTCGGGCGCCAGAAGCCGACGTCCCTCTTGAGGCCCCAGCAGCGGATGACGGAGTCCGTCATCGCGCCGTGGACCATCGCGAACAAGCGCGCCGTCGTCAGGAAGTCCAGCGGCGACCCCTCGAGGAACCGGACCAGGGCGTCACTGACAGCCGTCGCGGAGTTGCTGTTGTAGAACACCGCAGTCGCGGTCTGCTCCGGCGTGCGCTCGGCCGAGCTCGTCGAGCCCAGGCGACGTACCTCGTCGTAGTCGGTGGCGTACGCGCTGGACATGAGTGCGTAGGGCCCCGGCACGGGCACCGGCGACGAGAGGATCAGGGGCCGGAGCGAGCCGAGCCAGGGAGCCAGCATGTCCGTCGTCCCCTGGTTGGGCTGCCACACGCCGGGACCGGGCGTCTTGGAGTAGTGGAACGCCGGGTCGAGGTAGTGGTCGCCGGCCCGGGACGCGATCAGCTCGGCGGCGGTCCGGCCGCCGATCCGGGCGCCCTTGGCCCGCTTCGCGGGACGGATCCCGCTGAGGTTGTTCGCGAGGGCGGCGTCCAGCGCTGCCGCCTGTCCCGGGTAGTAGTGGACCAGGACGTCGTGCGCGGCGGTGGCCGCCGCGGCGGCCTCGGAGCTGGCCCCGACGTGCGCCGATCTCGTCGCTGCGCGATGCATCGAGAGCGAGACGAAGCCGAGGACCGGTACGCCGACGGGTACCGGCGTCGGGGTGTCGGTGTAGACGGTGCGGAACGTGATGCGCTCCCAGTCGAGGACGACCTGGGGGTCGTCCGAGGAGGAGCAGCGATCGCCCAGAGCCGGAACGGCGAGGGCGTCAGGAGCGAGGGCGGCGACGGCGGCACCTGCCACGGTGCCGAGAGTCACGGACCGACGGGTGAGCAACATGGCATACCTCCAGAGGACGGCGTCGACACGCGTGGTCGGAGAACGTGTCTGGGTCGACGACTCCCGAACGGCCCCGGGCGTTCCCGGGAGTTTCGAGACGGCTTGCCGCTCGGCTCAGTCGGTCGGGAGGAGGTAGCCCTGCTGGACCAGGGATCTCGCGGCCGGAAGGTACATCGCGGCCAGCTCGGTGCGGTCGCGATCGAGCAACAGCGCGAGCGCGTCGAGGATCTGGCCGACACTGAGATCGCCGTCGCTGGCGCCGGCCAGGGCAGCCTCCACGGTGTCGACCTGTCGGGCCCGGCAGAGGCCGCGTCGCTGTCGGAGCACGATGGTCTCGGGATGCTCGGCACCGGGCTCGCCCTGGGTCTCCTGGACCACGTCGACCCGGAGGCTGAGCCTGCTGGTCTCGTCGACGGTCGTGTGCTGGGCGACCGCCCAGCCGTCGATCGCGGACGCGACCGGCTGCTCGACGGCGTACGGGTGGTCGAGGAGCTCGTGCACTCCTTGGTTCGGGGCTCCCTTGCGCAGGTTGACCCACCCGAGCCCGACGCCCTCGATGTGCTGGTCGTCGAACCACCGCAGCCACGCGTCGTACGCCTCGAGATAGCCGGCGCCGCCGTGCCGGCCGGCGTCCTTGAGCCAGAGCTCGACGTACGCCGGAGGGTCGAGGACGTCGCGCTGGACCACGAGGGCGTCGCAGTCGTGGGCGAGCCAGCCCGCGACCCGCTCGTCCCAGTCCTCGTCGCGTTGGATCGCCCAGTTGGCGACGACCTGGCACCAGCCACCGTCGTTCAGGCGATCGGGTGCACCGCGCACGATCGCCTCCACGACCTGGTCGCCAGGGAGGCCGGAGTCGCGGTACACCAGCTGTTCGCCGGTGGCCGGTGAGATCACGAAGGGCGGGTTGGACGTGATCAGGTCGAAGGACTCGTCGTCGACGGGGTCCCACAGTGATCCGGCGCGGACGTCGAGGTCGACGGCGTTGAGGGCGGCGTTGAAGCCCGCGAGCGCGAGCGCACGGGTGTTGACGTCGGTGGCCACGACGTGGTCGGCATGGGTCGTGAGGTGCAGCGACTGGACGCCGCAGCCCGTGCCGAGGTCGAGCGCGCGCCCGACGCGGTGCCGGGTGGTGAGCTGGGCGAGCGAGGTCGAGGCAGGCGTCACGCCCAGGACGTGGTCGGGTCCGACCTGGACGGGTTGGCCGTCGAGAGCCGGCGTCAGGTCGCTGACCACCCACCAGTCGTGGTCCTCGTCGGCGTACGGACGGCAGTCGAGGGCAGCGCGCAACTCACTCCCACTGGCGACCACGAGACCGGCGTCCACCAGGTCCCCGAGGAGTCCTGGTAGTGCCCGGTCGACGTCGGCGCCGGCGACGGTCGTCTGGAGGACGAACAACCGGACCAGGGTCGCGAGCGGCGACCCGTCCGTCGTACGCCGGAGTGCCGGGGTGGTCTCGCTGCGCTGCAGGGCGTCGCGCGCGGTCTCACCGAGGAGGTCGTCGACCGCGGAGACGGTATAGCCCGCTCCCGCGAGAGCCCGGCGCAGGACCGGTGCGAGCGACCGGTCCGGGACGGTCATCCGGCCCTCGCGGCGGTCGGGAGCATGCCCGCATCGTGGCACGGTCGTTCGCCTCGATCCCGACCGAGCCGTCCCCGTGCCGCGGCCCGGGGTGTTTCAATCGAGCCATGTCGCATCGCTCCCGTGCCTTGGTCGCACTGCTCGCCGGCGGCGTGGTCTCGACCGTCGTACTGACGGGCGTCGGGCCGGCCCTGGCAACGCCCGGCACCGAGCATGGCGGGGGTGTCGCGGACCCGAACGCCCATCCGGGCGCGGTGCGCGCGCAGATCACGTTCGTCAAGAACCAAGCCAATCCGTGGCACAGCCGGATCACGTGGCGGGCCGTCCGGCAACGAGTCGACGGCACCTGGCGAGTCGTCGCGCAGGACGCCTGGCGAGCCGGTTCGGGGCTTCCCGGCGGCTCCGCCACGAAGGCCTGCGTGAAGGGTCACGGCTGGCTCCCCGACGGGCGCTACTCACTGCGGCAGTACGACGACTACGCCGGCAACCTGATCCACGGCCGCGCGTTCCGGCTCTCGGACAAGAGGTGCGCCGACGGCACCCTGCGCGAGCAGCTGTTCATCCACACCGAGGCCGGCGCAGGGAACACCCAGTGCGCGAACGGCCCGGGCGACCAGATCTGCCGCTGGGAGTTCCCGAAGGTCAACGACTACACCTCTCACGGCTGCATCAAGATGTCGCCGGCCGACATCCTGGCCCTCACCCGCGACTACCACCGCTTCTTCAAGCCCGGTGTCCGCTACCCGATGGCCAAGGTCTCCCTCCTCGTCCGCTGACCTGGCGATGCGGTCACGCCAGATCACGCCGACCTGGCGATCAGGACACGCGAGATCCCGCCGACCCGGCGATGAGGACACGC
>DATBDF010000188.1:0-6348 GCA_036270075.1 Nocardioides sp.
CCGAACCAGTACGAGAACCCGATGAATCCGGACGCGCACTACCGCACCACCGGGCCGGAAATCTGGGACGACTCCGAGGGCAAGATCACGCATTTCGTGTGCGGCATGGGCACCGGAGGCACCATCAGCGGCGTCGGGCGCTACCTCAAGGAGCAGAACCCCGACGTCCAGGTCATCGGGGCCGACCCCTCCGGCTCGGTCTACTCCGGCGGCAGCGGCCGTCCGTACCTGGTCGAGGGCGTGGGCGAGGACTTCTGGCCCGAGACCTACGACCGGGGCATCGCCGACCGCGTCATCGAGGTCTCGGACGCCGACTCGTTCGCCTTCACCCGGCGGCTCGCCCGCGAGGAGGCGATGCTGGTCGGCGGATCCTCGGGCATGGCGGCGTACGCCGCCCGCCAGGTGGCCCAGGAGCTGGCCGCGACGCCCGAGGGCGCGGACGCGGTGATCGTGGTCCTGCTCCCCGACTCGGGCCGCGGCTACCTGACCAAGGTCTTCAACGACGAGTGGCTCGCGCAGTACGGCTTCGCCACCGGCTCCGACGCCAGCGCGCAGAGCGTCGGCGAGGTGCTGCGCGGCAAGGCCGGCAGGCTGCCCGACCTGGTGCACACCCACCCGAACGAGACCATCGCCGAGGCCGTCGCGATCCTTCAGGAGTACAGCGTCTCCCAGATGCCGGTCGTCCGTGCCGAGCCGCCGATCGTGGCGGCCGAGGTCGCCGGCTCGGTCTCCGAGCGCACGCTGCTCGACGCGCTCTTCACCGGCGCAGCGCACCTCACCGACCGGGTGGAGGACCACATGTCGCCGCCCCTGCCCACGATCGGCTCCGCCGAGTCCGCAAGGGCGGCGGTCGCGATGCTCGAGGACGCCGACGCCGTGCTCGTCCACGAGGACGGTAAGCCGGTCGGCGTCCTCACCCGCCAGGACCTCCTCGCCTTCCTCGCCGGCTCCTGACCGCCTCGGCGAGCTCGCTCGGTGGTTGAGGAGGTCGCTCTGCGACCGTCTCGAAACCCGGTGACGCTTCCCTCTCGGCGACGTCGCTCTTGCCCAATAGTTTAGTCATGGCTAACGTATCGAGGTGTGACCGATGCTTTCGCGGCTGCCGCTGAGCCGACCCGGCGACGCATCCTGCAGCTGCTGGCGCGCGGTCCGATGTACGCCGGTGACGTCTCGGCGCGCTTCGACGTCACCCGATCGGCGATCAGCCAGCACCTGGGGGTCCTGACCGAGGTGGGACTGGTCACCGCCGAGCAGCAGGGACGGCAACGGCTGTACCGCATCGAGCCCACGGGCATCGCCCGCCTTCAGGCCGAGATCGCCTCCTTCTGGACCCACGAGCTCGACGAGCTCGTCCGAGACGCCGACCGCCTGGCCGGCGCCCGTCGTACACCCACACCCCTGCGGAGATCCGAGGAGAAGTCATGAACACCGAAGTCATGGACACCGACGGGAGCCCCGTCTACAGCTCCAGCGTCGACCTGCCGATCGGCCCCGACGAGGCGTTCGCGCTGGTCACCGAGGCCGAGCGGCTCCGCCGCTGGTCCTCCGTCTGCGCCACGGTCGATCTGCGCGCCGGAGGGTCGTGGCGGTGGCAGGTCTCCCCCAGCCATGCGGCGGGCGGCACGATCCGCGAGGTCGACCCCGGCCGGCGCGTCGTGTTCGGCTGGGGGTGGCTGGGCGACGACGTGCTGCCACCGGACGCCTCCACCGTCACGGTGACCGTCGAGGCGACGGCCGCGGGGAGCCGGGTCACCCTCACCCACGAGGGTCTCCCGACCCAGCAGCAGGTCGACGGGCACGCGGAGGGCTGGAACCACTACCTCGAACGGCTCGAGCTGCTCGCCGTCAAGGGCGACGCCGGCCGCGACGAGTGGTCGTGGTCGCCGGAGAACCTCGATCCCGTCGTCGCCGGGTACGCCGCCCTCGCGGCGATCCAGCCGATGCTCCGCCGGCTGACCCCCGAGGACCAGCCCAAGCCGACGCCCTGCACCGACATGACCTGCCACCAGATCGCCGTTCACCTGATGCAGTCGATGATCGACCTCGGCGGCATGGCGGGCGTGTCCCTCACGATCCCCTCCGCCGGCTCGCTCGAGACGAAGGTCTCGACCCTGGCCGACCAGGCGCTGAGCGCCTGGCGCGAGCGCGGCCTCGACGGCGTGGTCGCCGACCCGGCGGGCCACGAGCTCCCCGCGGCGCTCGGCCCCGCCATCGTCGACGTCGAGCTGCTCCTCCACGGCTGGGACCTGGCGCAGGGGAGCGGCCAGACGATCGAGGTGTCCGACGAGGTCGTCGGCTACGTCGCGGAGCTGGCCGGCCGGCTGATCGAGGGCGGCCGCGGCTCGGCCTTCGCCGACGAGCTGGTCGCCGGCACCGGTGCCCCCGCCCTGGACCGTTTCGCGGCGTACTCCGGACGTCGGGCCCTCATCCCGGCCTGAGCTGGCGGGCTGGGGCTTCCGGGCGGGACCGCGCGGAAACCGCGGACGAAGTGGGCAGTCTGGTCGGTGTGTCGGCGGGTTCGTCCGCGGTTTCTCCCGGGAACTCGGCCCCGGACCACCCCCGGAGCACCCCCGGACCACCCCCGGACCACCCCCGGAGCACCCGGTCAGTACACGTGCAGCCGGGAGAGCAGCAGGTCCGTGTCGCCGATCGCGTCGAGCACGTCCTTGTTGTGCTTGATCATCTGGGTGCGCATGTAGACGCGGAGCCACTGCTGGTACATGAACCGCTCATAGCGGTCGAAGATCTCGGTCATCGGCAGGGCGTGGTTGGCGAGGTGTCCGGCCAGGAAGAACGCGCACTCGAGGCCCAGCGAGATCGACTGGAAGTACGGCGAGCCGATCGCCGAGTCGCCGAGCAGGAACACCGGGGTCCGCGCCAGCGGCTGGTCGAGGCCGGAGTCCTGCCAGCGTCGTGAGGTGAAGTTCCACGCGCGGTACACGTCGAGAGGGATCCGGGTGATCTCCAGCTCGCCGACCAGCTCGCCGTGCGTCTCCGCCTTGACCCGCTCGATGAAGCCGTCCATCGACGTGGCGACGTCCGGGAAGTTGGCGCGAAGCCACTCGCCGTCGAAGCGGGTCGGCATCGCGTCGAACTCCTCCTGACTGATGGTGACGATGCCGGTGACGTGGGTGACGCCTCCGTCGTAGTGCGTGCGGTGAACGGCCGGGATGAACTTGTATCCGGTGCTCTCCAGGTTCTTGTAGTACTTGCAGTACTCGTCGCACTCGTACTGCTGTCCGTAGAGGAACGTGATCACCAGCGCGTTCTCGAGGTGGAAGGAGCGGGTGTTGCGGCCGGGCTCGTCCAGCACCTCGCCCGGGGCCAGCCGGTCGCGCAGCAAAGAGCGAGTGCCGGTGCAGTCCACGACGATGTCGTGAGGCCCGAGTCCGTCGAGTGCCTCGTCGGCGCCCACCCGCGCAGCGATCCGCTCGACCGTGCCCGTGGACCGGGTGTCGATCAGCTCGGTCAGCGTGTTCTCGATCGTGTTGAGGGGCACGAACCCGCGCGTCCACTCCTCCAGCAGCGCCCGGAGGTCCGGGGCCACCGTCCGGCGATAGGCCAGTCGCGTGTCGAGCTCGACCGGGTCGAAGATCGCCTCGACGTCCTGGCCGTCGATGGCGTCGGCCCCGTAGCTCTCGATCGAGTCGGCCACGAGGAACTCCGCCAGCGACACCATCCGCCTCCTGGTGTACTTCGGACGGTGCTCGTAGAGGCGCACCTGCTGATCGGCGGCCGACTGCAGCAGAGCGGTCAGCAGGAGTCCGACCGGCCCGGCGCCGATCACGTGGATGCGCCCGTGGGGGCGCGCGTTCGCCGGGGTCGTCACGGCTCCGCCCGAGTGCCGTCGTCCAGGGCCGCGATGACCCGGAAAGTCATGGCCGGATCGTAACGCGCCGAACCGGACGCCTCCGACAGCCGGAGGACTGGACGACCGCAGCGGGCGGCAGGATGTCGGCATGAACGACGCGGTGATCGAGGCATGGGACGCGGCTCGCGCGGCGTACACGCAGGCAACCGACGCGCTGCGCCTCGCCGAGGCGGCGGCGCGCGCGGCGGGTGTGGCCGTTCCGCCGACGATCGTGGACGAGGTGACCGTGAAGCGCATCAACGTGGTCGAGGACGACGGCACGCTGCGCCTCGTCCTCGGCAACTCGTCGATCATGCAGACGATGCACCTGCGCGGCCGGAGCGTGCAGCATCCCGGGCGCTCGCCGGAGGCGGGGCTGCTGTTCGTCAACGACGAGGGCACCGAGTGCGGTGGCCTGTCGGTCGCCGGCCGGCGGAGGGACGGAGTCAAGGAGCAGTCGGCGTCCCTGACCTTCGACGACTACGAGCAGAACGAGGGCTTCCGGTTCGGCATGGTCCAGGAGGGCTCGATCGTCGAACGGTTCCTGGAGTTCTCCGACATCGCCGACTGGTCGCTGGCCGACCTCGTCGACGAGCTGGAGGGGCTCGACGACGGCGCCGCCCGCGGCGTCCAGGAGAGGTACGCCGCGCGCGGCAGCCGAGCGTCCCGGTTGCGCCTGGCGCGCGAGTCCGACGGGTCGGTACGACTGGTCCTCCGCGACGCGCGCGGCCGGGACCGTCTGCGCTTCGTCGTGCCCGCGGACGGTGAGCCCGTGATCGAGATCCTGGACGCCGACGGAGTGCCGCGCTCGCTGATGCCGGACTAGCAGCCACGCCTTCTGCGGGGACGTCTCGCACCGGAGCGGGTGTGGCCTTGCTAGAACTAGTCCATGGCCGACAGCGTCGCGGGGATCCGGGTGTTCCTGCTCGACGACCACGAGGTCGTCCGTCGCGGGCTGCGCGCGCTCCTCGAGTCGGCCGGTGACATCGTCGTGGTCGGCGAGTCCGGGCTGGCCGCCGAGGCGACCGCCCGCATCCCGGCCCTGCGGGCGGACGTCGCCGTCCTGGACGCGCGACTCCCAGACGGCTCCGGGATCGAGGTCTGCCGCGCGGTGCGCGCGGTCGACCCCGATGTGCGCGCGCTGATCCTCACGTCGTACGACGACGACGAGGCGCTCTTCGCCGCGATCATGGCCGGAGCATCGGGCTACGTGCTCAAGGAGATCGCCGGCCACGACCTGGTCGGGGCGGTCCGTCAGGTGGCCGCCGGGAACTCCCTGATCGACCCGGCACTCACCGCGCGCGTCCTCGACCGGGTTCGCAACGGTCCGGCGACGGTGCCCGAGCTGAGCGACCTCACCGACCAGGAGCTGAAGCTCCTCGGCCTCATCGCGGAGGGGCTGACCAACCGGCAGATCGGCGAGCGGATGTTCCTGGCCGAGAAGACGGTCAAGAACTACGTCTCCAGCATCCTGTCCAAGCTCGGCCTCGAGCGACGCACACAGGCCGCCGTGCTGGCCTCCAAGCTGCTCGGTCACGACACGGCGCCGTAGGCCGGCCATCGGCTGGTACCGGCGTACTACGACCCCTCCCCTGAACGTCCCGAGGACCCGGGACCAATGGCCCCCCGTGCGCATGACGATGCACCCTCGTGCATGGCGGCCCTGCAGGGCGATTCTGGGAGAGGACGGGCAGCCCCCCGCATCCGTCCTGATCCCCCCGGAGACTCGGGTCCCGACCACACGGAGGAGGGCCGGGGCCGGAGTCTCGTCCCCGCGTCAGTCCGGGCGTTCCCGGGCCTCGACCACGCGGTCCGCCCGATGCCCGCTCGCCGACACCAGCGCGGCGTTCGCGTCGTCGACGCGGGAGACCCAGGCCTCCGCCTCCGCCGGCGACTTGCCGAACTCGACGTGCCGCGCGACGAGCCGTGGCCGGCGTACGTCGTCGGGGCAGTGCAGGAACCACACCTCGTCGAGCTCCGCGCGGACCGCCCGCCACTCCGGCCGGTCCAGCAGGAGGTAGTTGCCCTCGGTCACCACCAGCTGCGCCTCGGGGCCCACACCGATCGCCCCGGCCAGCGGCTGCTCCAGGACCCGCTCGAAGCCCGGCACCCACACCACCTTCTCCGCCTCCTCGCGGAGCCGGTGCAGGATCGCGGCATACCCCCATGCGTCGAACGTCTCCGGTGCGCCCTTGCGGTCCACGATCCCGAGCGAGACCAGCGCGCTGTCGGCCAGATGGAACCCGTCCATCGGCACGTACGCCGCAGGCACGCCGGAGCGCTCCGACTCGGCGACCAGCTGCTCGGCGTACGTCGTCTTCCCGGCCCCCGGTGCCCCGGCGATACCGATCAAGCGTCGAACCACGCGCCCAGTCTGCCGGTCAGACCCTGGTCGAGCCGGCGGCCTCGGACTCGTCCGTGGTCGAGCAGTGCGCTCCGGAGTCGTCCGGTGGTCGAGGAGGTCGCTCTGCTCTTCGGTGGTTGAGGAGGTCGCCTCG
>DATBDF010000189.1:0-11921 GCA_036270075.1 Nocardioides sp.
ACGTCGTCTTCCTCGACACCGGCTACCACTTCGCCGAGACGGTCGGGACTGCCGACGCGGTCGGCGCCACGATGAACGTGAACCTGATCCCGATCAAACCGGTCCAGTCGGTGGCGGAGCAGGACGCCGAGTACGGCCCCGAGCTGTACAAGCGTGACCCGGACCTGTGCTGCGCACTACGCAAGGTGCGTCCGCTCTCCGAGGCGCTCCAGGGGTACGACGCGTGGGCGACCGGCCTCCGCCGTGCCGAGACGCACAACCGGGTGATCGCCCCGGTGGTCGGCTGGGACGCGCGCAAGGGCAAGGTGAAGGTGTCGCCGCTCGCCCGGTGGAGCGACGACGACGTCCAGCGCTACGTCGCCGAGCACGGCGTTCTCGTCAATCCCCTCGTCTACGACGGCTATCCGTCCATCGGCTGTGCGCCGTGCACCCGACGGGTCGCGCCCGGCGACGACCCGCGTAGCGGCCGCTGGGCCGGGACCAACAAGACCGAGTGCGGGATCCACTCATGACCCGACCGATCCCACGAATCACGATGACGAACAACGAGAGGAGGCCGCGCTGATGGCTGCTCCTGCACTGGTGGCCCTGGCTCACGGAAGCCGCGACCCGCGGTCCGCCGCCACGATCAAGGCGCTCGTGGACGAGGTCCGCGCCCTGCGTCCCGACCTCAGGATCGAGACCGCGTTCCTCGACCTGTCCAAGCCGTCCCTGAACACGGTCGTGGACAAGCTCGCGCGGGCGAGGTTCGAGGAGATCGTGGTCGTCCCCCTGCTTCTGACCGACGCGTTCCACGCCAAGGTCGACGTACCCGCCGCCGTGGCCGAGGCCGACGCCCGTCACGAGCACGTCCAGGTACGCGCGACCTCGATCCTGGGCCTGGAGGCGTGCTTCCTCGAGGTGCTCGACGTCCGGATGCGGGAGGCCCTCAGGTCGTCGCGAGTCCGTGAGCTAGACGCCCTTGTCCTCGCCGCGGCCGGCTCCAGCGACCCGCTGGCCAACCAGTCGGTCGCCCGGCTCGCGCGGCTCTGGGGAACGCACCACAAGCTGCCGGTGATGGCGGCGTTCGCCTCGGCCGCTCCTCCGGCCACGGGTGAGGCCGTCCGCGCCTTCCGCAAGGAGGGCCGTCGCCACATCGCGGTCGCCTCCCTGTTCCTGGCGCCCGGCTTCCTGCCCGACCGGGCCAAGGAGCTCGCGCTGGAGGCGGGAGCGGTGGCGGTCGCCGAGCCGTTGGGCGTCCACGAGGCCGTGGCCCGCACGGTGCTGGCCAGGTACGCCGTCGGCGCTGTCGAGCTCGTCCCCGTCTGACTCCCACGAATCCATCGCTTGGCGATGGAGACGCAGGTCGCCTCGGACCGGGACAGCGGAAGCAGGTCGCGTTCGTCTGAGTCCTAGCCGACGAAGCGCTCGAGCAGGTGCTCCAGCTGGCGTGCCGGGTCGCTGGTGAGACCACCGTGCACGGGGCCCGGCTGGAGGACCGTGCTGCGCGGCGCCTTGAGGAATCCGAACCGGGTCCCGGGCGGCTCGCCCGCCACCGCGCCCACGACGTCCTCCCCCGCACAGACGCCACGCACGAACTCCAGCCCCTCGCACACGGCGTCGATGTCGAGTCGCGGCGACAGCGCGGCAAGGCGGTCGCGGTCGACGCTCCAGGCAGCCTGTAGGAACCCGGCCCTTTCGCAGTAGAGAACTACCCCGACGTTGACGAACTCCTCGCGGTCGACGCGTGGCACGCAGCGCAGGACGACGTACTGGTAGGGCAGTCCCGTGGTGGTCATGCCGCGCTCGCCCCTGGCAGCCAGGCCCGTGTCGTCAGTCGCGCGGACAGGAACGCGACGTACGCCGCGCGCAAGGCATCGGGGCTCTCGGAACCAAGCACCGGCTCCAGCCAGTCGTCCGGCACCTCGGCCACGACGTTTGCGAGATCGTCCTCGGTGAGGTCAAGCTCGGCGTCCACACCCGGGAGCAGGTCGACGTAGGAGCCGAACACGTGGTCGCCGACCTCCCAGCCCTGAGCTGCGAACCTCGCCGGGTCGGTGACGCCGGTCGACCAGGCGTGGTGGAAGTACAACGCGGCGCCGTGGTCGATCACCCAGGCGTCACCGTGCCAGAGCAGCAGGTTGGGATTGCGCCACGTGCGGTCGACGTTCGCGGTGAACGCGTCCAGCCACAGCACGCGGGCGGCCTCGTCGGACGGGATGCTCGCCTCGCCCTCGTACCCGAACGCACCGGGCAGGAAGTCGATGCCGAGGTTGAGGCCGGCACTGGCGTTGAGCAGGTCCTGGACCTCCTCGTCAGCCTCGTAGCGGGCGATCTCCGGATCCAGGTCCAGCGCCACCAACCTCGGCGTGCGCAGACCCAGCCGGGTCGCCAGGCCGCTGACGATCACCTCCGCGACCAGCACCCGGACCCCCTGACCGGCGCCGCGGAACTTGCAGACGTACGTGCCGAGGTCGTCACCCTCGACGATGCCGGGCAGGCTGCCACCCTCGCGCAGCGGCGTGACGTACCGCGTCACGCGAATGGTGTCGATCACGCGACCGGGCCCTCCTGGAGCAGCCGCCGACGCTGGGCCTCGACGTCGAAGGCCGCCGGGGGCCACTTCAGGTTCAGGCCTCGCAGGTGCTCGAGCAGCAGCTGACCGATCACCAGGTTGCGGTACCACTTCCGGTCCGCCGGTACGACGTACCACGGCGCGATCTCGGTGTTGGTGCGCTCCAGAGCGGCCTCGTACGCCGTGCGGTAGTCGCCCCAGCGCTCGCGCTCGTCGATGTCGGCGGGGTTGAACTTCCAGTACTTGTCCGGGTTGTCCAGCCGGGCCAGCAACCGCTGCTTCTGCTCGTCGGCGCTGACATGGAGCATGCACTTGAGCAGCACGTGACCGTCCGCCACGAGCCCCGCCTCGAACTCGTTGATCTCGTCGTACCGCCGCTCGACGGTCTCGGGGTCGACCAGGCCGTGGACGCGGACGATCAGCACGTCCTCGTAGTGCGAGCGGTCGAAGACACCGATGTAGCCCGGCTCGGGCAGCGCCTTGCGGATCCGCCACAGGAAGGGGTGCTGCTTCTCCTCGTCCGTCGGAGCCTTGAAGCTGGTGATCTTCACACCTTGCGGATCGACCAGCCCGACCGTGTGCCGGAGCACACCTCCCTTGCCCGAGGTGTCCATGCCCTGCAGCACCAGGAGGATCCGTCGCTCCGACCCGGTCGTCCGCTCGGCCCACAGTCGCTCCTGCAGGTCGCTCAACTCGCCTCTGAGGTCGCCCAGCGCGGCCACCCCCGCCTTCTTGCTCCCGTCGAAGCCGGGGGTCGCATCAGTGGGGACGGCGGTGAGGTCGACGGCGCCCACGGGGAGGCGGTGGAGGTGTGGGGTCACGCCTCCATCATGTCGGAGTCGGCCGTGGCCTCACCCAGCTCCTCGCGGACCACCCTGAAGGCCAGGCCGGCGGGATACCCCTTGCGGGCGAGCAACCCCGCCAGCCGCCGGGTGGCGGTCGCGTGGTCGACCCCGCCCAACGAGCGGAGCTTCTTGCGGACCAGCGCTCGGGCGGCCTCCTCCTCCCGCGCGGGGTCGAGCTCGTCGAGCGCCGTGCGGGCCGTCTCGTCGTCCACCCCCTTGCGGCGGAGCTCCTGGGCCAGGGCACGACGGGCCAGCCCACGGCTGCGCTGCCGGCTCTCGACCCACGACCGGGCGAACGCCTCGTCGTCGACGAGCCCGACCTCGGTGAACCGGTCGAGGAGCCGATCGGCCAGCTCGTCGGGCACGTCCTTCTTCGCCAGCTTGCTGCGCAGCTCCTGGCGGCTGCGGGCCTGGCCGGTCAGCGCATCGAGCAGGATCGTGCGTGCCACCGACTCCGCATCCGCGTCCGCTCCCTCGGCCTCGTGGTCGGGTGGGGGCTCGCCAGCCCAGGCGCGGATCCCCAGCCCGACGTCGCCTTGCCAGGGCGAACCCACCTTGTCAACGCCCATGAGCTTCGACTCGTGGGTTTCGACTCGTCGTCGCGGCTTCGCACGCTCAGCAACGGGCTCGCTCAACCTGATCCCGCCCACGCCGCTCGCTCGTTCCTCGCGATCGGCTGCGGGATCAGAAGTCATCGACGCCGATCGGCTCGTCGGAGAGCTCGTCGGCCGGAGCGTCGACCGTCGGGCCCACACCGAGCTTCTCCAGGATCCGCTTCTCGAGCTCGTTGGCGAGATCGGGGTTGTCCGCGAGGAACTGCCGCGCGTTCTCCTTGCCCTGGCCGAGCTGGTCTCCCTCGTAGGTGTACCAGGCGCCGGCCTTGCGGACGAGGCCGGCCTCGACGCCCACGTCGATCAGACCACCCTCGCGGCTGATGCCGCGGCCGTACATGATGTCGAACTCGGCCTGCTTGAACGGCGGCGCCACCTTGTTCTTCACGACCTTGACCCGGGTGCGGTTGCCGACCATGTCGGTGCCGTCCTTGAGGGTCTCGATGCGGCGGACGTCGAGACGGACCGAGGAGTAGAACTTCAGCGCCCGGCCACCGGTCGTGGTCTCGGGCGAGCCGAACATCACGCCGATCTTCTCCCGAAGCTGGTTGATGAAGATCGCGGTGGTGTTGGAGTTGTTGAGGGCACCGGTCATCTTCCGCAGCGCCTGGCTCATCAGGCGGGCCTGGAGACCGACATGGCTGTCGCCCATCTCGCCCTCGATCTCGGCCCGCGGCACCAGCGCGGCCACCGAGTCGATCACGACCAGGTCGAGCGCGCCGGAGCGCACCAGCATGTCGGCGATCTCGAGCGCCTGCTCACCGGAGTCGGGTTGGCTGACGAGGAGCGCATCGGTGTCGACGCCGAGGGCCTTGGCGTAATCCGGGTCGAGGGCGTGCTCGGCGTCGATGAAGGCGACGATGCCGCCCGCGCGCTGGGCGTTGGCCACGGCGTGCAGGGCGACCGTGGTCTTGCCGGAGGACTCCGGGCCGTAGATCTCCACCACTCGGCCGCGCGGCAGACCACCGAGGCCGAGCGCGACATCGAGCGCGATCGAGCCGGTCGGGATCACCTCCAGCGGGGCACGCGTCTCGTCACCGAGGCGCATCACCGAGCCCTTGCCGAACTGCTTCTCGATCTGCGCGAGCGCCACGTTGAGTGCCTGGTCGCGGTCTCCAGCCATGTCTGTCCGTCCTTGTCCGGGACCCCTCGTCCCGCCTCGCTGTGTCTGGTCTTCTTGTCTGGTGTCGTTGTCGGGCCAGACGCTAGACCGAGTCACCGACAGCCCGTCCGTGGTGGCGAGGAGGCTGTGGATGACCCCGGGCCGGGGTCGTCTGCACGGACCATCTAACCCGAACACGTGTTCGACACCCGCGTCGACACGCCGCACAAACTCGGTTGCGTCGGGGGTGGTGCCGGGGCCACGGTGACGGGCGTGCCCGAGCTGGTGATCCGACCCCTCGACCCCGCCAGCGACGCCGACATGGACGGCTTCCAGGACGTGTACGCCGCGGCGGAGCTGGCCGAGGACCCGCATGCAGCGCTCTACTCGCGTGCCGACGGGATCGCCATGCTGACCTCCACCGACACGGCCACGTTCTTCGATGCGTTCGGCGCGTTCCATGGCGACCGGATGGTGGGCGAGTCGGTCCTGATGGGCAGCAAGCGGGACAACCTGGACACCGCGCAGCTGCTGCTGTGGGTCGACCCGGCGCATCGCGGGCGGGGCGTGGGCGCCGCGTTGCTCGAGCACATCGAGGGGCACGCCCGTACGGCGCGTGGACGCCTCATCGTGCATGTGCAGGCCCGGGTCGGCGACGGTCTCGAGGGCAACCTGCGGTTCGCCGAACGCCACGGCTACGCCCTGGCGATGACGGAGGTCGAGCGCCGCTTGTCGTTCCCGGTCGACCCCGCCCTGGTGCACCGATTGGCGGCCGAGGCATCGGCCCACCACCAGGGTTACGAGATCCGCGGGTTCGTCGGATCGATCCCCGAGGAGCTCCGCACGTCATACGTCGGCGTCAGGAACCTGCTCGGGGTGGAGGCTCCTCACGGCGACATGGACGTCGAGCCGGGGCAGGACACGGTCGCGGACTTCGAGGCCCTCGAGCGCGAGCGCAGCAACGCCGGCCGGACGTCGGTCACCGCGCTCGCCGTGCACGCCGGCGAGGTGGTCGCCTACGCCGACGCCTCAGTGGCCGGCGGCGACGCCCGCCACGTCGACCAGTACGGCACGCTGGTCCACCCCGACCACCGCGGCCACCGCCTCGGCATGGCCGTGAAGTGCGCACAGCTGCGCTTGCTCGCCGAACGGTTCCCGGACCGCGACTACATCCAGACCAGCAACGCCGAGGTCAACGCCCACATGGTCGCCATCAACGTGGCCCTGGGCTTCGAGATCCACCAGGTCTGGGGCGAGTTCGAGAAGCGGATCGCTCGCCCTGAGGCCGCTGAACGCGGCTAGGGTGCCGCCGTGCTGGTCGAGTTCCTCTCCTTCACGCTCGCCTCGGTCCTGATCGTGCTGCTGCCCGGTCCGGACAGCCTGGTCGTGGTGCGGGGGCTCGTCCGCGACGGACGTCGCGGCGGCGCCACCACGGCCGTGGGCGTGCTGTGCGGCCTGGTCGTCTGGGTGTGCGCGACCGCTCTGGGGCTCTCGGCCCTCCTCCAGGCGAGCGAGGTGGGGTACGACGCCCTCAAGATCGTCGGCGCCTGCTACCTGATCTGGATCGGCGCGCGGTCGCTGCTGTCCCTGCGCCGCCCGGCCGCGGAGGTCGCCGCGGAGGTGGCCGCCGAAGGCGACGGGCCGATGGCCCCGGCCCCGCTGCTGGGCGGCTCTGGATTCGTCGCGGGCTTCGTGACCGACCTGCTCAACCCGAAGGTCGGCGTGTTCTTCGTGAGCTTCCTGCCGGGCTTCGTGGCCGAGGGCTACCCGGTCGGCTGGACCACGTTCGCGCTCGGCACGTGGTACGCCGTGCTCACCGCGCTCTACTTCCTGGGGCTGATCGCCCTGTCCGGGACGGTCTCCAGCTGGATGCGGTCACCCCGGGTCCGCCGTCGGCTCGACGCGGTGACGGGGATCGTGATCGTCGCGTTCGGCGTGCGCCTCGCCACCGAGTCCTGAGGCTCCGGCTACCGCTCGGACGCAGGCAGCTCCAGGGTCCGCCAGACCGCGGCCCACACAGCCTTCGGCGGCTGGCCGGCATCGAGCGCCTCGACGACGGTGCGCTCCCCCAGCTCGCCGATCACGAACTGCTCGGCCCAGGCCCGGGCGTAGGCCGGCCCCAGCGCCGTCTCCATCCGGTTCCAGAACTCCGTGTGCCTCACCGGACCATCATGCGCGGTGTGCCGTGACGAGCAGCCAGTGCTCCCCACGGTCGCCCTCGTCGTGCTCGACGCTGGTCACCTGCCAGCCGGCGCCGCCCAGGGCCGACCGCAGCGGCTCCTCGCGCCAGTACGTGAAGAAGCGGGGCGCCGTGACGTTCCCGTGCAGCGACCAGTCCTCGCCGTCGCCCTCCTTGACCCCCAGGAAGAGAGCCCCGCCCGTTGCTGTCGCGTCCGCGAGCCGGCTCAGCACCCGTGGCAGGTCGTCGCGGTCCACGTGCAGCAGGCTGGCGTCCGCCCAGACACCGGCGTACGGAGTGCCGGGCGCTGCCGGGTCCGAGAGGTCGTCGACGAGCGGGTCCACGACGTCGGCGTCGTAGCCCGAGTCGCGCAGCAGGTGGACGAACGCCGGCGTGATGTCGGTCCGTCGTACCGACAACCCCGCTTCCTCCAGAACCTGGGCGTCGCGACCCGAGCCGCTGCCGATCTCCAGCACGCGTCCCCGGGGGCCGACCAGGCCGGCGAAGCGCCCCGCGGCCGCCTGCATGCTCGGCGGCATGTCCTGGGTCCGGACTCCGTAGTCGGCGGCGGAGGCGTCGTACGCGCGGACGGTGGCGGCACGCGCGGCGTACCGGACGTCGTGGAGGTGGTGCACGACGTCGTGGAGCTGGTACCGGGCGAGCGACTCGACGGTGAACTCGTGGCCGTCGCTGCGCCGGCCACGCCGGTGCCACGACAACGGAGGCACCGAGTCGTAGACGTCGCTCATCGCGTACGCCGCGGCGACCAGGGTGGGCCCGACGATCGACGGCAGCTGCGCCGAGTACTGCCCGTCGACCGCCGATCGGTCCTGGTCCCAGTTCTCGAAGAGCGGGTTGTCCTCGGTCAGCATCAGGGAGACCCGGTCGTGGTAGAGCTGGTGGACGTCGTGCACGTGGCAGGCGTACTCCAACGTCGACCATCGGTCCGGCCGCGTGCGCTCGCCGGCGGCCGGGTCCGCAAGCAGCGCGAACCAGACCTGGGCGTTCCTGCGGAAGGCCCGCGGGATCTCGTGCCGGTCGAACGACCCGGCGTCGAACCCGCACTCGTCACACGCTCGTTCGAGCACCCACGTCCAGTCCTTCAGGTCCGGCTCGAGTGTCCCGGGATCGCTCGTCACCGGCCCATCCTCACCCACGGACCCCCTGGCCGTCACGGCCGTGCGACGCCGGCGGAGGGCTCACGGGATCTCGTAGGTGAGCTCGATCCCCTCGGCCCAGGTGTCGCACGTGCATCCGGTCGGGTCCGGCAGGTCCGCGATCACGCCGGCCAGCAGCGACTTGAGCCGCTCGGTGTTGGCGGCGAACAAGGCGAAGACGTCCTGCTGGTGCACGGCCTGCTCGGCCGCCGCGCCGGCGTCCATGTCGGTCACCAGCGCGATCGCGGCCAGGCACATCCGCAGCTCACGCGCCAGCGGTGCCTCCGGCGACGCCGTCATGTTGATCAGGGTCCAGCCACGGGAGGCGTAGTCCTGGGACTCCGCCCGCGTGGAGAAACGGGGCCCGTCGATGACCACCATGGTCCCGCCACGGTGTACGCCGTCGGCTGCGGCGAGCGTGTCCGAGAGCCGTGGGCAGTAGGGGTCGGCGAACGGCAGGTGCACGGCGCCGCGCTCGACGTAGGTGCGCGCTCGCCCGGCCGTGCGGTCCACCAGCTGGTCGGGTACGACGAGGTCGCCGGGCGCCACCTCGGACCGCAGGCCGCCGACCGCGCACGGGGCCAGGACCTGCCGGACCCCGAGTGAGCGCAGCGCCCAGAGGTTGGCGCGGTAGTTGATCAGGTGCGGCGGGTACTCGTGGCCGGGCCCGTGCCGCGGCAGGAACGCGACCCGCCGACCGGCGACCTCACCGACGGAGATCGGCGCCGACGGGTCGCCGTAGGGCGTCCCGACCGCGAGCTGCTCCGGGTCGTCGAGGAAGGAGTAGAAGCCGCTGCCACCGATCACGGCGACTTCCGCAACGGAGGTCACCCGGACAACCTAGTGTGGGGCACTCCCCTGACCTCGTGGAGCTGTGATGCGCATCCAGACCCTGGCGGCCGGTGTCCTCGCCGCTGCCCTCGTCCTCCCGACCGCCCAAGCCGCCGCCCACCCGTCACGCTCGCCGTCGAAGGCGTCGTTTTCCGCTTCGGAGCGGGCCGAGCGCGGGGCGACGGTCAAGCCGCGGTCGGACGCGTGGGAGGCGAAGGTGCTGAAGCTGACCAACGCGCGGCGGAAGGCCCATGGAGTCCCAGCGCTCAAGGCCGGGAAGTGCCCGGACCACTTCGCCGAGTCGTGGACGCGACACATGGCACGCACCCACGACTTCGAGCACCAGTCGCTCAGCCCGTTCTTCCGACGCTGCGACGGCATCTCGACGGCCGGCGAGAACATCGCCTACGGCTACGAGACGCCGCGCCAGCTCGTCAGCGCCTGGATGCACTCGAAGGGGCACCGGGAGAACATCCTGAACCGGCACTTCCACCGGATCGGCGTCTCGGGCTGGCGGTCGACGAGCGGTACGACGTACGCCACGCAGGACTTCGTCGGCTGACCGATGCGTCAGGTGCGCAGCAGCGAGTCCAGTCGCCGGCGCACAACGACGAGCCCGATCAGGCCCATGACCAGCAGGTAGACCACGGAGAACGCCGACTGCCAGCTCAGCACCCCGGTCGTGAGCTCGCGGCACAGCACCACCCCGCGGTAGAGCGGCGTGACCTCGATGACCCACCGCAGCACGCCGTGGAACGCCGTGACGGGGAAGAACGTGCCGGAGAAGAGGAACAGCGGCAGCTGGACCAGCGTGATCTTGTCGAAGTCCTGCCAGGACTTCATCCACGTCGTCAGCGCCATGCAGACCGCGCTGAAGGCGAAGCCGATGAGCAGGGTCGCGGGGAAGGCGAGCACGGCCCACCAGGAGTGGACCAGGCCGAGCGCCCACATCACGACCAGGAACGCCGCGGAGTACGACGCGCCCCGGAGCTGGCCCCAGACGATCTCGCCGCGCGCGATGTCGCCGGTGGTGAGCGGCGTCGCCAGCATCTGGTCGTAGAGCTTCTCGTACTTGAGCTTGAAGAAGACGTTGAACGTCGAGTCGAGCAGTGCGCCGTTGAACGCCGACGCGGCCAGCATGCCCGGCGCGACGAACTCGGCGTACGGGATGGCATGGCCGTTGAGCTCGAAGGACTGGATCAGCTTGCCGACACCGATCCCGATCGAGAACAGGTAGAAGACCGGCTCGAGGAAGCCCGTCAGGAAGAGCTTCCACGCGCTCTTGTAGCAGACGTAGTTGCGCAGCACGAGCAGGCCGGTGCCCTCGAGCGGGCGGAGGGGCGACGACGTGGACGGCGTCGTCTCGGGCGCAGTTGTGGCGGTCATGTCTCGAGCCTCCGGCCCAGCACGCGCAGGGCCACCCACCAGCCGGGAACCAGCACGGCCAGCAGGTAGGCCGTGTTCAGCGCAGCCACGGACCAGTCGACGGTGTCGAGGCAGAGCATGCGGGTCAGGTTGACGCCGTGCCACAGCGGCGTCACGCGCGCGACCAGCTCCAGGCCGGGCGGCAGGTTGCTGATCGGGAAGAACGAGCCCGAGAACAGGAACAGCGGGATCAGGCCGAGCCGGAAGATCAGGCCGAACGACGCCTCGCTGCGGACGTGGGCGCTGAACGCGAAGGTCCACACGGCGAACGCCATGCCGGTGAGCATCGTCGCGAGCCACGCGACCACCGGGCCCCACCAGGACTCGAAGACCCCGAACGGCGCCATCACCAGGAAGTACACGCCGCAGGTCGAGCCGACCCGGAACAGCGTGAAGGCCAGCATCGCGTTGGCCAGGTCGCGGACCTCCAGCGGGCTGGCCAGCTGCGCGTAGAAGCTCTTCTGCCACTTGATCGCGCTCATCACCGGATACGTCGTCTCGAACACGGCGGTCTGCATCGCCTGGGCGGCGATCAGGCCCGGCACGATGAACGCGAGGTACGACGTCGCGCCCTCGAGCTTGTCGGGACTGACGTGCACGAAGCCGCCCAGCAGGACGCCGAGCGCCAGCACGTAGAACAGTGGCGAGGCGAACGAGGTGACGATCGAGCCCTTCCACGTGCGCTTGTAGAAGGTGAACCAGTAGTCGTACTGGCGGAGGATGCCCTGCCACACCGAGAGGCGGCCGTCGGCCGCCGGCACGGTCGAGGGTGTCGGGGCGGCGGGCGTCATCAGTCCACCAGGGTCCGTCCGGTCAGCCGGAGGAAGACGTCCTCCAGCGTCGAGCGGCGTACCAGCGTGGCGATGGGCCGAAGTCCTCGCTCGTGCACCTGCTCGAGCACGTGCTCACCGTCCTCGGCGTACACCAGCAGCCGGTCGGGCAGGACCTCGACGCGGTCGCCGAGGTCGGCGATCTTCTCCGCGGTGGCGTCGTGGTCGCCGACCGGGACGCGCAGCTCGGCCACCTCGCGGGTGGAGTGCGCGCGGATCAGGTCGAGCGGCGAGCCCTCGGCAGCGATCACCCCGCGGTCCATCACCACCAAGCGGTCGCAGAGCTGCTCGGCCTCGTCCATGGAGTGGGTGGTGATGACGAGGGTGACGCCCTGCTGCTTGAGTCGGAACAGCCGGTCCCACAGGACGTGTCGGGCCTGGGGATCG
>DATBDF010000190.1:0-15157 GCA_036270075.1 Nocardioides sp.
CGCCGGTCCCCGTCAGCTCCGCGCACAGCGCCTCGACCTCGGCCAGGCACGGGATGGTCTCGACGGCGAGGACATCGGCGCCGGCTGCCGCGAGCACGTCGAGTCGCGGCCGGTGGAACGCGCGCAGGCCGGCCACGTCGAGGTCGTAGTCGCCGCGGTACTCGGAGCCGTCCGCGAGGTAGGCGCCGTACGGGCCGATGGAGGCCGCGACCCAGCCGTCCGGCCGATGCTCGTCCCGGGCGCGGACGGCCAGGCTGACGCTGAGTCTCATCAGCCAGGCCGACTCGGCGTGATCGAGGCCCAGGGTCGCGAAGCCCTCGAAGGAGGCCTGGTACGACGCGGTGGTGGCGACCTGCGCACCGGCGTCGAAGAACTCGGCGTGCGCGCGCACGATCGCGTCCGGGTCGTCGGTCAGGAGACGGGCCGACCACAGGTCGGACGTCAGGTCGTGACCACGGGCCTCGAGCAGCGTGGCCAGGCCGCCGTCGAGGACGATGACGTCGTCGTCGATGACGCGGGACAGCTCGGTCGCCGGGGACTCGGGGGGCACGCAGGGCACGCTACTGCGGCGTACCTGCGTGGGTCAGACGAGGACCTCGCTGGGAGTCGCTGCCCGGTCACGGGCGGTCAGGAGCTCGTCGATGCGGCGGTGCACGTGGTCGTACTCGTCGGTGTCCTCGACAGCATCCAGCCGTGAGGTGATCGCCCGGAGTGTGGCCTCGATCGATGCGACGTCCTCCGGGATGCGGCGCGCGAGCAGCAGCTCCAACGCCTGATGCCTGGTCATGGCCCCTCCCTTGCAACCCCGTCTGACTGATACCCACATCTACCGGGATTCAACCCTGTCCGGGCCGTCGCGTCATCACCAGATCAGGGTCAGATCCCGCAAGGGGTGGCCGCACGGTGAGGCACTGCGAGCTGGTCCCGATCGGACCTGTCTCGTCGTGGACGACGCTGGTGGTCAGTCCCAGGCCGTCGGCGCCGAACGAGACGGTGGTGTCGAGGCCGAGCCAGCCCTCGGCCGGCTGCGCGAAGAAGTGTGCGGTGAGGTCGACGTTCGGGAACATGACCTCGCGCGGAGCGGCGCGCACCGTCATGCCGTTGGCGATGTCGAGCAGCCCCACGACGGACGCGCAGCGGCTCACCTCCTCGTCGGCGAGCAGGGGCTCGGTCGTCCGGACCCACACGTGAGCCCGGCCGGGCTCGCGCTCGTCACGGCGTACCTCGGCCGTCCGGATGAACCCACCGGGCCACACCGTCGTCGGGTCCCACGGCTTCGTCTCGTCCGGGGACGGGATGCGCGCATGGCCGCTGCCCTGGATCGTCGAGGTGTCGCGCTCCTGCATCAACCACGCACGGAGCCGCACGGCGGGTCGCCCTCCGTGGGCGAGCACCGCCTCGACCAGCTCGATCGTCCGGCCGGTCCGCAACACCCCGACCTCGACCTCGACCTCGGCGATGGGGACCGTGCCGAGGATGTCGTAGCTCAGCCGGCTCAGGACCAGACCGTCGCTCCGCCGGGCATCGCGGTCCTGTTCGACTGCATGTGCCACCAGGCCCAGTGCCGGCGCGATGTGCTGGGTCTCGAGGTCCCACGCTCCTCCCGTGTGCTCGGTCGCGCGGAACCGGTGAGTCCCGAGACGCTCGAAGTACGCCACGGGGTCACCGTGCCATCCTCCCGATGTCAGCCCGGCCCGGGGGTCCAGCGGACGCAGCTCGCGACGTGCCGGACCGGCATCGCCGCCCGCCCCTGGGCGTCACAGACCCGCCGGAGCTCGGCACGGGAGCGCTCGAACGCCCGAGTCCGTTCCTCCGGTGACGTGGCGATCGCCATGGACGTGGTTGCCAGGAAGGCCGCTGGGTGCTCGCGCGTGAGCTCCCACTCCCAGTCGACCCGGCGGAACTCCAGCTCGGCCTGCGGCAGGTACTCGAGCCGGTTGGTCAGGCCGTCCACGGTGCCCTTGCTCGCGCGGTTGTACTCGTCCGAGTCATCGGCGATCGCGAGCTCCCAGGGCTCGCGCGGTTCGGCGACGACGTTCCAGACGAGCCCTGGCCAACCCCCCGGCTTCAGCACCCGCCGTACCTCCGCGATCGTGGGGTCCGGGGTCGAACCAGTGCCAGGCGTCCGCGACCAGCACAGCCTCGACCGACGCGTCCTCCACGGGAACGTCCGTGGAGTCGGAGTGGTGTAGGTGGATCGTCGGGTGGTGGGCGCCGAGTACCGCCAGCATCCGCGCGTCGGGCTCCAAGGCTCCACGGCGTCGACCTCGAGCCCGCGCGCCACGAGGAGCTCGGTGAGCTTGCCGGTCCGGGCCCCCACCTCCGTGACCCACGCGGGCGCCGAAGGAGCGAGCAGTCGACAGCCGCATCGGGGTACGACGGGCGCCACCGGTCGTACCCATCGGCGACGAAGCCGAACGAGGTCGCGCGGGCACTCACGTCCATGGACCGCGCACTCTATGTCGGTCCTTCCGACCACGACGAAGACGTCCTCGTTCGGACGACCGTTCTGACGACCACTCTGACGACGAGGGGGGGTGTCGACACACGGGGCGCGGTGCTTCACTGGAAGGTCATGCTTTCGTGACCACCAAGGAGAGGAGGAAGCATGAACTTCACCGAGAAGTTCGAGGATCTCCAGAAGAAGGCCGGCGAAGCCACCGCCACAGTCAAGAGCGCGGCAACCGAATCGCGGGACCAGCTTCGCCAACGCATCGACCAGGCTCAGGTGGAGCTGGACCTCGCCGGCATGGACGCCAGGCAGAAGGTCGACCAGACCTCGGAAGAGGCGAGAAGTCAATGGGCGCAGCTCAAGGCTGACACCAGCTCCAAGTTCAACGACATCAAGGCCAAGGTCGACCAGCGCAACGCCGAGCACGACGCGAAGATGGCGGCCAGGGACGCTGACTGGGCGGAGCAGGACGCCTTCGATGCCATCGACTACGCCGCCTGGGCTGTTGACAGCGCGAGGCTCGCGGTGCTCGACGCCATCGACGCGCGCGTCAACGCCGAAGAACGAGCCAAGGAGGCCGCGAACCACTAGATGAGAGACCGACGAACGCCCGTGACGGAGGGTCTGCGACTCCCTGCCGTGGGCGTTCGCCACAGTTCTCGAGGACGGGGCGGCGGTCCTGAACCAGGCACGAGATTCCCGGTCCTCGGTGTTGCGGAACGGAACAGCCCATGACCGAGCCCACCCCCTTCATCGACTACGACAACCTGCCCACCCCCGAGGAGGGCTTCCTCGCGACGATCTTCATCACGGTCCGGAAGGTTGCGCGCTCCCGGGACTTCTACTCACGCGTCCTGGGCGGCAGCGTCGTCCTGGAGGAGAACCCGTGCATCGTCAAGCTCTCGAACTCCTGGATCATCATGAACCCCGGCGGACCACCCACCCCCGACAAGCCAGGGATCTCGGTCGTCGACTACCAGCCCGGGGACACGACCTCGATCTTCTTGAACCTGCGCGTCGCCGACATCCAGGGCTGCTACGAGGAGTGGAAGGCCAAGGGGGCCGAGTTCGTGACGCCGCCGATCGACCGCGGAGCAGAGATCCGCTGCTACCTTCGGGATCCCGACGGCTACCTCATCGAGGTCGGGCAGTCCACGGGGCTCCTCAAGGGCCAGCTCGCCACGAAGCGTCCGGAGGACCTCCCGGGTTGAGCCCCGGGTCATGACCGGGACGAGATCTCGTCACCGACCTCCAGGACGCGCCCGGACTCGGCGAGCCCCCACTCCGGGACCCGCACGGTCACGATCACGCGCCCATCCTCCCAGCGCGATGGACCGGGCACGTGTTGGTGTACCTCCACCGCTGCGGAGGGGGTGCTCGGAGTGCTCCCTCGGACGGGCCGGCTTCACAGCGAGCGTTGGGATCCACTTCAGGGTCTTTCAAGCCTTGCGGGACAACATCGGGGACAGCGAAGCCCGCCGGCGGCTCGATCCCTGGCGGGCTTCGCACTCCATGTCAGCGCCCGCCTTGGACCCCCGCCAGGCGGGCGTTGTCATTCCTACGACGGCCGCGCGCTCGCGCCGCGAACCCCGGCCGTGCCGGGGGCGAACACGTGGACGCGGTGAGGTCCCGGTGCCGTCGGACGAACACCGGCAAACGGCCTACGCGCGCAGGGGCGAGCCCCTACGCTGCGGGGAGGGGGTTGGGCCGATGCTGAGCGATGTCAATCGCAACCCGCGCCGCTGGGTCGATGAGTCCGGTCGCGTGCGCGTGATCGAGGGTTGGCATCCCTCCGAACCGTCCGACGTCGGCTACAACCTCAAGGTGGACGGTGAGTGGGTCGGCACCTTCGAGTCGCTCCACAGCGCGGTCCGCGAAGCGACCGCCGCGCTCGACATCGACGACTGCCACCTGGTGCTCGTGTCGGATCCGGACCTCGGCGGGCCGCAGGGCCACCAGGTGACCGGGCTGCACCTGGTCCCGCCGGTCGAGGACGCCTGAACCCCGAGCACGACCCTGGCCGCCCGTGCGTTGCGGGCGTGCCAGGGGGTTTCGAGACGGTCGTGGAACGACCTCCTCAACCACCGGAAGCCAGGTTCCGAGACGGTCGTGGAACGACCCCCTGAACCACCGGAAGCCAGGCTCCGAGACGGTCGTGGAACGACCCCCTGAACCACCGGAAGCCAGGCTCCGAGACGGTCGTGGAACGACCTCCTCAACCACCAGAGCCACCTACCCGAGGTTGCGTGCGTCGAACGAGGTCCGCGAATCGATTCGTCCGGGGTGTGACCGGCGCCGTAGGATTTCTGTCGACCGTCGCGGGGCGTGACGAACCCCCTCCGAGCCGGGAGAGAGGCGACGGTCCGTGCGTACGACGTGACAGCGAGAGGCCGGCCAGCAACAGAGCGAGACCGGCGAAGGTGTGGTGGCACAGCGACCTTGCCCCCGCCCACACCTCCAGGGCAGTCCGCTACTGGAGGAAACATGAGACGCACACTCACATCCGCACTCCCCGGGGCCACGCCCGGGGAGCAGGTCCGGCTGCAGGGCTGGGTCCACCGCCGGCGCGAGCTGGCGAAGGTCACCTTCCTGGTGGTCCGCGACCGCACCGGGCTGGCCCAGGTGGTGCTCCCGGCCGGCGCCGACCTGCCCCCGGAGGAGACGCCGGTCGAGGTCGTCGGCACGGCCACCGCCAACGAGCAGGCGCCCGGAGGCGTCGAGGTCACCGACGCGACGGTGACGCCGTTGAGCGAGCCCGCCGACACCCCGGCCGTCGAGCTCTGGCGCCCGAACCTCGACACCGGCCTGCCCACGCTGCTCGACCACGCCGCCACCACGTGGCGGCATCCTGTCCAGCGCGCCAAGTGGGAGCTGGCCGCCGCCAGCCTGCGCGGGTTCCGCGAGACCCTCGACGCCCAGGACTTCACCGAGGTCCACAGCCCCAAGCTGGTCGAGCAGGCGACCGAGAGCGGCGCCAACGTGTTCGAGGTCGACTACTTCGGCCGACCGGCGTACCTGGCCCAGAGTCCGCAGTTCTACAAGCAGCAGCTGGTCGGGGTCTTCGAGCGCGTGTACGAGGTCGGGCCGGTGTTCCGGGCCGAGCCGCACGACACGGTGCGCCACCTCGCGGAGTACGTCTCGCTCGACGTCGAGCTCGGCTTCGTCGAGGACCATCACGAGGTCATGGACTGCCTGCGCGACGTGGTCGCCGGCATGGTCGACGGTCTGCGCCGGTACGCCGCGCCCGCGGTCGAGCGCCTCGGCATCGAGCTCCCCGTCGTCCCCGACAAGATCCCGACGCTCCACTTCCGGGACGCTCTCGAGATCGCCGGGGCGCCCGCGGACGAGCCGGACCTGAGCCCGGCGCACGAGCGTGCGCTCGGTGACTGGGCGATGCGCGAGCACGGTTCCGCGTTCGTGCTCGTCGACGGCTACCCGACCGCTCACCGTGCGTTCTACAGCCACCCCGACCCGGCGGACCCCTCCTGGAGCAGGGCCTTCGACCTGATCTTCCGCGGCATCGAGATGGTCAGCGGTGCCCAGCGACTCCACCGATACGACGACTACGTGCGCACGCTCGAGGAGCGGGGCTACCCCTACGAGCCGTACGCGACGTACGTCGAAGCGTTCCGACGCGGCATCCCTCCGCACGGCGGCTTCGCCATCGGCCTCGAGCGCTGGGTCGGCCGGCTCGTGGAGGCGGCGAACATCCGCGAGGTCACGCTGTTCCCCCGGGACCTGCACCGACTCGCGCCGTAACGTGCCCTCATGGCCCGTTACGACGTGAACCCGGACGCCGTCACCCGATGCCGCGAGCTGATCGAGGCCAAGCAGTACGTCCTCGAGAGCGACTGGGGCGAGGTGCAGCCGAGTGCAGCCGCGCAGAACGCCTACCTGGCGAACCACACCTGGGAGGAGTACGGCGCGTGGCACCTCGGCCTCACCGAGGGTGCGGGCGAGGAGACCAAGGCGCGTCACGCCTTCGTGTACGGCGACTTCCGACGGGTGCACCGGACGGCCCTGATCGCCTGCGTCTACCGCGCGTCGGAGTGGCGGCACAAGCAGGTCGAGATCGCCGCCCACGACCTGCTCCAGGCGCTGGACGACGCAGCCGGCATCCGCTGAGTCTGGAGACCCGTCCGACGGCGATTGGTCCACTCCGGGTGAGGCGCCGGAGTGGCCCGATCCCGCATCGTCGTCACCGTCGACGAAAGAGGTGCAGACGATGGTCGTCATGATCGGGTCCGCCGGCGTCTACCTGATCCTCGCGCTGGTGTTCCTCGTCATCATCGGGGGCGGCGTCATCGTGGGGTACCGGATGAGCCATCGGAAGTAGCAGGCACGCGCGCGCTCAGTGGCGACGAGCGTGGTGACGCGAGGCCTTGCACCCCACGGCGTCGACCGGCACGTAGCTCGCGGTGTACGACGAGGTGTGGTCCACCGCACTGCCCTGGGCGAAGCTACGGGTCACGGTCACCCGGAAGCCGTCGCGTCCGTCGCGTGCCGTGCAGTGCTCCCCGTGGCGGACCTCGCGGCCGGCGGCCACCACGTCCGTACGGTCGCCGTGCGTCGACGTGATCTTCCACTGCGGCGTCGACCACAGGGTCACCGTCAGCGAGCCGTGGTGCGATGGCGTGGAGCGTCCCGCCACCACCGAGACCAGCACGCCGTACGGCGTGTTGTCGGTGAAGGCCACGTCATGTCCGTCGCGCATCGAGGCGTCGCGCCCGACCGGTGTGTGCCCGGTGTACGACGGCGAGGTGGCGTGGGCGGTCACCTGCAGGCCGCCGAGCCACGCGGAGTTGAACAGCGCGGTGGCCAGCGCGTCGCCACTCGCCGTCTCGGGGGTGCCCCGTCCGAGAAGGCCGCGCAGTGACAGCGACTGGTGCGGCTTGAGCACGGTGCCGTCGAGCCGTTGGACCGCGGACGCCAGTGCGCCGTCGTCCCCGCCTCGAGGCAGACGCACCGTGAACCAGCCGAGCTGCCGCCTGATGCCGAGCGCACGGGCGTCGGCGGCGGTGAACGACGCCTTCGCCGGCGTCGGGTGCACCTGCGCGCGACGGTCTCGGGACGTGATCGCACGCATCAGGGCGGCCCCGACGTCGTGCGGGGTGTACCTGACGCCGGGCCGGGCAGGCACCACGCGCGGCTGCCCGTTGCTCAGAGCGAGGGTGGCGGGTTTCGGCCGGTCGAGCTCGGCGTCCGAGAGCTGGTGCTCGGCGAGTCGCGCGAGCGCGGCCGCTCGCACCGTCGGCTCCAGGTGGTGGCCGACGCGTCGGGCACCCAGGAGGTCGCCGTAGACCGACGGAGGGAGACGGACCACGGAGTCGCCGAAGTGGAGCTCCACCGCAGAGGCCATCGCCGGGTTCGCGAAGCGGCGTACGAACCGGTTGATCGCGGCGGCGTCGATGGTGGGCGGGATCGGCGACATCTGCAGCTGCACGGTCGGGTCGTCGGTGAGGTAGGCGTTCCAGAACGCGGTCCCCGCCGACCGAGGGTCGAGCACGAGTCCCGGCCGTGGCTGCCGGACCGTGAACGTCTGGTGCCCGAAGACCACCGACCCGTCCCGCGGGTGCTGCCCGGCAGTCAGGTCGAGCTGCTGCAGCAGCGAGGCGAGCTGTCGCTGGTCGAGCGTCACCACCGGCCGGAAGGACGTGCCCGACGTGTAGTACGCCCAGAGCCGCGAGAGCCGCCAGCTGCGGGCGGCGCCGGCGTTGCGTACCGAGGCCGAGTAGTCGACGCCGAGTCCGACATCGCCGGGCGGCACCTGCTGGGTGTGACCGTTGACGCTGACCGTGAACGGCGTGTCCGCGCGGCCGGCGAGCCCGTCGCGCAGGACGTCCATGGCCGTCGTCGGGTCCTTCCCGCCGATGTCGACGCCGGCGATCGTCGTCCCGACCGGGACCTTGTCGCCGGCCGCGACGTACGCCGCCAGGTAGACACCGCCGGCGAGCAGCGCCAGGCCCAGGATGAGCGCGAGGACGACCCGGCCGCCCTCGCTCTCGGGGCCGGGTCGATCGTCTCGCCGGGTCGAGCGCGCCACGGGAAAATGCTAGAAGCGCGAGGGGCGTCGCGAGGGGAAACGCGCCGATCGACGTTCGCCCGGATCAGAGGCCGGCGAACAGGTCCGTCTCCAGGCCCCGCGGGCCGAGCTCTCCGCGGCGGCCCTGGGCGATCCGGTAGGCCTCGATCCCGAGCACCTCGTCACCGAGGTGGTTGGACAGCGCGAAGAAGCGCCCGTCCACCTCGATCTGCGTGCGATGAGCCAGGAGCGCCGCCTTCTTCCGGTCGGCGTACTCCGAGGCGTCGATCTCGGCCGCGAGGTCCGCGTCCGGCGTCGCCATCGGGAGGGGACCGTCGGGATCGAGACCCTCGAACGTCGTGGTGTCGCCCGCGTCTCGCAGCGCCCGGAGGCCACGCCGCCAGCTGCTCTCGGCCCTCGACACCCAGTAGATCTTCGCGACCTCCCACGGCTCGCCGAGGTCATGACGGTACGACGGCACGGCGGCCAGGTGGACCGCGTAGGTCGCCACCCGGTGGGCCTGGATGTGGTCGGGGTGGCCGTAGTTCCCGAACTGGTCGTAGGTCACCACCACCTGGGGCTGCACCTCGCGGATCACCTCCACGAGCAGCGTGGCGGCCTCGGTGAGGTCGGCGTTCCAGAACGCGTTGTCGGGAACGTCGTCGCCGACCACGGCGTGGCCGTCCTCGTGCCAGGCCATGCCCGAGTCGCTGTAGCGCCCGAAGCCGCCGAGGAAGCGGTGGTCGGTCACGCCGAGCGCCCTCATCGCTTCGGCGAGCTCTCCCTGTCGGTGCTCGGCGAGCTTGTCCTCCTGGTCGTGGGCGAGGTGGCTGAGCTCCGGAACCAGGATCTCGCCGCGCTCGCCGCCGGTGCAGGTGACCAGGGTCACGCCGGCGCCCTCCGCGACGTATTTCGCCATCGTCGCGCCGGTCCCGATGGTCTCGTCATCGGGGTGGGCGTGCACCAGGAGCATGCGCCGTGCGGGGAGGTCGCTCATGCTCCCGACCCTAGGAGGACACGCCGCAGCTCTGGCAGGAAGGGTCGGTCGGGCTCCAGCCAGTCCACGTCGTCGAGCTCGCCGGGTCTGAGCCAACGCAGCCGGTCATGGTCGGAGGCGGCGCGCGGCTCGCCGTCCACCAACCGGCACCGGGCCGCGCGCAGGACGCGCGTCGACCCGATCGGCTGCTCACCCTCGAGCCAGGCCTCGACCGTCACCCCGCAGCCCAGCTCCTCGGCGATCTCGCGGACGAGCGCGTCGGCCGGGTCCTCACCGGCCTCGACCTTCCCGCCGGGGAGCTCCCAGCGTCCGGCCGCCTCCTCGGGTGTCGTACGGCGGGCGGTGAGCAGCCTGCCGTCGCGGACGATCGCGGCACCGACGACGAGCACAGGCATCGATCAGGGACCCAGGAGCCTGGACGTGGGTGCCGTCGGCGCCCGGTCGGTCGCCACCGGGACCGACAGCGTGCTGCGGTCGAGCCGGGGTATGCCGATCTGGCCGATGTAGAGCGCGAGCCAGGCGGTGGCCAGGTTCTGCGCGGCGTACTCCTCGCGGCCGGGGTAGGTGTCCTGCTGCGCCGCGACCGTCGGGTCGACCGAGTAGGTGCGACCGTCGTTGGTCCCACTGCTCTGCACCAGCTCCTGCTGTCCCTTCTCGTGCCAGGCCAGGGCCCGGCGAGCCGGCCAGCCGGTGGCGTCGAGGTAGCCGGCGTACACCGAGGCGTGCGCATCCAGGCTCACGAAGTGGGCTCGACGGGCGGTACCCCAGTCGTCCCCCTGCGGGTAGTAGATCGAGCTGTGGCCGGGGAGGTAGACGCTTCCTCCCGGCGGCGTGTACGTGCCGCCCGCGGGACTCGCGGCGCCGGCCTGGTAGGTGACCGTGCTGAAGGCGGAGTAGACCAGCCCCGCGTTGTGGAACATCGCCTGCGGCACCCGCTGCCGCGCGAGTCGGTCGAGGTCGGCCGCGGACCAGAGCAGCTGGATGGCGCTGGCGTAGTCGGGGTGGATCCGTTGGTGGTTCTCCACCGTGCCGTTCGGGTAGGCGTTGAAGCCCTGCAGACGTGAGGAGAGCGGCACTCCGTTGACGGTCCTCGCCGAGGAGTCGTCGGACTGCGTGGCGAACGCCGCCACGGCGAGCTCGGCGCCCTGGGCCCGCCAGGCTGCGGCTCGCGGTGAGCTCGGCATCATCGCGGCGGCGAAGGTCAGCAACGACGAGTTCCACGCGTTCTCCTCGGCCTTGGTGTCGCCCGGGGTCACGATGGTGCCGTCGGGCAGCCCCCAGTACGGCACCGCCTGGCTGGTCAGCCGGTCCGCCTCGTCGACCACCATCGACGTCACGTCGGTCCGGGTCTGCGGGGTCAGGTCGTCCCACACGAGCCAGGCCGCCACCCCGGCCAGCATCGCCCAGTGCGCGGTCTCCCAGCCGCGTCCCCAGCCGCCCGGGCTGACCGAGACGTGCGAGCACGCGATCGAGCGGACCAGCTGGTCGACGTAGCGGACGGCGCCTGCGCGGGTCCGGCCGATCGTCGTCGCGTCGTAGGCGCCCGTGGTGAGGCCGATCGCCACCGTGAGGGCCGACATCGCCGGCAGTCGGATCGCCAGCTCGTCCGTGCCGGGCCCGTCGAGGAGGTCGAGATAGGGCCGCCCACGCGTCGCGCGCCACTTCGCGTCGTACTGGCTCCGCAGCAGGTAGCGCTCGGCGGTCTCGAGCGAGTCGCGGACCCGGCGCCCGGTGGCGCCGACGCCCCCGGCGACGTCGGCGCCGAGGACGGTGCTGGGCGCGACCCAGGAGGCGCGGCCGGCGCGCGACCTCCGTGCGGTCGGACACGACGCCGCATCGGGCGCGGAGCGTACCTGCCACGCGCCCGGCGTCTCTCCCGGCCGAGGAGCGAACGTCGGGCGGGACACCGTCTTGGGCGCCACGGCCCGGTTGCTGAGATACCACGTGCTCCCGCGAACGGCACCGATCCCGTCGGTCCCGTCGCCGTCCCAGTCCCCGACCACGGGCAGGTCGCCCGGCGCACCGTACGCCGCGGAGGTCGTCGCGGTGGGGGCGTCGACGGAGTTCGCGAGGGTCCAGTTCCCCTCACGGAACGTGCCGATCCCGTCGGTCCCGTCCCCGTCCCAGTCCCCCGTCACCGGCTCGCCGTTGCCGTCGCCGAACGTCAGGTCGCGCCACACCTGCGGCGGCCCGCCCGCGGGCACGGGACCGAGCGCGAGGAGCCACTCCGCGCCGCGGACCACCCCGAGATCGGTGATGCCGTCGCCGTTCCAGTCACCGGTCACAGGGACGTCGCCGGGCTGCCCGAACGTCGTCGTGACCGGCGGGTTGTTGACGCGCTGCACCTGGTTCCACAGCTGCCACTGTCCGTCGTCGAAGATGCCGGGCGTCTGCACGCCGTCGCCGTTCCAGTCGCCGAGGACGCGGACTCCCCCGACCGGCAACGACGGCAGCCGGTAGGCGACCGTCCCACCGGTCGGGAGCACCGCTCGCAACGAGTCGGGCGACAGCAAGGTCGGGACGTCGACGGTCATGGTCCCCGGCGCTCGCGGAGGGGTCGGCGCCGCCACGGCATCGACTGCCACGGCCGGCAGCAGGGCGCCGACGAGGCCACCCGCGACCGCACACGTGACAGACCACGTTGCTCGTCGAGCCACCGCTCCCCCACCATGTCCCGACCCGAAGCCCGGGCCGCCTGGAACCTACCGTCCGCCGCAGGTCGGCGGGGCAGGAACCGCCCGACCCGGGCGCACGTGCAATGGGGCACGATGTGCGCTGTGACGACGCGGCAGCCGCGCTGGGTGTACGACGCGGGCGACGAACCGGACCCCCGCTTCTCGCTGGCCAACGAGCGGACGTTCCTGGCGTGGGTGCGCACCGCGCTGGCGATGTTCGCCGGCGGCGTCGCCCTGCACGCCCTCGCCGTCCCCAGCACCGGGTGGGTGCGCACGGTTCTCGTGGTCGCGCTCCTCGCGCTGGGTGGCCTGATCTGCGTGTTCGCGCTGGTGCGCTGGGCACGCGTGGAGCGCGCCATGCGTCTGCGTCAGCCTCTCCCGGCCTTCGGGCTCGGCGTGGTGATGACCGTGGCGCTGGCGCTGGTCGCGCTGTTGCTGGTGATCGTGCTGATCTGAGGCCAGGCTCAGGCGGCCCGGTGCGGGGTGAGCCGCCGGACCAGCGCTCGGAGTCCGGAGTCGGCCGGTTGCGGACGGCGCAGCGGCAGGAGGTCGGTGTCGCCGTCCTGGGCGGCGATCATCCCGGCCGCCTCCGCCTCGTACTCCGCCGCAAGGCGCTCGGCGCGCCCGAGGTCGTCGGCAGCCACGGCCATGTTCACGGCCTCGACATAGCCGTCGTGGAGGGCGTTCAGGTCGTCGGTCAAAGGAGCCATGACTCCAGTGTGACCGATTCTCTTGGATCGTTCCAATCGCTGTGATGTGACGTCGCTCTCGCGTCATTCCGACGTCCCCGACGGTCTCCCGCGACGTGGCAGCGGACCGGCCTTCGCCGGCATCCGGCCCGCGTCGGTCAACGCCGTGCGCAGCAGCATCTCGACGTGCGCGTTCAGGCTGCGGAACTCGTCGTCGGCCCACCGCATCAGCGCGTCGTGGACGGCCGGGTCGATGCGCAGCAGGACCTGGCGCCGGGAGCTCACCGGTCGGTCTCGCCCGTCACGTGTACAGCGAGCCGGTGTTCACGACCGGCGAGGGCGGCTGGTCACCGCACAGCACGACCATCAGGTTGCTGACCATGCTCGCCTTCCGTTCCTCGTCGAGATCCACGACGTCGTGCTCGGCCAGCCGGGCGAGCGCCAGCTCGACCATGCCGACCGCACCTTCGACGATCCGGGTGCGGGCCGCGACCACGGCGTTCGCCTGCTGGCGCCGCAGCATCGCCTGCGCGATCTCCTGGGCGTAGGCGAGATGGGAGATCCGCACTTCGACGATCTCGACGCCGGCGATGGACACGCGCTCGGCCACCTCGGTGGCGAGCTCGCCCGCCACGATGTCGGTGGAGCCACGCAGCGAGGTCTCCCGGTTCTCGGCGTCGTCGTACGGATGGGTGTTCGCGACGTGGCGGAGCGCCGACTCGGACTGGACGGAGACGAAGTTCTCGTAGTCGTCCACCGCGTACGTCGAACGCGCGGTGTCGGCGACCTGCCAGACGACGATGGCCGCGATCTCGACGGGGTTCCCGTCGCTGTCGTTGACCTTCAGGCGGTTGGTCTCGAAGTTGCGCACCCGGACGCTGACCCGATGGCGGATCGTCAGCGGGAGCACCCACCAGAAGCCGGTGCGCTGCACGGTGCCGACGTAGGTGCCGAAGAACTGGATGACCGAGGTCTGGCCCGGCGGCACGACGACGAGCGACGCCGCGACCAGGACGAAGACCACGATGGGCAGCCAGAGCCACCCGGACGACCCGCCCATCAGGAGCAGGACCGCTCCGACGCACAGGGCGAGCACGACCACACCCAGCCACCCGTTGACGGCGAGGGCGTGGCGTTGCCTGATCTCGACGCGTGCGCCCTGGTGACCGACCGGGGTGGAAGCGGGCGACGTGGGCGTGGCCGGCTGGATGTCGGACATGGTGTCCTCCTGACCTGAGAAAAGTGCTATCACTTTGATATCACTTTTCCGATCGGTTGCCAACCCGGGTCGGTCGTCAGGTCACGAGGCCGTCCCAGGACCAGCGCGGGAACGGCAGGTCGTCGGGCACGTCGTCCGGCGTGTCCGGGTGGGAGTCCATGACCTCGACGCCCCAGTGGAACCAGTAGAGGAGGGTCCGGCGCAGCTCGGGGCTGTCCGGGATGCCGGCGTCGTCGAGTGCCTGCGCGAAGCATGCCTCGGCCCGGCGGTCCATCTCGTGATGGACGCCGTTCCCCGAGTGCATCCGGAGCACGGTGCTGTGGTCTCCGCGGAGGTCGCCGGTGAATGCCGGCGGCCCGCCGAGCTGCTCGCCCCAGTACGCCGCCAACCGCTCGGAGTGATCGGCGCGGTACCCGTGGCTGAACGCATGGCTGACCACCGGATCGGCCAGCACCCGCGCATGCCAGGCGTGGGCCAGCCTCAGCACGTCGTCGGCCCCACCCATCGCGTCGTACACCGTGTCGCGCACGGGCTCATGGTGACACCGGGCGCCCCCGGCACGCGATCATGAGGCCCATGAGACCCGTGACCGGGGTGAGACCGTGCTGACCGAGCCCGCCGAGCCGGTCGCCGTGCGGAGCACGTCCGGGGTCGGGTGGTGGGTGCCCGCGGTCGTCCTGGTCGCCACAGTCGCCCAGCTCGCGATCGCGGAGTGGTGGCCGGGCATCGACCGCTTCGCCGACAAGGCGTTCGGCGCACGACTCCTCGCCTATCCCGCGCTCATGCTCCTGGCCCCGGTGCTCTGGTGGCTGTTCGTCGGCCGGCGCGACCGCGCGTTGCCACCGCCGTACGCCGCGTTCACGCTGGTCATGCTGCCGTTCCTGATCGACGTGACCGGGAACAGCCTGAACCTCTACGACACCGTGGAGTGGTGGGACGACGCCAACCACTACGTCAACTGGCTCCCCCTGCTGGCGGGCCTCGGTCTCCTGGTCGCCGGCGACGTGACACCGGACTGGGCCATGGCGCTCCTCGTCACCGGACTCGGAGCGGTCCTGGCGATCGGCTGGGAGCTCGGCGAGTGGGTCACCTTCATCCGGAAC
>DATBDF010000191.1:0-15775 GCA_036270075.1 Nocardioides sp.
CACCCCCGCCCCGATCCTGCTGCTGTGCACCGCGCGCCCGGAGGTCGCGGAGGAGCATCCCGACTGGTGGGGAGGCCTCGACCCGGAACGACGGATCGAGCTCGCGCCACTCGGGGCGGAAGCCGTCGAGTCGATCATCGACCAGCTGCTCGGACAGGCGCGGCTCTCCCCCGAGACGAGGCAGCGCGTGGTGACGGCCTCCGAGGGGAACCCGCTCTACCTCGAGCAGCTGGTCTCGATGCTGCGCGGCCGAGACGCCGCTGACGACGATGCCGTCGTGGTCCCGCCGACCATCGCGGCGCTCCTGTCAGCCCGGCTCGACGCCCTGTCCACGTCGGAGCGCGCGGTGATCGAGCCGGCCTCGGTCATCGGCCTGCACTTCCCCCCGCCGGCCCTGCACCACCTCGTCCCCGCCGTGCTGCGCGAGGCCGTCGACGGACACCTGAAGACCCTGACCACCAAGCAGTTCGTGCACCCGGCGGCCGGGTCCGGTGAGGACGGCGCGTACCGCTTCCACCACGTCCTGGTGCGGGACGCGACGTACCAGAGCCTGCTCAAGCGGGCGCGTGCGACGTACCACGAGGAGTTCGTCGCCTGGGCCGAGCGCGTCAACCGCGAACGAGGACGCGAGACCGAGTTCGAGGAGATCCAGGGCTACCACCTCGAGCAGGCCGTCCGGTACCGCCGCGAGCTCGGGCCCCTCGACGACCACGGTCGCGACCTGGCGCGGCGCGCCGCCGGCAAGCTGTCCGGCGCGGGGAAACGCGCGCTGGACCGCTCCGACATGCCCGCCGCGGCGAACCTGCTGCAACGGTCGGTAGACCTCCTGGAGGTGCACGATCCCGCCCGCCTGGAGCTCGTCCCGGACCTCGGCGAGGCGCTGACGGCGATGTCACGCGTCGAGGAGGCGGCCGAGCTGCTCCGGACTTCGCGCAAGGCGGCCGCCGACAGCGGGGAGCGCCGGCTCGAGGCGCGCATCCGGATCCGGCAGGTCGTCCTCGAGCTCCTGGGCGGCGAGGCCGACCACGCGTCCGCACTCGCAGAGGCGGAGCACCTGCGTGACTCCCTCGTCGACCTCGGTGACCACGGCGGCGCCGCGCGGGCCTGGCGCGTCCTGGCCTGGATCCACGGCAACGCCGGCCACTACGACGCGCTCGCCGACGCCGCGGAGCACGAGATGGAGGAGGGCACCGCCTCGGGCGAGGACAGCCTGGTCCGCCAGGGCGCGAGCACGTACGCCGTGGCGGCCGTGCTGGGGACGACCCCCGTCCCCGAGGCGCTCACGACCTGCGAGCGCTGCCTGGCCGAGGTGGCGGGTGACCACTGGGCGGAGGCGATGGTGTGCGGCGCGATCGCCAAGCTGTGGGCGATGCAGGGGGACTTCGACCAGGCCCGGGCGATGTACCACCGGGCTGACGAGCTCCTCGCCGAGCTCGGGGTCAGCCGGGAGGCCGCTTCCACGTCCATCGAGTCGGCCAAGGTGGAGATGCTCGCCGGTGATCTGGAGGCCGCCGAAGCTCTGCTCCGCCGGGACGACGCCGATCTGGCCGAGCTCGGCGAGCGCTACTTCCGTTCGACCGTCGCGGGGATGCTCGGTCGCGTGCTGCTGCTCCGCGGGGACGCCGCCGAGGCGGAGGGGTACGTCGTGCTCGCCGAGGCACTCTCGGAGGCCGACGACACGTGGAGCCAGGTGCTGTGGCGGTCGGCACGGGCCCGCCTCCTGGCCGACTCCTCCCCCGAGCGTGCCGCCGAGCTCGCGCAGAGTGCCGTCGACCTCGCCGAGACCACGGCGGACCCCGCGCTGCGCGGTGATGCCTGGTACGACCTGGGCGAGGTCCAGCACGCCGTCGGTCAGCCCGACGCGGCGCACCGGTCGCTCCAGCAGGCGTTCGCGCACTACGAGCGCAAGGGCGACGTGACGTCGGCCGCCGGAGTCAGCCGTCGTCTCGACGAGCTGGCACCAGCGGCCGACTAGTTCGGCTGGGTCACCCCCTACGGGCGCGTGACCCGGACGCCGCCGTTCTGGTTGATCCAGGCCACGACCTGGACGACCTTCTGCGTGGAGTCGGTGTAGCCCACCTGGATGCAGTTCTGGGGCGTCGCCCCGCACCCCTGCTTCAGCACCTGGACCGATCCGTTGTCCAGCACATGTGCGAGCTGGAGCTGACCCAGGTTGTTGGGCAGGTCGGTCGCGCGGATCAGGACGGTGACGGAGAAGAAGCTGCCGAACACCTGGCCGTTGTTCACGTTGATCGCCGACCACTCGCCGTACGCCTTGCTGCAGACGCTCTTGCAGGTGAAGCTGACCAGCGGTCCGTCCTCGGCGGTCACGACCGCGTCGGCAGCAGCGGCGGGCGGCTTCACGATGGTCGCCTGCTTGTTGCTGTCGCTGAGGGTCTGGTCGGTGTTGATCTGGGCACCGTCGAGCGAGAAGCCGCCGGCGAAGTTGCCGTTGCCGACCGCGATCGTGGTGGGCCTCTCGTTCGGGTCGGTCAGCGTGTCACCGTGGCTGCTTCCGCCGTCGCTGAAGGTCAACCCGTTGGAGTTGCCCTGGAACACCGGGTCGCCCGGGTCATAGGTGCCCGAGACCGGTCCGGCGTAGGCCACCGTGACCGTGACCGACTTCTTCGCCCCGAGCGCCCCGAAGGTGCAGCCGAGCGGCCCGGAACCTGCGGCCTGGCAGGAGCCCTGCGACGGCGTGGACACGTACGCGGGCGAGGACGAGGTCTGGGTGACCAGGTAGAGCTGGGAGATGTTGCTGGGGCCGGCGTTGGAGATCGTCACCTGGTAGCCCATCGCGTTGCCGGAGGCAACCTTGGGCGGCAGGTTCTTCACGCTCATCGACCACCGGGGTGGGGAGGCGGAGGCGGAGCCTGCTGTCGCCGCGACGCATGAGGCGGCGAGGGCAGCAGCACCCAGCAGAGCGACGAAAGAGTTCCTGCGCATAGTGTGCGCGTCCAATCTCCGAGACCTTGACGTCCAGGAGGGGGTGAGTGAGCGCACTCCAGCCTTTCGGCTTCCCCCCCGGGTAGCGCGAACGTTGCCACGCTGACATTCGTGGTTGCCCCTGTCAAGGACCGACCCGGGCCAGGGGTCACCCGTTCAGGAGGCGGTGACGGGCCCCGGCGCCGGGCGCCGGGGCCGTCATGCGATGAGGTCGTCCAGACGGATCGCGGTACGTCAGCTGACGGTGAAGCTGGCCTTGCCGCTCGAGCCCTTGAGGCTGGCACTCCCGGCGTACTTGCCCGTGATGGAGTACTTGCCCTTGGCCTTCACGCCCTTGAACGTGGCCGTGGCGACGCCCTTCTTGTTCAGCGAGCCCTTGATGGTCTTGATCGTCTTGGAGCCCTTCTTGAGGGTGAAGCTGACCTTGCCCGTCGGGATGGTGCCGAACCTCGACTTGACGGTCGCGGTGCCCTTGGCAGTCTTGGCCTTGGCGGCGTACGACGCCTTCTCCTTGGTCGTCGTCGTGTCCTTGACGATCTTGGCGGTCACCGGTGTGGCAGCGTCCATCAGCGTGGTGGTGCCCGCGTCGTTGGTGCACGCACCGAAGGAGCCGTCGGAGTTCGGGAACTCGACGGTTCCGACCTCCTTGCCGCTGGAGTCGTACCCGGTCAGCGACACCTTGCCGATGTTCCCCAGGACGAAGGTGAAGCTGTTGGTGACCGCGGATCCGGCAAGGGTCGAGCCCGTCGCGTGAGCGTCGGTCGACTCACCGGCGCCGCCCAGCGCGGTCTTCGGGATCGTCAGGCTTAGCCCGGCACGCGAAGCGGTCGGCTTGGTCGTGATGGTGCCCTTGAACTTGGACCAGCCCAGGGTGCCCGTGGCGAGAGCGGTCGTGTCCGCATCGAGCGTGAACGTGGCGGTCGTCGCCAGTGGCTGGCCTACCGCCAGGGTCGACGGAGCGCTGGCGACGTCGTAGACGGCCGACGGCTTCGCGTCCCCGAGAGGCGTGCTGCACGTGTAGCTGGCCGAGGCGGCACCGTTGGCCAGCGCCGGTGAGGCGAGCGCGCCGACGGTCAGGGCGGCGGCGCCGGCGGCGCCGATGAGCGTGAGGTGCTTGGAACGAAGAGACATGTGAATGAAAGCCCTCCCATGGGGGTCATGGTCGTGGCGAGGCGCTCCCCGGCCTCGCGCGAGTGCACCCCATCACACCGCCCCGACAAATGCCAGCGTCCCACGACAACAGGGTCGTGTGAATTGCGCCGGACCCGGAGAGATCAGGCGCTCTTGGGCCGGATGAGCCGCTCGGCGACCTTACCGACGACCAGCCAGACCACGGCGGCCAGGCCCCAGTTCATGCATGCGTTCTTGGTGAGCGCCTCGTGCGAGTGACCCGGCCAGTGGGCGACGCCGTCCGTGCGCGAGAACACCCCGAAGTCGAGCTTGTCGGCGGTGTCGACGCAGAACTTCACGAGGGCGTTGTCCGGGTTGGCCTTGAGGGCGATGCAGAGCGCCCCGCAGGCGAGGATCAGCGCCGCCACCACGCACAGGATCCAGACCACCTGGGCCACTCGCGTGCGCACCATGTTCGCGGCGGCCTTCGCCTGCGCCGACCGGTCCACCCGTGGCGTCTCGACGGACTCCTCGTCCTCGTCGACGTCGTGTCTTCGTGTCGTCATCACCGAACTCCGTTCAGGGCCCCTCGGCCCGTCGCCCCCGAGCTGCCCGCCCGCAGGATCCCACACTCGTGTCGCACCCGCAGGCGGTTGGCGGCGAAGTGGGCCCGTGTCGCGACGGCTCTCCGGGCCGGCTCAGCGACCCTGGAACTGCGCCTTGCCCGGTCCGTTCTCGACGAACGACGCCATCCCCGTCCGGCGGTCCTCGGTAGCGAAGAGACCGGCGAACTGCTGGCGCTCGATGGCCAGCCCGGTGGTGAGGTCGACCTCGAGGCCCTGGTCGATCGCCTCCTTGGCCGCACGCACGGCGTACGTCGCCGCGCCGCTGAACTGCCGCGCCCAGGTCAGCGCCTCGGCGTACACCTGGTCGGCGGGCAGGACCCGGTCGACGAGGCCGATCGCCAGCGCCTCGGCGGCCTTCACGAACCGTCCCGTGAAAATGATGTCCTTCGCGCGGCTCGGGCCGACAAGACGGGCCAGTCGCTGGGTGCCACCCGCGCCGGGGATGATCCCCAGCAGGATCTCCGGCTGCCCGATCGCGGCGTCCTCGGCGGCGAACCGCAGGTCCGCGCAGAGTGCGAGCTCGCAGCCGCCACCCAGCGCGTAGCCGGTGATCGCCGCCACGACCGGCTTGGGAATGCTCGCCACCGCGGTGAACGACGACTGCAGCGCTCCGGAGCGCCGGACCATGTCGACGTACGACATGTCGGCCATCTCCTTGATGTCGGCGCCGGCGGCGAAGACCTTCTCTCCGCCGTACACGACGACGGCCTTCACGTCGTCGCGATCGCCCGCCTCCTTCGCGGCTGCGCGGATCTCCTCCTGCACCTGCACGTTGAGGGCGTTCATCTTCGGCCGGTCGAGCCGGATGGTGCCGACGCCGTCCTGGACCTCGAGCCGCACGAACTCCGCCATCTGCCGCTCCTTCATCGGTGGGGAATGCCTCAGCATTCTGCCGACCGTCGGACACAATGTCGTGAGTGACCCCTGGAACCTGGCGCCATCCCGGAGAGACCGCTCCGGTCTGGCCGGGACGTACCTGGCCGCTCGGGTCCGACTGGGGCGAGGAGGCAACGAACTTCGCTGTCCGCGCGCCCGAGGCCACCCAGGTCTGGGTCTGTCTGTTCGACGACGCCGACCGGGAGACGCGCCACGCCCTGACGGAGGTGTCGCTGGGCATCTGGCACGGCGAGATCCCCGGTGTCCTCCCGGGGACGCGCTACGGGTACCGCGCGGACGGACCGTGGGCGCCCGAGCTGGGCATGCGGTTCAACGTCGACAAGCTGCTGCTCGATCCCTACGCCCGGGCGATCAGCGGTGAGCTCTCCTACGACCCCGCGATCTTCGGGTACGACGTCCGGTCGCCCGAGCGACGCAGCCGCCGCGACTCCGCGGCGTACGTCCCGAAGGGGGTCGTGCTGCACGAGCCCGCGTTCGACTGGGGCGACGACCGGCGTCCGTACACGCGCTGGCGCGACACCGTCATCTACGAGCTGCACGTGAAGGGGATGACCGCGCTGCACGACCGGGTGCCCGAGCACCTGCGCGGGACGTACGCCGGGCTGGCGACGCCGGCGGTCCTCGACTACCTGCGCGACCTCGGCGTCAGTGCGGTCGAGCTGCTGCCGGTGCAGCAGTTCACGAGCGAGCCCCACGTCATGCGGCGAGGCCGGGCGAACTACTGGGGCTACAACACGATCGGCTTCTTCGCACCGCATGGTGCCTACGCGGCGAGCGGTGACCGCGGCGGTCAGGTCCGCGAGTTCAAGGAGATGGTGAAGGCGTTCCATGCGGCCGGGATCGAGGTGATCCTCGACGTGGTCTACAACCACACGGCCGAGGCTGACGTCACGGGTCCGACGCTCTCCTTCCGCGGACTGGACGACCGCGGGTTCTACCACCGCGTCGACCACCGCGAGCCGGGCGACCCGTTCGAGGACACCTACTGGGACATCAGCGGCTGCGGGAACACGGTGAACACCTCCGATCCCTTCGCGTTGCGGCTGATCCTCGACTCGCTGCGCTACTGGACCTCGCAGATGCGCGTCGACGGCTTCCGGTTCGACCTCGCGTCGGCGCTGTCCCGGTCGGGCCACGCCGTCGACATGGCCTCGCCACTGATGATCGCCATCGGGCAGGACCCGACCTTGCGGCACGTGAAGCTCATCGCCGAGCCGTGGGACATCTCCGTGGACGGCTACCGGGTCGGCGAGTTCCCGCCGCCCTGGGTCGAGTGGAACGACCAGTACCGCGACACGGTCCGCGACTTCTGGCGAGGCCACACCAGCGGCATCCGCACCGTCGCGACGAGGCTCGCCGGCTCGTCGGACCTGTACGCCGACGACGGGCGCTCGCCGTACGCATCGGTGAACTTCGTGACCGCGCACGACGGCTTCACCCTGCGTGACCTGGTCTCGTACGTGAACAAGCACAACGACGCCAACGGCGAGGGGAACCGGGACGGCTCGTACACCAACCGCTCGCAGAACTTCGGGGTCGAGGGCGAGACCGACGACCCCGACATCGTCATCCGCCGTCGGCGGATGGCCGCCAACCTGCTCGCGACGCTCTGCCTGTCCAACGGCGTCCCGATGATCACGGCCGGTGACGAGCGCGGCCGAACGCAGGGCGGAAACAACAACCCCTACGTGCAGGACAACGAGGTCTCCTGGATCGACTGGCGCCCCGACGACGCGTGGCTGGACGTCTACGAGATCACCAAGACCGCGCTGCGGATCCGGCGCGAGCACTCCGCGCTGCGGCAGCGGCACTGGTTCGAGGGGCGCCCGACGATCGAGGGTGGCCGCAAGGACCTGACGTGGCTCCACCCCGAGGGCCGCGAGATGACCGGCGACGACTGGGCCGACAACGAGCTCGCGGTCGTCGGCATGCTCGTGACCGGCTCCCCGCTGCGCTCCCCCGGGCGACGCGGCGAGCAGGAGTGGGACAGCTCGTTCCTGATCTGGCTCAACGCCGAGGTCGACGCCGTGAAGGTGACGATGCCGTCGGTCGAGTGGGAGCGCGATGGTCAGGTCGTGCTCTCGACCTGCCCCGACCATCCCGTCGGCACCGCTGTCGGGCCCGGCGAGTCGCTCACCCTCGACGGCTGCACCGTGGTGGTCGTCGAGGAGATCTGAACCGGGACGCCGGTGCCGGGTCGGCGCCGTACGGCGTGACGCGAACGCCGGGTCGGCGCTCTACCGCGTGACGCGAACGCCAGGTCAGGGGTCTACGACGCGAACGCCGGGTGGCTTACGGGAGGGCGACCAGGCCCATTTCGGAGACCGCGGCGAGGACGCTGTGGCGGGGCACGATGCGGACGGTGTAGCCGAACGCGCCACCGCGCTTGAGCTGCACCTCGCCGTCGAAGCGGAAGCGGCCGCCGTCGTAGCTGTCGGTCAGGTCGAGCGCGGTGACCGTGGAGTCGACCAGGTCGTCCTCGGCGTCGATCACGCCGTGCACGACCTCGACCGCCACGTCATCGGGCGTCAGCGACCCGAGGGCGACGAACGCACGGACGGTCAGCACCGAGCCGACCTCCGGGTTGTCGCCGACGCCGTGGCTCTCGACGTGCTCGACCCGGACCTCGTCCCAACCGGCGCGGACCTCCTTCTTCCAGGCGGCCAGCTCCGTCGCGCCCTTGTAGTCGGTGTTCAGCGCGCGGCCGGTCACCGCCGCCGGCGTGTACAGCTGCCGGACGTAGTCGCACACCATCCGAGTAGCGAGGACCTTCGGGCCGAGGGACTTCAGGGTGTGCCGGACCATCTCGATCCAGCGCGCCGGCACGCCGTCCTCGTCGAGGTCGTAGAAGCGCGGCGCGACGTCCTTCTCGATCAGGTCGTACAGCGCTGCGGCCTCGAGGTCGTCGCGGCGATCGGGGTCCTCGACGCCGTCGGCGGACGGGATGGCCCAGCCGTTCGAGCCGTCGTACCACTCGTCCCACCAGCCGTCGAGGATCGACAGGTTCAGGCCGCCGTTGAGTGCGGCCTTCATGCCGGAGGTACCGCACGCCTCGTAGGGCCGCAGCGGGTTGTTCAGCCACACGTCGCAGCCCGGGTAGAGTGGCTGAGCCATCGCGATGTCGTAGTTCGGCAGGAAGACGATGCGGTGCCGGACCTCCGGGTCGTCGGCGAAGCGGACGATCTCCTGGATCAGCTTCTTCCCACCGTCGTCGGCGGGGTGGGCCTTGCCCGCGATCACGAGCTGCACCGGGCGGTCGGGATGGGTGAGCAGGCGCTTGAGCCGCTCCGGGTCGCGCAGCATCAGGGTCAGCCGCTTGTACGACGGCACCCGACGTGCGAAGCCGATCGTCAGCACGTCGGGGTCGAGCGCCTCCTCGACCCAGGTGCACTCCGCGGCGGGGACCCCGCGCTTGAGACAGGACTTCAGGAGCCGCTGGCGCGCGTCCTTCACCAGCCGCTCGCGCAGCAGGCGCTTGACCGACCAGATGTCGGTGGCCGGGATGTTGTCGACGGCCTCCCAGAGCGACTCGTCCTCGTCGGCATCGGCGGTGATGCCGTGCCGCGCCGCGAGCTCGAAGACCTCGCGGCCCACCCAGGTGGGTGCGTGCACGCCGTTCGTGATCGAGGTGATCGGGACCTCCGCCTCGTCGAACGCCGGCCACAGGCCGTGGAACATCTCCCGGCTGACGTGCCCGTGGAGCTGCGAGACGCCGTTCGCGCGCTGGGCGAGCCGGAAGCCCATGACGGCCATGTTGAAGACCGTCGGGTCACCGCCCGTGTAGTCCTCGGCGCCGAGGGCGAGCACCTGCTCCAGCGGTACGCCGGCCACCGGCCCCGCCGCGCCGAAGTACTGCTCGATCAGATCGCGGCCGAAGCGGTCGATGCCCGCCGGCACCGGGGTGTGCGTCGTGAACACGGTCGAGGCGCGCGAGACCTCGAGCGCCGTGGCGAAGTCGAGCTTCGGCCCGCCCTCCTCGACGGTCAGCTCGCGGATGCGCTCGAGCCCGAGGAAGCCGGCGTGACCCTCGTTGGTGTGGAACACCTCCGGCTCGGGAGCGCCCGTGATGCGGGCGTGGACGCGTAGGGCGCGGACACCGCCGATGCCGAGCAGGATCTCCTGCCGCAGCCGGTGCTCCGAGGTCCCGCCGTACAACCGGTCGGTGACCTCGCGGTAGTGGTCGGGGTTGCCCTCCACGTCGGAGTCGAGCAGCAGCAGCGACACCCGGCCCACCTGCGCGACCCAGATCTTGGCCAGGAGATCGGGCCCGCCGGGCATCGCGATCGAGACCTGGGCGCGGTCGCCGCTCTCCTCGCGCAGCAGGCGGATGGGGAGCTCGTCCGGGTCGAGCACGGGGTACTGCTCGAGCTGCCAGCCCTCACGCGAGAGCGACTGCTTGAAGTAGCCGGCGTGGTAGAGCAGACCGACGCCCACGAGCGGGACGCCCAGGTCGCTGGCCGCCTTGAGGTGGTCACCGGCGAGGATGCCGAGGCCACCGGAGTACTGCGGGAGGACGGCGGTGATGCCGAACTCCGGCGAGAAGTAGGCGATGCGGACGGGCGCCTCGTCTCCGGCGCGACGGCCGTACCAGCGCTCACCGCCGAGGTAGGCGTCGAGGTCGGCCTTGGCCGCCCCCAGGCGGTCGAGGAAGGCCTGCTCCCCGGCGAGCTGCTCGAGCCGCTCGGGGCTCACCGCACCCAGCAGCCTGACGGGGTCGTGCTTGGTCGACTCCCAGATCCGCGGGTCGACCTCGGCGAAGACGTCCTGCGTCGGCGGGTGCCAGGACCACCTCAGGTTCCCGGCGAGATCGCCCAGTGCGGACAGGGCTGGAGGCAGGACGGGACGGACCGTGAAACGTCGGATGGCGCGCACCCCAGGACGGTAGCCGAGATGGTCTTGATCGTTCCAATTTCTGCCACATCGGCGTGGCTCGGCCGCGCCGGTTGCCTGCTGCGCTATCTTAGTCGAGTAATTCGCTTGACTTTATTAAGGAATCTCGTGCCTGCTTCCCCTGGCGCGGTCGACGTGCACCAGCACCTGTGGCCGCCGTCCTTCCTGGACGCACTCCGCCGTCGGTGCCGGCCACCGATGCTGCGCGGCTGGACGCTCTACGTCGAGGGCGAGCCTCCCTACGACGTGGAGCCCCGGGCTCACGACGTCGAGCTACGGGCGGCCGCCGAGCTCGACGCCGGGCGCGAGCAGGTGCTGCTGTCCATGTCGACCCCGCTCGGGATCGAGGGCCTCCCGGCGAACGAGCGCGCCGAGCTGCTCGACGCCTGGCACGAAGGCGTGCTCGGCCTCCCCCGGCCGTTCCGCGCCTGGGCCTCGGTTCCCGACCGCAACGCGGATCCGGACGAGGTCACGGCTGCGGTCAAGGACGGCTTCGCCGGGCTCCAGGTCGGCGCCCACCTGATGGCCGATCCCCCGGCGTTGGAGTCGCTGGCCCCGATCCTGCGGCGCTGCGAGGAGCTCGACGTCCCGGTGCTGGTGCACCCCGGTCCCGTCGGTCGGGTTGCCGGAGCGCCCGCGTGGTGGCCGGCGGTGCACCTGTACGTCGTGCAGCAGCAGGCCGCATGGTGGTCGTGGACCGTGGTCGGACGCTCCCTCCTGCCCGACCTGCGCCTCTGCTTCGTCGCCGGTGCCGGGCTCGCGCCGCTGCAGCACGAGCGCTTCGTGGCACGCGGCGGCGGACGGCATCGGGTGGACCCGGGCGTGTTCGTCGACACCTCGTCGTACGGGCGCCAGGGCGTCGACCACCTGACCCGCGCCCTCGGCATCGACCCCGTGGTGCTCGGCAGCGACCGGCCCTACGCGGAGCCCATCGACCAATCGGCCGCGTTGGATCTCGGCGAGGCGGCGCGCCACGCCATCGCGGTCCGCAACCCGCGGCGACTCCTGGAAGGACTCACCCCGTGACCCAGCTGCTCCCCGACTCCGCCTCGGGCGCCAGGCCCGTCGTCCCACCGGTCGGACTGCCGGACGACGTCCTGGCAGGCCTGCCGTCGCGCGACCTGAACAAGCTCGAGCTCCGCGAGCTCGCCGACCGCATCGCCGCGCGACCGGACCTCTGGCAACCGCACGTCGCCTACGACGACGACCACCGCCACTACGTCTCCCTCTACCGCGACTCCCACGTCGACGTGTGGATCCTGTGCTGGACGCCGGCCAACGACACCGGGTGGCACGACCACGACATCTCGTCGGGCGCGGTCGCGGTGGTGGAGGGATGTGTCACGGAACACAACCTGGCCGTCGAGCGCAGCAGCCTGCGCACCGACGTGCCGGCGGGCCGGTCCTACTGCTTCGGCCCCGACCACATCCACCGGATGGTGGGCCGCGACCGCGGCAGCGTGTCCGTTCACGCCTACTCCCCGCCGCTGTGGCGGATGGGGCAGTACACGCTCGGGAAGGACGGCGTCCTGCGGCGGATGTCGGTCTCGTACGCCGACGAGCTGCGGCCGCTCGACGACATCGATCCCGAGGGCTGACGCCTGCGAGGCTTCCGCTGCCCGCCCGTGGGGTACGGCGCGGGCAGGTGACGGCGCGGTCGCCCTGACACGCTCGACCGACGGCGCTCGCCTTGCACGGCGAGTGTCGATTCGGAAGGGTGACGAGCATGGTCGGACGTATCCCCGTCATGGACGTGATGCCTCTGGTCGATCTCGGCAGGCTTCCCGCCAAGGCCACCGTCGGCGAGGCACTGCCGGTGACGGCGACCGTCTTCCGCGAGGGTCACGACCGGCTCGGGGCCGAGATCGTCCTGGTCGCCCCCGACGGGACCCGGCGCCCGCCGGTGCGGATGTCGGCGTACGGCGACCGGCCCGATCGCTACCGCGCGTGGGTCACGCCCGATACCGGCGGCGCCTGGACGTTCGAGGTGCATGCCTGGTCCGACCCGCTGGCCACGTGGGAGCACGACGCCGGGCTCAAGATCCCTGCCGGCGTCGACGTGGAGCTGATGTTCACCGAGGGTGGTCTGCTGTTCGACGAGGTGCTCACCGATCCCGACCTGGACCCGCACGAGAAGGACGTCGTCGCGGGCGCCTCCTCCGCGGCGTACGACACCACGCGCCCGGTCGAGGCCAGGCTCGCGGCGCTCCAGGCGCCGGAGCTCGTGGCGGTGCTGGCCGCCCATCCGATCCGCAGGCTGGTGACGGTCGAGGGCCCCTACCCCCTGTACGCCGACCGGCCGCGCGCGCTCTTCAGCAGCTGGTACGAGTTCTTCCCGCGCTCCGAGGGTGCCCGCGTGGACAAGAAGACCGGTCGAGTGGTCAGCGGCACCTTCGCCACCGCGTCGAAGCGGCTCGACGCCGTCGCGGCGATGGGTTTCGACGTCGTCTACCTCCCTCCCATCCACCCCATCGGTGAGGTCAACCGGAAGGGACCCAACAACACCCTGGATCCCGGCCCGGACGACCCGGGCTCACCCTGGGCGATCGGCAGCAAGGACGGCGGGCACGACGCCATCCACCGCGACCTCGGCACGCTCGAGGAGTTCGACGCGTTCGTGCAGCGGGCGCACGAGGTCGGCCTCGAGGTCGCGCTGGACCTGGCCCTGCAGTGCGCTCCCGACCACCCCTGGGTCACCACTCACCCCGAGTGGTTCACCACGCAGGCCGACGGCACGATCGCCTTCGCCGAGAACCCGCCCAAGAAGTACCAGGACATCTATCCCCTGAACTTCGACAACGACCCGACCGGGATCTGCAAGGAGGTGCTGCGCGTCGTCCGGCACTGGATGAAGCACGGCGTGCGGATCTTCCGGGTCGACAACCCGCACACCAAGCCGGTCGCCTTCTGGGAGTGGCTGCTGCGGGAGATCCGGCGGACCGACCCGGACGTGATCTTCCTGGCCGAGGCGTTCACGCGTCCGGCGATGATGAGCGGCCTGGGCGCGATCGGGTTCCACCAGAGCTACACCTACTTCACCTGGCGGAACGCGAAGTGGGAGATCGAGGAGTACCTCCGTGAGGTCTCGCACGAGACCAGCCACCTGATGCGGCCGAACTTCTTCGTCAACACCCCCGACATCCTGCACGCCTATCTGCAGTACGGCGGGCCGGCCGCGTTCAAGGTCAGGGCGGTCCTGGCCGCGACGGGGTCGCCGAGCTGGGGCGTGTACTCCGGGTACGAGCTGTTCGAGCACGTCGCGGTGCGACCGGGCAGCGAGGAGTACCTCGACTCCGAGAAGTACCAGATCCGGATCCGCGACTGGGACGCCGCGGAGAAGGAGGACCGCAGCCTCGCGCCGTACCTGACGAAGCTCAACGAGGTACGCCGTGCGCACCCCGCGCTGCAGCGACTGCGCAACCTCGTCGTCCACAGCAGCGACGACGAGAACGTGCTGGTGTTCAGCAAGGGTGGTTTCGAGCCGGGCGCCAGGGCTCCCTCCTCGACCACCGGAGGCGTCGACGACGTCGTGATCGTGGTGATCAACCTCGATCCGCATGCCGCGCGCGAGACGATGGTCCACCTCGACCTGCCGGCGATCGGTCTGGACTGGCACGACAGCCTGGCGGTCCACGACGAGCTCACCGGTCAGGACTGGCACTGGGGCCAGCACAACTACGTGCGGCTCGACCCCTACACCGAGCCGGCCCACCTGCTGACCGTGCGGCGGAACGCATGAGCGGGGACGTCGTCGCGACGGCCCCGTCCTTCGGCGAGGTCCTGGCGCCGATCGAGGGGCCCCCCGACTGGTACAAGACGGCGGTCTTCTACGAGGTGCTGGTGCGGTCGTTCCGCGACTCCAACGCCGACGGCACCGGCGACTTCCGGGGCCTGATCGAGAAGCTCGACTACCTCAGCTGGCTCGGGGTCGACTGCCTGTGGGTGCCGCCGTTCTTCACCTCGCCCCTGCGCGACGGCGGCTACGACGTGGCCGACTACACCTCGATCCTCCCCGAGTGCGGGACGGTCGACGACTTCCGCGACTTCGTCGCCGCCGCTCACCAGCGCGGCATCCGCGTGATCATCGACTTCGTCATGAACCACACCAGCGAGTCACACCCGTGGTTCCAGGCGTCGCGGAGCGACCCGGAGGGGCCCTTCGGCGACTTCTACGTGTGGTCCGACACCGACGAGATGTACGACGAGGCGCGGATCATCTTCGTCGACACCGAGCCGTCCAACTGGACGTGGGACCCCGTGCGCCAGCAGTACTTCTGGCACCGCTTCTTCTCCCACCAGCCGGACCTCAACTTCGACAACCCCAAGGTCCTCGACGCCATGCTCGAGGCGATGTCGTTCTGGCTGGACATGGGACTGGACGGCTTCCGGCTCGACGCCGTTCCCTACCTGTTCGAGCGGCCCGGTACGAACGGCGAGAACCTCCCCGAGACCCACGAGCTCCTGCGCCAGGTGCGCCGGTTCATCGACGAGCACTACCCCGGGCGGGTGCTGCTCGCCGAGGCCAACCAGTGGCCGGCGGACGTCGTGGACTACTTCGGCGGCAAGCGCGACGAGGACACCGGTGAGTACGTCGGCGACGGCGACGAGTGCCACATGTGCTTCCACTTCCCCGTGATGCCGCGCATCTTCATGGCCGTGCGACGCGAGTCGCGCTTCCCGATCTCGGAGATCATGGAGCAGACACCGCCGATCCCGAACAACTGCCAGTGGGGGATCTTCCTGCGCAACCACGACGAGCTCACCCTCGAGATGGTCACCGACGAGGACCGCGACTACATGTGGGACGAGTACGCCAAGGACCCTCGCATGAAGGCGAACATCGGGATCCGGAGGCGTCTGGCTCCCCTGCTCGACAACGACGTCAACCGGATGGAGCTGTTCACCGCGCTGCTGCTGTCGCTGCCCGGGAGCCCCGTCCTCTACTACGGCGACGAGATCGGGATGGGCGACAACATCTGGCTCGGTGACCGTGACGGCGTTCGGACACCGATGCAGTGGACGCCCGACCGCAACGCCGGCTTCTCCTCGGCCACCCCGGGCAAGCTGCACCTGCCCGCCATCCAGGACCCGGTCTACGGCTACCAGAGCGTCAACGTCGAGGCCCAGCTCGAGGACTCCTCGTCGCTGCTGCAGTGGACGCGCCGGATGATCCACGCCCGCCGAGGCCACCCGGCGTTCGGTCTCGGGGAGTTCCTCGACCTCGGCGGCACGAATCCCGCCGTGCTGTCCTACGCGCGGGAGTGGGGCGACGACAGCATCGTCTGCGTCAACAACCTCTCGCGCTT